>NZ_JAIZ01000467.1 GCF_000710465.2 Kitasatospora sp. MBT63 | reverse complement strand
CGGCGCCGACCCCATCAACCACACCGACCCCACCGGCAACATTCGAATCAGCGCTGCCGACCTCATGCAGAAGCGACAGAAAATGCGCCTCGGAGACATCTATGAGACCCCGGCCCAGTCAGGGCGGGCTGAGGAGCGCCAGCTGGTAAAACGACTCCTGGCGATACGCAGCGAAGTCCCCCAGCCCCCGAGAAGTCTGCCTCGGGCAGATCTGACCCTTAACGCCCACGAGGAGACCCTGCTCACCGCCAAGGCTGCCCGACCACAGACAGTTGGCGCCAATCTTGTTGTCTCCCCGGTGCAGGTCACTGACGTTCCAAACCATCTTAATGAAAATGGCAAAAAATTCCGGCCGACCGTGGATGTCCCAGTCTTCACCACTTATGCCATTCCGCCCCATCGGAATCCTGCTGACTTCAGAATGGTGCGGTTTGCAAAAGCGAGCTGGGGCATAAGGGAGGCTCTCAGTAAGAACTTTGAAGTGAAGAGCACCGTGCCGGGCTACATGTCCTTCGGACCCACGGCTTCCATGGGTCAGGTGCCGGCCCCCGCTCAGCTTGCAGCCAGCGAGCGCACCCGCCTGGTTTCCCTTGTCAAAAATAACCCGCGCCAATGGAAGTACGACGGCCCGGGGACGGAATTTCAGCCCAATTCGACAATGAACCGTGACACTCCAGGGCTGCTATCGGTGGGGCAGATGTCATGGCCGATGGTTCAAAATAATGAGTTCATATCGATCTTGATAGATCGGAGGAACATGGAGCTTGCGAATGTGCTGAAATTTGAAGTCAAATATCACGCGATGGGCAATGTCGACAAAAGGACGGTCGATATTATCTATGGCGACGCCTGAGCGCCTTCCGTCCCGTATCGGGAACGTGAAATGTCCTGGTCGGGACAGGTGGGGAGGTGAAATCCCTTGCTGAGAGTGTGATGATCTTACTAAACGTGCCATCGGTCGGAGCTTCACTATTGCAGTGTGCTGCGGGTTTGACCGACCGGCCGGACCGAAATCGAACACGAGCGCTTGAATTCAAGCGCGCTCGTGTTCGACGACGGTGTCCGTGACCCGGCCATCCCCCTGCAGTTCCTGCCATACCCCCGGCAGGTGTCGGTGGTGTCTGGGACGCTCGCGCCGTGGTGGGACACGGTGCGGGGCTGCGGGAACCGGTGGACCGGGCGGTTGCGGGGCTCAGCGCCCACGGTCGCCGGGAGCTGGAGGAGTTGTGGCCGCGGTGGGGCCTTGGGCCGCTGCCGTCGTCCCGATCGGCCACGGGCCCGCAGCACTCGCTGTCGCTCCCGCCCGCAGCCTCCACGGTCCGCAGCCGACGAGCGTGCAGTAGTCTGCCGGGTCGCCGGCGCGAGCTGTCGAGCTGGATCTCGCGTCGGCGACCCGGCACCACGGACTACAGGCCTTCACTCGAAGCTCCGCCCGAGAACGGGACGGAGATCTCGGCGAGCGTTCCGGACGGAACGTTCGGGCGGAGTTCTAGTGTGCCGCCCGCGTCGCTGATCCGAATACGCTGAGAAGCCAGTCCGATGTGCCCCTGAGCCGCTTTGGAATGCAGGGATCCGTCGGGTATGCCCACTCCGTTGTCGGCGATCGTCAGGTGGACGCGGTCCGGCAAGGTGATCAGATCGATCTGGACGGTCGTAGCGTGGGCATGCTTCGCGATGTTGGCGATCAGCTCGCGACTGCAGTTGTAGAGCAGTTCGTTCATCGAGGAGCCGAGGGTACGCCGATCGCAACGGACCTTGACCGCGAAACCACTGCGCTTCCCGGCCCGCTCGGCGAGTCCGTGCAGCGCCTGTTCCAGCCCACCGTGTTCCAGGACAGCCGGATGCAGCTCGGTGACCTGTGAGCGAAGCTGCGCGGCCGTTGCCTTCAGGGCGTTGTCCGCCCGTTCCAAAGCCTCGCAGCCGGGGACCTCCGCTATGTCTTGCCGGGCGACCAGGACGTTCTGCAGCGGTCCGTCATGCAGGGCTTCGGACAACTGGCGTCGGTCACGCTCACCGGCGGCGACGTTGTTCGCCACCAGCCATGAACGGTGATGGGCGAGATCAGCGATCATTCCCACCCGTGACTGTTGGATCCAGGAGAGCAGGACGCCCGCCGTGCTGACCACCGCGATGAGAACCGCGTGCACCAGCGTGTAGTGGAGGTCCGGACCGGCATGCGAATGCCCGATGCCCGAGGCCAAGGCATAGGTGCAGGTAGCAGCTGCTCCGGTGATGGCTGTGAGACGTGGGCGCAGCTGGAAGGAGGCGAGGATCGGCATCAGGACGTACACGTCCCCGGAGAACGGCGATGACCACTTCGAGTCGGTGAAAGTGCCGGCGACGATCAGGATTGCGGTCAGCACGGGCAGGTCCACCCCTAGGACACTCCATGCCGCCCATCCCCCGAGTTCATTCCGCCAGGCGCCGATGAGCATCACCGCGCCCCACACCACGTAGCATGCGGCCAACGCGATCGCGGCGGTCACGTGCTCCCTGGGGGGGAAGAGCGCGAGATCCATGGTCATCAAGGTGATGTATGCCAGCCGCAGGACCGACTGGACCCGGGCCGATTTCGCCTGATGGGCCGCGTAGACCCGCTCGATGGCTCGCCCCGCGTCAAGATCGGGCAGTACGGGCTGCTCAGGACGCAGGTAGCCGTGCAGTCTCCGAGGCGACAGGCGCCAGTGATCCGGACCCCGGAATCCGGTCTGCTGCCAGTCCGCCTCAACGGACTCCTCTGCAGACTGCGCGGCGGGGATCACTTGGTTCGCTTGGCTGCTTTCCATCAGCTTCCACCTGACCGTGTGCATTCTGTGACCAGAAAGGCGGGGCCGAGCCGTCCTTCGACCGGTTCGCTCCATTGCCAGTGTGCTACAGGCTGACTGCCCCGCCGAACCGGCCCCTAGCCCGGGCAGGGCAGCGCACGGGCCGGCCCCGGTACGCCCGGCGGTCACGGTGAGTGTGCTGCGGAGCCCCGGAGAGGTGCGGCCATCGCCGGGAAGCACCGTGGCCGGAGAGCGGGCAGCGGCCTCCCGGCCTCCACCGGACGAAGGGGGAGCGGCGATGGCGGGGGGGTGGGTGGTGCGGTGGTCCCCGCCATCGCCGCTGCGGGGGTGGCTCTGTCAGGATGCCCTGCCCGCTGGATGGCCGCTTCCACCGTTCGGCGAAGCGTTCGAACGAGCCATGGACTTCCGGGCGGCAACCGGCGCGATCGGTGTTGTTCTTCCGGACACGCACACGCACACGTACACGGCTGCGGACGGGAGCGGGTCCCTGTCCGCTGGCTGCGCGCCTCAGTCACCCATTCGGCGTCAACCGGCGGACCCACCCGCAGGGGCGAGGATGCCCGACACTCTCGCGGATCCGGGATGGCAGGGCTCTGGAGCGGAGCGTTCGGTGGAGGCCCTGCCTGCCGGCAAGAACGGCAAGGTTATCGTCAGCGTTGTATGACTGGCCTGGGGCTGTGCCCGCCAGGACCAGGCGCGCGGCGTCGGACGGCCGTCCACGGGAAGCCACTGAAAGCGGTTCGCACGGCAGCCCTGGCATGGTTTGACTGCTCGGACCATGACGCTGCGTACGTGCCTGGCCTTGGATCGCGCCAGTGAGAAGCACTGCTCAGGCGGTGCGTGAAGGAGTAGCTGTGCGAATAGCCTCCGCTGCCGCAGTTCTTCCCGTGGCCGTAGGAGCCGCCGTGTTCGCGGCTGCCCCGCCGGTCGGATACCCGAGGGCCACAGGCACGACGGTGACGCAGGACGCCCTGTCGCCGTTCTTCGCATCGGCCGACGTATCCACCAAGGCGAGCCTCACGGTGCACTCCTCCGGCTGCTTCACCGCCCGGACGCTCGGCGTCGGCGTCCGTGACGCGGCCGGACACAACCTGGACTTCCCAGGGAACGCCTCCAACGTGCAGATCTGCCCGGGCGGTGTCACCTTCACCAGCGCCGCCCGTACCCTGCCGGGTGGTATCTACACCGAGTTCGGCTTTTGGCAGGACCTCGCGGGTGTGTGGCACAACCTGCCGTCCCGGCCTCTGATCGTCGCGCCTCTGGTGGCGCCCGTTCCTGGTTCCCATGTCGCCCGGCCTGCGGAGCCGGGTACTCCTGACCCGGGCTCCACCTCCGCGCCGACCCCGGCGCCCACCCCCGTCCCGGCGCCCGGCGCCGGCTCGCCCGTCCCCGGCAAGGCGCTGACCTGGTCCGACGAGTTCGACAGCCTCAACACCACCCGCTGGACCACCGACAAGAGCAGCTCGTACAAGTACGGCAACCACAACCCGGACGACAACAAGCTCGACTGGCTGAGCAAGGACGGGGTCAGCGTCTCCGGCGGCGTCGCCACCTTCACCGCCAAGCCGGGTGCCAACAAGCTGGAGAACGGCAGGCAGTCCTGGGACACCGGGCTGCTCACCACCGAGTACTCCGGCGAGGGCTTCCAGGTGAGGACCGGCGACTACGCCGAGACCCTGGTGAAGCTGCCGTCCGGCAGCGGGGCCTGGCCGGCGCTGTGGACCTGGAAGAACGGCAACGGGGAGATCGACTCCTTCGAGTACCACCCCGACAACCCGAACCTGCTGGAGCTGACCAACTTCGTCGATCCGGGTTCGAAGTACTACACCGACGCCAACGCCGTCGCCAAGGACACCTGGGTCGCCATCGGTACCTACTACGGCGCCGACTCGGTCGACTGGTACGTCAACGGTGTGAAGGTGTTCTCCGACAACACCGGCGTCGGCGCCGACTGGTCCGCGTACCTGATCCTCAACCTGTCGCTGAGCGCCGGCCAGTACCACCCGGCGCCCACCGGCACCGCGCCGATCACGTTCGCCGCGGACTACATCCGGGTCTACCGCTGATACAGGGCTCCCATCAGACTCCGGGCGGCTCCGGGGCAGGTGACGCCGTTGCCGTCGGTGGGGACGGCCCCGAGTTCCCGGGCCGGCGGCAGGCGAGCGTGGCACGGTGCAGGAGATAACCGGCCAGCGGGAGTTCCACGAAGACGGCTGACGCCAGGGCGGCCCAGAAGCCGGGTGCGCCGAGGGCGAGGGATACGTCGAACCACGCGTCGCAGACGAGCATCACGGCGGCGGCCACTGCGGGAATCACCGGCGGCCGGCGGCGGTGTGCGAGGAAGGCCGTGAGGGCCAGGGCGGCCAGCAGCAGCACGTCGAACCCGACCCAGGCGACCCGCCATGCGTGGACGTGATAGCTCGAGGGCAGAGTCAGTCCCAGATGCACGGTCCACGGGACCAGCACCAGTGCGGCCAGCGAGAGGAATTCGACCACGTGGCGACGCCGCCGCTCCTGCGGGGCCGACGTGGGGGTGGGCCGGGGGAGGCCGGCGGGTGGGAGAGGGGCCGCCGTGTG
>NZ_JAIZ01000466.1:9612-10325 GCF_000710465.2 Kitasatospora sp. MBT63 | reverse complement strand
GCCGGTTCTTCGCCCGCGGCGGTGTCCCGCCGACGGGGGGAGCGGCGCTCGCACCGGCCGAGGAGGAGCGGGCCGCGGCCCAGGCCGCGCCCCGGCTGACCGGCGAGAGCGCCACCGTGTTCACCCTGGACGCGGGCTTCGTGGCGGGGACGGCCGACGCCCCGGTGGCCTCGCCCGACTTCGTGGCCACCAAGGCGGTGTCGGCGGACGGGCGGATCGCCTCGGTGTGGAGCGTCCGGCAGGGCGCCGGCTGGCGGGTGGTGAACATCGCCACCGGCGGCGACGAGACGGACTACCCGGCCAGGGCGGCCGGCACCGGCGGCGGCACCGCGTTCCGGGAGCCGCAGCTGGACGCCTGGTACGTGCTGCGCGGCGGCCGGGTGCTTCCGCTGGACGAGCAGGCCCGCCGGTCGGTGGGCGCGGACGGGGTCAGCGTGGCGGCGTACCAGAAGCTGGTGCACCAGCGGTACGGCGACAAGCTGCCCGGCAGCGCGTACGACCGGGCGGGCACCGGCGGCGGGTTCGACACGGCGGCGCCCGCCCGGGACGGCGGGCGGCTGTCGGCGCTGACGGCCGGGGCGGCACTCGGTGCGACCGCCCTGACCGGAGCCGCGCTCGCGGCCCGCCGCCGGTCCGCCCGGCGGTAGCGGCAGGAACGACGGCGTCCCGGGCCACCACGGACGGGGCACCACGGACGGGCACCACGGACGGGG
>NZ_JAIZ01000466.1:0-9440 GCF_000710465.2 Kitasatospora sp. MBT63 | reverse complement strand
GGGGGCGGCCCCGGGGGCGCGCCGTACATCGGGCGGGCGGACCGTCCCGGTAAGGTGCGGCATCACCGGGCGCTGCCTGTGGCGGGCGCTGCCTGTGGCGGGCGCTCCGCCTGACGGGTCCTCACCGTCCGGTGTCCGTACGGCGGTGGGCGGCGGCCCGGTGCGGGTGGCCGCGGCAGGTTTCCCGGCACGGTCCGCACAGTAATTTGGCGCAGCGTTGATCCCCTGTTCGCCCCGGAGCGTGGTGCGGATGTCACCTTGGGTGGGGAGATGTTCCGGTCCGTGGCCATGCGGCGGTCATACGGCGGAGAGGATGCCGATGGCGAACAGGGATGTGCAGTTCTGGGGCGGGCTGCTGGCGCTCGTCGCCGCGCTCGCCGTGGTGGCGGGCTACCTGCTGGGCGGGCCCCGGCTGGTCTGGGCGGTGTCCGCGATCGAGGTGCTGCTGGTGATGGGCCACGTGGCGGTGCGGTTCCGCGCCAAGGCGCACCTGCGGACGGCAGGCGACGGGCCCGACGCGGCGCACTGCGAGCGCTGCCGTCGGGCCCGTGAGCGGCTGGACGCGCGGGTGTCAGCCGGCCGCGGTGTACGCGACCAGTGAGATCCCCACGTACTGCACGGTGAACGCGCCGAGGGTGAAGGCGTGGAAGACCTCGTGGAAGCCGAACCAGCGCGGTGACGGGTCCGGCCGCTTCAGGCCGTAGACCAGCCCGCCCAGGGTGTAGAGCACCCCGCCGACCACGATCAGGGTCATCACCGCCACGCCGCCGGCGTGCAGGAAGTCCGGCAGGAAGAAGACCGCCGCCCAGCCGAGCGCGACGTAGCACGGGGTGTAGAGCCAGCGCGGTGCGCCGACCCAGAACACCCGGAAGCCGATCCCGGCCAGCGCGCCGCCCCACACCACCCAGAGCAGGACCAGCTGCGCGGTGCCGTGCAGCAGCAGGATGGTGAACGGCGTGTAGGTGCCCGCGATGATCAGGAAGATGTTCGCGTGGTCCAGCCGGCGCAGGACGGCGTCGCCGCGCGGGCCCCAGTCGAAGCGGTGGTAGACCGCGCTGACGCCGAACAGCAGCCAGGCGCTGACCGCGTAGACCGTGCACGCGAGCCGCGCCGCGGTGGAGTCGGCCAGGCAGATCAACACGATGCCGGCGGCGAGCGAGGCCGGGAACATCCCGGCGTGCAGCCAGCCGCGCCACTTGGGTTTGGCCCACTCAGCCACGGTCGCGGCGGCCGGGTCGGCAGGTAGGGGCTCCTCCACCACAGTCATGGACGTCATCCTACTTACGGGACCGTAGGTTACTAGTCCGTAGGAAGTGGTGATCCTCACTCTTGTACATTTCGTAGAAGTTGGCCGTGGTGGCGTCGGTCACGAGGCTGGCCGGGAATGCCTTGTTACTGGCGCGTAGATGGACATGATGGAGTAAAAGTTCACTCGATTGCGCCGTTACGCCGCAAAGAGGGGTCGTAGGCGGAGCTACGCTGCTTACACCCTCAACCCCCGCGATGCCGTCTCCTGGCCGAGATGGTGTGAAACGGAGCGATCGTGTCGTCTTCGAACTCTGCGCTCGCCGAGTCCGCGCCCACCCGCCACAAGCGTCTGCTGGCCTGGGTCGCCGAGATCGCCGAGCTGACCCAGCCGGACCGCGTCGAGTGGTGCGACGGTTCCGAGGAGGAGTACCTCCGCCTCGCCGAGCTGCTGGTCGCCCAGGGCACTTTCAAGAAGCTCAACACCGAGAAGCGCCCGAACTCCTACTACGCCGCCTCGGACCCCACGGACGTGGCGCGCGTCGAGGACCGCACCTACATCTGCTCCGAGCAGGAGAAGGACGCCGGCCCGACCAACAACTGGAAGGCCCCGGCAGAGATGCGGGAGCTCTTCTCGGGCGCGAACGGCCTCTTCAAGGGCTCGATGAAGGGCCGCACGATGTACGTCGTGCCGTTCTCCATGGGCCCGGTCGGCTCCCCGCTGGCCGCGTACGGCGTCGAGATCACCGACTCCGCCTACGTCGCCGTCTCGATGCGCGTGATGACCCGGATGGGCCAGGCCGTGATCGACCAGCTCGGCGAGGACGGCGACTTCGTCAAGGCCGTGCACACCGTCGGCGCGCCGCTCGCCGAGGGGCAGGCCGACGTCGCGTGGCCGTGCAACACCACCAAGTACATCTCGCACTTCCCGGAGACCCGCGAGATCTGGTCCTTCGGCTCCGGCTACGGCGGCAACGCCCTGCTCGGCAAGAAGTGCTACGCGCTGCGGATCGCCTCCACCATGGCCCGCGACGAGGGCTGGCTGGCCGAGCACATGCTCGTCCTCAAGCTCACCCCGCCGGCCGGCGAGGCCAAGTACGTGGCCGCCGCCTTCCCGTCCGCCTGCGGCAAGACCAACCTGGCGATGCTCCAGCCCACCATCCCGGGCTGGAAGGTCGAGACCATCGGCGACGACATCGCCTGGATGCGCTTCGGCGCCGACGGCCGGCTCTACGCCATCAACCCGGAGGCCGGCTTCTTCGGCGTCGCCCCCGGCACCGGCGTGGACACCAACGCCAACGCGATCGACACCCTCTGGGGCAATACGGTCTTCACCAACGTCGCGCTCACCGACGACGGTGACGTCTGGTGGGAGGGCCTCACCGAGGAGCCCCCCGCGCACCTGACGGACTGGCGCGGCAACGACTGGACCCCCGAGTCCGGCACCCCCGCCGCCCACCCGAACGCCCGCTTCGCGGTGCCGGCCTCGCAGTGCCCGACCATCGCCCCCGAGTGGGAGGACCCGGCCGGCGTGCCGATCTCGGCCATCCTGTTCGGCGGCCGCCGCGCCAGCGCCGTCCCGCTGGTGACCGAGTCCTTCGACTGGCAGCACGGCGTCTTCCTGGGCGCCAACATCGCCTCCGAGAAGACCGCCGCCCAGGAGGGCACCGTCGGCGAGCTGCGCCGCGACCCGTTCGCGATGCTGCCGTTCTGCGGCTACAACATGGGCGACTACTTCGGCCACTGGCTGAAGCTGGGCGCGCAGGCCGACGCCGGCAAGCTGCCGAAGATCTACTACGTCAACTGGTTCCGCAAGAACGGCGAGGGCAAGTTCATCTGGCCGGGCTTCGGCGAGAACAGCCGGGTCCTCAAGTGGATCGTCGAGCGGCTCGACGGCGCCGGCCAGGGCGTCGAGACCCCGATCGGCGTGCTGCCGACCGTGGACGCCTTCGACCTCGAGGGCCTCGACATCCCGCAGTCCGACCTCGACCTGCTGTTCTCGGTGGACGCCGACATCTGGCGCCAGGAGGCCGCACTCATCCCGGCCCACCTGGAGCTGTTCGGCGAGCACACGCCGACCGAGCTCTGGGACGAGTACCGCGCCCTGGTCAAGCGCCTGGGCTGACCTCGCCCCACCCCAGCCTCCGCCGCCCCCGCCCTGACCGGGGGCGGCGGTGCTGCATCTTCGCCCGTTCGCCTCCGGGCGCTCCCGGCCCGACGCCGGCACTCCTCGCTCCGGCGCTCGCTGCGCTCGCTGGTCGTTCGTCGCTTCCGGCGTCGGCGCGCCCTTCGGTTCAGGGCGGGTCGCGTTCTCGCCCGTTCGCCTCCGGGCGCTCCCGGCCCCCGCCCGGGGGCGGGGCCGTTGGGTGTCAGGGCTGGACGTAGCCGCTCAGGAAGTCGCCGATGCGGGTCACCGCGTCGGTGATCTCCTCCGGGCGGGGCAGGGTGACCAGCCGGAAGTGGTCCGGATCGGGCCAGTTGAAGCCGGTGCCCTGGACGATCAGGATCCGCTGGGCGCGCAGCAGGTCCAGCACCATCTGCGCGTCGTCCTTGATCTTGTACACCTGGGGGTCGAGCCGCGGGAAGGCGTACAGCGCGCCCTTGGGCTTGACGCAGCTGACGCCCGGGATCTCGTTCAGCAGCTGGTACGCCGCGTCGCGGGACTCCAGCAGCCGGCCGCCCGGCAGCAGCAGGTCCTTGATCGACTGCCGTCCGCCGAGCGCGGCGGCCACCGCGTGCTGGGCCGGCATGTTGGCGCACAGCCGCATCGAGGCCAGGACCGTCAGCCCCTCGATGTAGCTGCGGGCCCGGTGCCGGTCGCCGGAGAGCACCATCCAGCCCGAGCGGAACCCGGCCACCCGGTACGACTTGGACATGCCGTTGAAGGTGACGCAGAACAGGTCGGGGGCGAGCGTCGCCAGCGGGACGTGCTCGGCGTCGTCGTAGAGGATCTTGTCGTAGATCTCGTCCGCGTACAGCACCAGCTGGTGGCGGCGGGCGATCTCGACGATCCCCTCCAGCACCTCGCGCGGGTAGACCGCGCCGGTCGGGTTGTTGGGGTTGATCACCACGATCGCGCGGGTCCGGTCGGTGACCTTGGACTCCAGGTCGGCCAGGTCCGGGTACCACTCGGACTGCTCGTCGCAGCGGTAGTGCACCGCGGTGCCCCCGGCCAGGCTGACCGAGGCGGTCCACAGCGGGTAGTCCGGCGCCGGGACCAGCACCTCGTCGCCGTCGTCCAGCAGCGCGGTCATGGCGAGCTGGATCAGCTCGGAGACGCCGTTGCCGAGGAAGACGTCCTCCACGGTGAGCCCGTGCAGGCCGCGCTCCTCGTAGCTCATCACCACCGCGCGGCGGGCGGCGAGCAGGCCCTTGGAGTCGCCGTAACCGTGCGCGGAGGAGAGGTTCTTCAGGATGTCCTGGAGGATCTCCGGCGGCGCCTCGAAGCCGAAGGCCGCCGGGTTCCCGGTGTTCAGCTTGAGGATGCGGTGGCCCTGGTCCTCCAGCCGCATCGCCTCGTCGAGCACCGGACCGCGGATGTCGTAGCAGACATTGGCGAGCTTGCTGGACTGGATGACCTGCATACCCCCTTACTTTACGGCGCCCGTACGCCGATTCCGCAGTGGGATGGGCCACAGGTCACCCGGTCGACCGGACGGTTTCCCCGGCCGCTTCCCCGTAGGCTCGGCCGGGTCGGCCTGACCGGCCGGAGGGGGGAGAGCGACATGATCGCGGTGGTGTCGGGCGCGGCGGCGGGCCTGCTGGCGGCGCCGGTCCTGCGGGCGGCCGCCGCCCGGTACGCGGTGGCGGACGGCGAACCCTGGCGGGAGTGCTGTCCGCTCGGCCGCCGGCTGCACCGCCCGGACGGCCGGTGTCCGCGCTGCGGTGCGGGCGGCGGCCCGGGCGCGTGGCGGATCGAGACCGCCGCCGCGGCGGTCGGCGCGGTGCTCGGCGCGGCGGCGTCCTGGCCGGTGGTGCTGCCGCTGGCCTGGGCGGCGCTGTTCGGGGTGGTGCTGGCCTTCGTCGACGCCCGGGTCAGCCGGCTCCCGGACGTGCTGACCCTGCCGCTGGCCGCCGGCACCGCGGTCCTGCTGGTGCTCACCGCGCCCGACGGCGCGGTACTGCTGCGCTGCCTGTTCGCGGCGCTGGTGCTCGGCGGCGGCTACCTGCTGCTCGCGCTGGTGGCGCCGGTCGGGCTCGGCGACGTGAAGCTGGCGCCGACGCTCGGCGCGCTGCTCGGCTGGTACGGCTGGTCCGCGGTGGCGGGCGGCTTCGTGCTGACCTTCCTGGCGGCCGCGGTGTGGGCCGTGGCGCTGCTGGTCTCCGGCCGGGCCGGCCGGGGCGACGACCTCCCGCTCGGGCCGTGGATGCTGCTGGGCACCCTGCTGGCGGTGCTGGCCGCGTCCTGATCCACCGGGGCCCTCGGCCGCCGGAAGGCCGGAGCCCGTCCCAGCCGGTGCGGCGGCGGGGACGGGCTCCGGGGTGGCGCGTCCTGCCCCACCCTCAGGGGGAGGCGCGCCGGGGGGAGTTGCGGTACGGGGTTACGGCACGGGGCTACGGCACGGGGTCAGGGCATGGCGTGGGCGTGGGCGCCCACGTTGGTGGAGAAGTCGTTCCCGTTGGCGGCGTCCCAGTTGGTGGACCAGGTCATCGCGCCGCGGATGGTCGGCCACTTGGCCGGCGGGACGAAGCTGCCGCAGTGGGTGCCGGTGGCCAGGCAGTCCAGCGCGTTGTCGACCACGGTCGAGTTGACGTAGCCGCCGCCCGCCGCGCGGGTCGACGCCGGGACGCCGATGCCGACCTGGTCGGGCCGCAGCCCGCCCTGGATGTGGGTGCAGACCTGGGCGGTGATGAAGTCGATGGTGCCCTGGGTGTAGACCTTGCCGTCGCAGCCGTTCATGCCGCCCGAGTTGTAGAACTGGGTGTTGACGACGGTCAGGATGTCCTTGGTGTTCAGCGCCAGCTGGAAGTAGTTGCCGGCGGTGGAGTACATCCCGATCGTCTCGGGGGCCATGGTCAGGATGAAGCCGGAGCCGACCTTGCTCTGCAGGGTGTGCAGCGACTGCGCCATGTAGACCGGGTCGACGCCGTTCTCCAGGTCGATGTCGACGCCGTCGAAGCCGTACTGCTGGATCAGCGCGTAGGCGGTGTTGGCGAAGGTGTTGGCCGCGGCGGAGTTGTTCACCACGATGGTGCCGTTCTGGCCGCCGATCGACAGCACGACCTTCTTGCCGGCTGCGTGCTTGGCCGCGATGTCGGCCTTGAAGTCGGCGTCGCCGTAGCCGCCGAGCTTGCTGGCGAGCGCCGGGTCCAGGGTGAAGCTGATGCCGCCCGCGGTGGTGGTCGCGTCGGCGAAGGAGACCGCGATGATGTCGTACGCGCTCTGCACGTCCCGCAGCCGCTGCACGGTGGCGCCGTTGTCGAAGTTCTGCCAGTAGCCGGTGAGCGCGTGCTTGGGCAGGCCGGTGGCCGGCGGGGTGGTGGTGGCGGTCGGCGACGGCGAGGTGGGCGCGCTGCTGCTGGCGGACGGCGAGGGGGACGCCGGGGCCGAGCTGGAGGCGGAGGCCGACGGGGACGGCGAGGAGGAGGAGGCCGACGGCGAGGGCGAGGGCGAGGAGGTGCCGCCCGGTCCGGTCAGCGTGATGTCGTCCGCGCCGTAGGCGGCCTGGCCGTACCAGCCGTGCACGTACAGGGTGACGCTGGTGGTGCCCGCCCCGGTGGTGAAGGTGGTGGAGAGCTGGTTCCAGCTGCTCTGGCTCGACCAGGTGCTCGGGTCGGCGCCGCCGGTGCCGGTGGCACCCAGGTAGACGTACGGGCCCTGGACCCAGCCGGCCAGGGTGTAGCTGGAGTTGGGCAGCACGCTGACGGTCTGCCGGCACTCGGCGGTGTCGGAGGCGCTCGGGGTGGCGTTCAGGGCGGCCGCGCCTGAGTGCGCGGGGGCGCCGGCCACCGCGGTGCCGGTACAGGTCCAGCCGGACAGGCCGGACTCGAAGCCGCCGTTGCCGACCAGGTTGCCGACCGCCGCGCTGGCGCCGCCGGCGAACAGCGCCAGGCCGGTGCCGGCCACGGCGAGGGCGGTGGCGCCCGCCCCGAGGACGGTCGGGAGGTTGGTGCGCCGGCGCCGGTGGGACGGCTGCTGCAGCGTACGGGCCATGTGCGAACTCCTGTGGGAGGAGGGGGAGCCGCCGCGGTGGGGGTCGCGGCGGCTCCGCGTGGGGGAGGGAAGGTCCGCAGTGGTGCTGTGGGGGTGCGGCGGGGGGGATCCGCCGTGTCCTGCGTCACAAGCTGGACTAGACCAATGCCGGGCGTCAAGGAGTCGGCGCCCGGCTTAGGGGTCGTTTAAGGAACCGGATACCTTTCCGTGTCCGAGCCCGCGCGGCCGTGACCAAACGCGTCCGAACGGTTTCGCGACGTGCTCGTGACACCTTCGGTACCTGCGGCTTTACCTCCCCGCGCACTCCGGGAGTAGGCTGCGCCAGGGGATTTCGCACCCGGGGGTAATGAGCTCGGAGGGGCAGTACGACATGGGTCTGCGCGACGTGGTCGAGCGCACGCCAGGGCTTCGCACCCTGCTGGACAACGCGTACTCGCTGTACGGCCGCCGGGTCGAGGTGCACCTCGACAACACCCCGAACCACATCGGCGTGATCCTCGACGGCAACCGCCGCTGGGCCAAGGCGACCGGCGGCACCACCGCCGACGGCCACCAGCGCGGCGCCGACAAGATCAGCGAGTTCCTGGGCTGGTGCGACGAGACGCACGTCCAGGTGGTCACGCTCTGGATGCTCTCCACCGACAACCTCTCCCGCCCGGCCGACGAGCTGGTGCCGCTGCTCGGCATCATCGAGGACACCGTCCGCCGGCTCGCCGCCGACGGCCGCTGGAAGGTCAACCCGGTCGGCGCGCTCGACCTGCTCCCCCAGCAGACCGCCGACACCCTCAAGTCGGCGGCCCAGGCCACCGCCCACATCCGCGGCATCACGGTCAACGTGGCGGTCGGCTACGGCGGCCGGCACGAGATCGCCGACGCGGTGCGCTCGCTGCTCCAGGAGCACGCGGGCCGCGGCACCTCGATCGAGGAACTGGCCGAGATCCTCTCCGTCGAGCACATCGCCGAGCACCTCTACACCACCGGTCAGCCCGACCCGGACCTGATCATCCGGACCTCGGGCGAGCAGCGGCTCTCCGGCTTCCTGCTCTGGCAGAGCGCGCACAGCGAGTTCTACTTCTGCGAGGCGTACTGGCCGGCCTTCCGCAAGGTCGACTTCCTGCGGGCCCTGCGCGACTTCCAGCTGCGCAACCGGCGGCTCGGGCTCTGACGACGGCCCTGACAGCCGGTCAATCCGAATACCCGCAGGCCAGCCCGCCAAACGTTCACCATTTGTGATCCCGCCGTTCTTCCCGGCGGGTATGCACCACGCCGACCCTGGGAATAGACCAGTCAAGACCGGTACCCCGGCCACCGGGGTCGCGGGGACCGGTGAGCCGCGGATGACGCTGGGTCATCCGCTCTGGAGGCCTAGTGGTCAGTACCAAGAGCCGCCGGACACCAGACCGGCGCACGTACGTTCTCGACACCAGCGTGCTCCTGGCAGACCCCCTCGCCGTGACACGGTTCGAGGAGCACGAGGTCGTCCTCCCGGTGGTGGTGGTCACCGAGCTGGAGGCCAAGCGGCACCACCCGGAGCTGGGCTACTTCGCCCGCCAGGCGCTCCGCCTGCTCGACGACTTCCGGGTCCGCCACGGAAGGCTCGACGAGCCGATCCCGGTCGGCGAGTTCGGCGGCACCATCCGGGTCGAGCTGAACCACTCCGACCCCTCGATCCTCCCGGCCGGCTACCGCGCCGGCGGCGGCGAGGCCGACACCCGCATCCTGGCCGTGGCCCGCAACCTCCAGGCCGAGGGGTACGACGTCACCGTCGTCTCCAAGGACCTTCCGCTGCGGATCAAGGCCAGCTCGGTCGGCCTGCTCGCCGAGGAGTACCGGGCCGAGCTCGCCATCACCTCCGGCTGGACCGGGATGACCGAGCTGCACGTCGCCGGGGACACGGTGGACTCGCTCTTCACCGCCGGGCACGACGTCGCGGTCGACATCGAGGGGGCCGCCGAACTCCCCGTGCACACCGGTCTGGTGCTCACCTCCGAGCGCGGGCGCGCGCTCGGCCGGGTCACCCACGACGGCCGGGTGCGCCTGG
>NZ_JAIZ01000465.1:10784-32050 GCF_000710465.2 Kitasatospora sp. MBT63 | reverse complement strand
CCCGACCACTGTCAACAACGCTCGTGATCAATACAGCTAGAGGCCGAAGCGGTCGCGCTGCGCGGCCGGTACCAGGTCCGTGTACTCCGGGTGCTTGCCGATCCAGCCGCGGATGAAGGGGCAGTAGGGGAGCACCGCGAGGCCCTGCTCACGGGCGGTGTCGAGGGCGGCCCGGGCGAGCTGTCCGGCGAGTCCGCGCCCGCCGAACCGGGGGTCGATCTCGGTGTGGATGAAGGCGATCTCGTTCTCGTACCGGTGGTACTCGGCGAAGCCGGCGAGTTCACCGTCGTCGGAGATCTCGAACCGGGAAGCGGCCTGGTTGTCCGTCACGTCGGTGGCCATGGGTACTCCTTGCTCGGGGCGGCGCGGAGGGAGAGCGCCGCTTCGAGAGGTAGTTTATTATTGAACCAATGATTGATCAACCACCGCCCGCTCAGGCGACCGCCGGGGCCGCGCAGGCGCGGGAGCGGGCGGAGGCGAGCACCTCGAAGGACTCGGGGGCGCGGGCCACCGCCTGGCCGATCGCGATGTGCTCGCGGATGACGCACTCGCGGATCCAGTCCTCCAGGTACTGGTCGGCGACCGCGCCCGCGCTCGGCCGGATCTCCAGGCGCAGCCGTTCGGTGGGCTGACCGCGGTCGACCACGACCGGCTCGACGTCCTCGACCTCCGCGAGGCGGCGGACCAGGGCGACCAGTTCGGCCCGCGACAGCCGGGCGCCGCGGAAGCCCAGGACGTCCCCGGCGGCGTCCAGCAGCCGCAGGGCCGGCGCCGGATCGCCGCACGAGCAGGCGGTGAACTCGCCGTAGGCGCCGGTGCGGTACCGCAGGACGGGGGCGACCTGGCTGTCGTGGACGGTGGTCACCAGCACCTCGCCGCCCCAGATCTCGACGTGCTGGTGGCCGAACGGGTGGAAGGTGTTGCGGTCGCAGCCGGGGCCGTTGTGCCCGATCGCCCAGGCCTCGGGCGAGCCGTACAGGCTCCACACCTCGGCGCCCGGGAGGGTGCGGCGGACCAGCTCGGCCGTGCCGCTCTCCAGGCCGGAGTCGACGCAGATCACCGTGCGGGCCCAGGTGAGCGGGTAGCCGATGTGGTGGCAGTAGGTCAGCAGTGCGCGGATGGTGGCGGAGTCGGCGGCGACGGCGGTGCCGCCGAAGCCCTCCAGCAGGCCGAGCCACTGGGCGAACTCGTGCTCGCGGAAGGCCTGGAAGGGGATGGCCGAGGCGCCGGCCCGGGCGGCGAGCGCGTTGCACAGGTCGTAGCCGGGCCAGGTGCGGCTGCCCGGGCAGAGGTTGATCAGGACGTCGCGGCGGCGCAGCGGCCGCCAGGCGGCCATGATGTCGGCGGCGAACAGGCTGGGCGGCACCAGGGTGACGGTCGGCCGGCCGAGGGTGCCGCCGCCGACGTAGAGTGCGGCGCCGCTGTCGTTCAGGAAGCCCTCCTGGACGCGGTCCCAGATGGCGCGGCTGAGTTCCTCCCGGGACAGCGGCGGGATGTCCCGCAGGTCCGGGGCCGGATTGGCGCGCAGGGGCTCGTACTTGGTCCGGAGGCGGCCGAACTCGCGGGCGCGGTCGAGGGCCTGGCGAAGCTGCCGCGAGCTGGGCGGGCCGGGGCGGCCGGCCCGGCCGGGACGGGGGCGGGGGTCCTGGAGGTCTGCCGCCGGGAAGCCGCCGAGTGGTTCGCCGCCGGTCACCGCTAGTGGGCGCGTCATGGTTCCTTCCAATCCGGAGATGAGGGTGAACCCGCATGCCTTGCAACGGAGTTCAGTGGGGTGGAGACTGTCGGACCGGGCGGTGGCGCAGGTGTTCGGCGCGTGTGGTCGCCGACCGTGACCGGCCGCGGTTCAGGGCCGGGCGTGCGGCTGCCCGGGCGGTGTCCGCCCTCCCCGATGCGACAGCTGTGGCAGTACCCCGGATCTCACGTCCTGCTCATGGAACATCACTCTCACGCATCGGCCTGGCGATATCTAGGGGAAGTTTTTCCTGGTAGAACAGCCCGAGCGTCGGTGAAACATGAATTGACTGTGACCTGACACGAGTGGTGGCCGAGCCGTCCTGCGGTCGGCGGTCGGCCGCGCCGCGACTGCTCCGCGACCGGTCCGCAAGCCGCCGCGAGTCCGCCCGGCGTCAGTCGTCGAAGCGGAACGTCATGATCATCAGGCGTGAGCCGGGGGAGCCGAGCGGCTGCGCGGTCGCCATCCGGAGCCGCCCGGGACCGAACTGGGCGTGGACGATGGGCCGTTCGTCACCGTCCGGGTGGATGTAGGCGTCCAGTGGGCCGTCGTAGATCGGCCCGGCGCAGGGGTCGGCCTTGACCTCCGCGTCCAGCCGGGCCAGGTCCTCGTTCTCGGGGTAGGTGGCGTGCGCGGCCCGCAGCTGGGAGAGGATCGCCGGGGCCCAGGTCCGTTCCCAGTCCGGCAGGGAGAACTCGCGGGCCTCCTGGTCGAGCGCCATCCAGCGCATCACGTTGGCGGGCATCTGGCCGCGCGGGAACATCGCGGCGGCCGCCGCGTTGTGGGCCACCACGTTCCAGCCCGCGTCGTTGACGTACGCGATGTGGGTGATGCCGTCCACCACGCCCCGCCAGACGTCCGGCAGCGGATCGGTCTTGGCCGGCGCGAGGGCGCACGGCGGCTGGTGGCCCGCACCGTACAGCCACAGGGCGGTCCACTCGCGTTCGCTCATCTTCAGGGTGCGGCCGACATCACGCAGGAACTCCAGCGAGGGGTTGTCGAGATCCCCGCGTTCGAACCGGCCGTACGTCCCCTCGGCGCGCATCAGCAGCCGGTCCATCTGGTACTGGGAGAGGCCGACGGCGCGGCGGCCGCGCCCCTCCCGGCGCTCGAAGCCGTACGCGGACGGGTCCACCCGGCCGCGGCATGCCGTGAGCAGTTTCTGCAGTGCCTTTCGATCCACCTGGGAGTCTCCACCTTCTGCGATCCGACGCGGTGTCAGCCGACCTGTTCGACCCGGTCCCGTCTTCGCGGCCCCCGCCGGGAGGGCCTTCGGGATCCGGTCCTCGGGGCTGCGTCGCGCCGGGGGTCGGGTGTGGCGGATTCGTGATGCCGACGTGTCGATACTATGGCGTGGTAGGTGGGGGAGGGTGCTGCGGCCCGGGGTCGGGCGGCGGCCGGTGGAGGGGGTGCCGCCGGGCGGGGGGCCGGGGTGCCGTGGGGAACCGGGCGCACGATTCCTCCCCTCGGCGCGGTGCCGGTGGCTGCCCGGGACCGCTGTTGACGATGCGTCAGAAAGTATTCATATCAGTTTGGACAACGTCAAGTTTCCCCAAACGCAGCTCATACCTCCTGGTCCGGGCGGTCGGCGGCCCGTCCGCGACCCGACGCCGAAGGGCGGGCGCCGTGGAGGCGCCCGCCCTGTCTCCTGCCCGGTCCGTCCGGTTCAGCCGATGGTCAGCACGGCCTTCCCGGCCACGGTGCGCTCGCGCACCGCGGTGAGCGCCTCCTCGACGTGGGCCCAGTCCTTGGTGAAGGAGACCCCGACGTCCAGCCGCCCGTCGGCGACCAGCCGGGCGAGGGCCGCGAGGTCGGGGCCGACCTGCGCGCCGGTGACGAACACGAAGTGCCGCAGCACGGCCTGCTCGTGGCCGCCGAAGAACTGGAAGAAGTCCACCGGGGTGCTCTCCCCGGAGGAGTTGCCGTAGCTGAAGACCGTCCCGCCCGGGCCGACCAGGTTCAGCGCCGACGCCAGCGAGGTGCCGCCCACCGACTCGTAGACGGCGTCGAACGGGCCGTCCGCGGCGTCGATCTCGGTGACCACGGCGGCGGCGCCCAGCTCGTTCAGGCCCTTCGCCCGTGCGGCGTTGCGGGCCACCGCGGTGACCTCGGCGCCCGCCGCGGACGCCAGCTGGACCAGGATCCGGCCGACCCCGCCCGCCGCGCCGGTGACCAGCACCCGGCGCCCCAGCAGCGTGCCGGACTCGCGGACCAGCCGCAGCGCGGTGAGCGCGGCGACCGGCAGGGTGGCGGCCTCGGCGAAGCCCACGGCGTCCGGCAGGGCGGCCACCGCCTCGGCGGGGACGGCGATCCGCTCGGCCCAGCTGCCGTCCGCCAGCGACAGCGCGACCACGCGCTGCCCGGCCGTGAAACCGTTGGAGCTCTCCAGGACCACACCGGCCACGTCCCAGCCGGGACGCCAGCCCTCGGGGCTGCCGGGGAGGTTGAGGATCTCGCCGCGGTTGACCGAGACGGCCTTGACCTCGATCAGGACCTCGCCGTCGGCGGGGAGCGGCTCGGCCACCTCGGCGAAGGCGACGCCGCCGGTGGCGGGGGTGTTGACGATGGCTCGCATGGGATTCCTTCGGATCGGTGGAACGGGAGGTTTCGGTGCGCCGGGAGCGGCCGCCGGGCCCGGTCCGGGGAGCGGGCCCGGCGGCCGGCGGCCGCTCAGCTCTCGCGGCGGTCCGCGAAGCCGGCCAGATAGGTGGCGGAGAGGTCCTTGTCGCCGTGGCCCTGCTCGACGGCGCGGGCGAAGCGCTCGGCGACGGCGGCCGCCATGTCCAGCCGCAGACCCGCCCGGACCGCCTCGTCGACGATCAGACGGGCGTCCTTGGCGGCCGTGGCCAGAGCGAACTGCGGTGCGAAGTCGCCCTTCAGGATGGCCGCGGACTTGCCCTGGAGGTACCCGCTGTCCAGGCCGCCGCCCGCGATGGTGTCGGTGAACAGCCGCGGCTCCAGGCCCAGCCCCTCGGCGAGCGCCAGTGCCTCGGCGGCGCCCGTCACGGTCGCCAGCACCCAGCTGTTGACGACCAGCTTGAGCCGGGTGGCGGTGCCGGTGGCCGCGTCGGTGCCCAGCCACAGGGTGCGGGCGGCGATGGCGTCCAGCACCGCGGCGGCCTGGTCCCGGGCCTCCTGCGGGCCGGTGCCGAAGACCAGCAGCTGGCCCTGTTCGGCCGGCTGCCGGGTGCCGAGCACCGGCGCGTCGATCAGCCGCAGGCTGGCGGCGGCGGCGAACGCGACCAGCCCGGACACCGCGCCGACTCCGACCGTCGAGGTCTGCAGCCACACCTGGCCGGCCGCCAGGCCGGGCCGGGCCGCCTCCATCGCGGCCAGCACGGCCGGGCCGTCGGTCACCATGGTGATCACCACGTCGGCGCCGCGCACGGCGTCGGCGGCGCTGCCGGCCACCAAGGCCCCGGCCGCGGCCAGGGGCTCGGCGGTGGCCCGGGTGCGGTTCCAGACCCTCAGCTCCAGTCCGGCACGCCGAAGGCTTCGCGCCATGCCCGCGCCCATGATTCCCGTACCGAGGAGCGCGACGACGGGCGCCTTCACAGCACGCCCTTGTCCGAGCCGCCCTCGTGCAGCTGGCTGAAGGTGCTGATGTCCAGCGGCTGCGCGAGCAGATCGCCGATCTGCTCGGCCAGGTGCTGCAGGTGGGGTGTGGCGAGGTGCTGCTCCAGGGCCTCGGCGCTGGTCCACCGCTCGACCGCGACGAAGGTGTCGGGGTCGTCGATGCCCTGGTGCATGGAGTAGTGCAGGCTGCCCTCCTCCTCGTGGGTGGGGGAGATCACCGCGCGCAGCAGTCGCTCCACCTGGTCACGCTTGCCGGGCTTGGCAACCGCCCGCCCGACCACGGTCACTTCGGTCATGTTCCTCTTCTTCCAGGCGTGTTGGGTCGAACCATCAAAGGTCTGTGTGTGGGTACAGACCTTATCAATGTTCGATCTCTTATAGTAGGCCGCCGGTGGCCGGGCCGGCCGCCGGGCGCGGTCCGAACAGGGTGTGGAGCTCGTCCTCCAGCCGGTCCAGGTCGCCGCCGTGCCCGTGCGCCTGGACGTGCCCGTCGGGGCGGACCAGGTGGTAGCCGGGCCGGCCGCAGGCGCCGTGCGAGGTCAGCGCCGCGCGCTGGACCGTCACCAGGCGCAGCTGCGCCCGCTGCCCGGCGAGCCGTTCGGCGCGCCGGACCCAGCCGTCGGTCCCCGGTCCGGGGGTGACCACCAGGTGCCAGCGGTCCGGGTCGGCGTCCGGTCCGGCGATGGCCAGCGGGACGGCGACGGCCCGCGGGAACACCGAACCGACCCGCACCCGGCCGGGTATCCGCGCGGCGAGCCGGCAGCCGGTCCGCCCGCCGGGCAGCTGGTCGGCGCGGTGCACCGGGTACGCCAGGCGCCGGCCGGCCATCACCGGCCCGTACAGCCGCTCGGCCAGGCCCGAGCGGTCGCCGAGCCGGAACGCCGCGTCCCGCAGCCCGGTGCGCAGCGGGCCGGAGGTGAGCCAGGCGCGGGTCTGGGCGTCGGTGTCGCGAACCACCCGGCGGGCGACGGCCTGCCGTTCGCCGGCGTACTCGGCCAGGGCCGCGCCGGTCAGGCGTCCGCCCAGGTGGGCGGCGATCCGCCAGGCCAGCGCGTGAGCGTCCTGGAGGCCGGTGTTGAGGCCCTGGCCGCCCGCGGGGCTGTGCACGTGGGCGGCGTCCCCGGCGAGGAAGACCCGGCCCAGGGCGAAGTCGGCGGCGTGCCGGGCGTGCACCCGGAACACCGACTGCCACACCACCGGTTCGGTGATCCGCACCCCGCGCGGGCCGCGCTCGTCCACGATCCGCTGCATCCGCTCGACCGAGACCGGTTCGCCCGGCGGCAGTGAGCTGAAGAACCGGAAGACCCCGTCGGGCAGTGCGACGATCACCAGTGCCCCGTCGGCGGACTGGTAGTACAGCGCCCGGTCGCCCGGGAGTTCGCCGTCGATGTGGGCGTCCACCAGGGCGAACGCGGTCTCGTAGGTGCTGCCGGAGAACCCGGTGCCGATCTGTCCGCGCACCGCGCTGCCGGCCCCGTCCGCGCCGATCACGTACGGCGCGCGGAAGCGCTCCAGGCGGCCGCCGGCGTGCTCCAGGACGGCGGTCACCCCGCTGGTGCCGTCGATCCGGCCGGAGAAGTCCAGGCCCTCCAGGGCCAGCAGCCTGACGCCGTGTTCGACCTTGCCGCCGAGTCCGGTGAGCCTGGCCCGGATGATCCGCTCGGTCTCGTTCTGCGGCAGGCACAGCGGGGTGAGGTCGCCGGGGAACCGGAAGGTGGCCAGTGGCCGGCGCTCGGAGAAGTAGCTGAACGCGGTGATCGGCACCGCGGCCCGGCGCAGCTCGGCGAGGATGCCGAGATCCTCCAGCAGGTCCAGGCTGCGCGGCCACATCAGCAGCGCCTTGGGGAACGAGGTGGTGTCCGGAGACCGGTCGACGATCCGTACCCGTACGCCGCGGCGGAGCAGTTCGGCGGCGGCCAGCATGCCGACCGGTCCGGCGCCCACGACGAGGACGTCGACGTCATGGTGGGGCTCGTCAACTGCGGTGTGCTGCAGGTCGGATGACGTATCGGTCGGGTGTCCGGCGGGGTGCTGCGCGGGCGGCCTCGTGGTCATCTTGACTACCTCCTGTGTCGGCTTGACGCGAACCATTCGACATCTTATGGTCATGCAAGGCCGTACATCAATCCGACCACTGACAGGGGGTGTTGGGGTGAGTGCCGTCGCACAGGCCTCACAGGCCGCGGCACATCCGGACGGACGCCGGAGCGGGAGCGGGCCGACGCTGGTCGCCGTCGCACTGGCCAGCGTGCTGCTGCCGCTGACCGTCACCGGCCCGGCCGTCGCACTGCCGGAGCTGGCCGCCGCCGTGCACGCCGGGAACGGCGCGGCGCAGTGGGTGCAGAACGCCTACGGCGTCACCTTCGCCGCCTGCCTGCTGGCGGCCGGGGGACTGGCCGACCGGTTCGGCCGGCGCCGGGTGCTGCTCTGGGGGATCGTCACCTTCATGGCGATGTCCGCGGTGGCCGCCGCGGCGGGGGACATCCTGGTCATCGACCTGGCCCGGGCCGTCCAAGGGGTCGGCGCCGCCGGCATCCTCACCTCGGGCGCGGCGATCTTCGGGGCCTCGTTCACCGGCCGGGCCAGGGCCCGCGCCTTCGGCATCCTCGGCGCCTCGTTCGGCTTCGGCCTCGCGCTCGGCCCGCTGGTGGCCGGGGCGCTGGTAGCGGCGACCGGCTGGCGCAGCGTCTTCTGGATGAACGTGGTGCTGGGCGCCCTGGTGCTGTTCCTGGTCCCGAACATCGCCGAATCGCGGGACCCGGACGCCCAGCGGGTGGACTGGGCGGGACTGACCACCTTCAGCGCGAGCCTGTTCTGCGTCGCGATGGTCTTCGTCCAAGGCCCGGAGCACGGCTGGGCCTCGGCCCCGACGATCGGCGCCGCGCTCGCCGCGGTGTTCTTCATGCTGCTCTTCGTGGTGGCCGAACTCCGGGTCGAGCGGCCGATGTTCGACCTGTCGCTGTTCCGCCGGCCGACCTTCGTGGTGGTGGTCTGCCAGCCCTTCACCATCACGTTCGGCTTCGTGGTCCTGCTGGTCTACCTGCCGCAGTACTTCCAGGGAGCCGGCGAACGCAGCACCACCGTCTCCGGCGCCCTGCTGATGCCGCTGACCCTGCCGGTGCTGGTCCTGCCGCTGGTGCTCAGCCGGGTGGCCGACCGGCTGCCGCTGCGGGTGATGCTGGCCGCGTCCTCGGTGCTGATCACCGTCGGGTCGCTCTGGCTGCTGGTCCTGCAGCCGCACCAGAGCGTGCTCCAACTCGTCGGACCGCTCCTGGTGTTCGGCATCGGGGTGGGCAGCGCCTTCGGCATCATGGACAACGCCGCGGTGTCGGTGGTGCCGCCCGCCCGCTCCGGGATGGCCTCCGGGATCTTCAACACCATGCGGATCACCGGCGAGTCCATCGCCATCGCCGCCGCCGGCGGCTTCCTCGCCAGCATGACCGCCGCCGACCTCGACGGCCGGACCGCACAGGCACCCGCCCGGCTGGCCGGCGACGCCGTCCAGGGCCGGATCGACCCGGACCCCGCGGTACGCGCCCTGCTGTCGGACGCCCTCACCTCCGCGATGCACACCGCCTTCGTCATCCTCGCCGTGCTGGCCCTGGCCGGCGCCGTCGTCACCTTCCTCGCGATCCGCGAGAAGGACCTCCAGCACCCCTGACACCCCGACACCGGTGCGCACCTGCACCGGTCACTCTCCGAAAGGCATCACCCTGTGAAGACCCGTCCCTTGGGCAGCACCGGCTGGAACGTGGGCGAGATCGGCCTGGGCTGTATGGGCATGAGCTTCGCCTACACCCCCGGGCTGCGCGACGACAGCGAGTCCGAGAAGGTCGTGCACCGCGCGATCGAACTCGGCGTCACCCTGATCGACACCGCCGACGTGTACGGCCCGCACACCAACGAGGTGCTGGTCGGCCGGGCCCTGCGCGGCCGCCGCGACGACGTGGTGCTGGCCAGCAAGTGCGGCCTGGTGGTCCGGGACGGCGACATCCTGCCCGACGGCCGGCCCGAGCACATCCGGGCCGCCGCC
This sequence comes from Kitasatospora sp. MBT63, assembly GCF_000710465.2. Taxonomy (GTDB): domain Bacteria; phylum Actinomycetota; class Actinomycetes; order Streptomycetales; family Streptomycetaceae; genus Kitasatospora. Next base: position 22,709 of record NZ_JAIZ01000465.1, on the reverse strand, counting down.
GACGGCTCGCTGACCCGCCTCGGCGTCGAGACCATCGACCTCTACCAGCTGCACCGGGTCGACCCGGCCGTACCGGTCGAGGAGACCTGGGGCGCGATGGCCGACCTGGTCACCGCCGGCAAGGTGCGCCGGATCGGGATGTCCGAGGCGACCGTCGCCGAACTGGCCGCCGCCCACGCGATCCACCCGGTCTCCACCGTGCAGAGCGAGCTGTCGCTGTGGAGCCAGGACCAGCTGGACGAGGTGGTGCCCTGGTGCGCCGCCAACGACGCCGCCTTCATCGCGTACGGCCCGCTCGGCCGGGCCTTCCTGACCGGCGCCATCGAGGCCGGCCACCAGCTGGAGGAGGGCGACTGGCGCCGCGGCAACCCGCGCTTCCAGCCCGAGGCGATCGCCGCCAACCAGCACGTCGCCCAGGGCGTCGCCGCGGTGGCCGCCGCCCACGACGCCACCGCCGCACAGGTCGCCCTCGCCTGGGTGCTCGCCCAGGCCGGCCACATCGTGCCGATCCCCGGCACCAAGCGCACGGCCTACCTGGAGCAGAACGTCCGGGCCGGTGAACTCACCCTCACCGCCGAGGAGATCGACGCGCTCACCGCGCTCGGCCGCTCCACCGCCGGCACCCGCTACTGAGCCCCCGCCGACCCCAACCAGAGAGGTTCCCCCCATGCGATACCGCTATCTCGGCGACACCGGCCTGGCCGTCTCGGAACTGTGCTTCGGCGCCATGACCTTCGGCGGCGGCGCCTCCTTCCTCGGCGCCCCGGACCGCAACTGGTCCGAGTTCGGCACCGTCGACGACCAGAACGTCGTACGGATGATGGAGCTCGCCCTCGACGCGGGCATCAACTTCTTCGACACCGCCGACGTCTACAAGAACGGCAAGGGCGAGGAGTTCTTCGGCCACACCCTCAAGAAGGTCCGCGACAAGGTCATCATCGGCACCAAGGGCCGCTGGCGGGTCAGCGGCGACGGCCCGAACGACTTCGGCTCCACCCGCCACCACCTGTACGAGGCCGTCGAGTCGAGCCTGCGCCGCCTGCAGACCGACTACATCGACCTCTACCACCTGCACGGCTTCGACCCGCGGACCTCGCTCGACGAGACCCTGCGGGTGCTGGACGACCTGGTCCACCAGGGCAAGATCCGCTACCTCGGGGTGTCCAACTTCGCCGCCTGGCAGCTGATGAAGGCGCTCTCCGTCTCCGAGCGCCGCAACCTCAACCGCTTCGTCTGCTACCAGGGCTACTACAACCTGGCCGCCCGCGAGCTGGAGTACGAACTGGTCCCGCTCGCCGTCGACCAGCAGGTCGGCATCACCGCCTGGAGCCCGCTCGCCGGCGGCTTCCTGACCGGCAAGTACCGGCGCGGCGAGGGCCGCCCGGCCGGCAGCCGGCTCTCCGAGGCCACCCCGGCCGAGTCCGCGCCGCTCACCGACGAGGAGCAGGCGTACGACATCGTCGACGCCATGCAGGTGATCGCCGACGAGCGCGGCGCCAGCGTCGCCCAGGTCGCCGTCAACTGGGTGCTGGCCAAGCCCGGCATCACCTCCGCGGTCATCGGCGCCACCAAGCCGCACCAGCTGGAGGACAACCTCAAGGCGATGGAGTGGACCCTGACCGCCGACGAGGTCGCCACCCTCGACAAGGTCAGCGCCACCCGCGCCCCGTACCCGTACTGGCACATCGCGACCGTCGGCGCCGACCGGAAGCTCCCGGGCGACGTCTACCCCGCCTGAGCGGGTCCCGAACGACCGCCGGGCGCACCGGCGTCCCCCCGTGCGGCGGGCGCCCGGCGGTCCCCTCTTCCCAGGCCGAAGGAGCCGGTATGACTGTCACCGAAACCGATCAGCTCAGCTTCTCCCGTACCGTCAACCGTACGCTGGTGCACCGTGACTCGATCGGCGAGGTGTTCCTCACCGACCTCCGCTCCACCGGCGAGGACACCTACGCCGTCGCGGCCATGCTGCCCCGCTCGCACGCCTACTACGGCGACCACCTGCTGCGGCCCGGCCGCTACGACCCGGTCCTGCTGCTGGAGGCCGGCCGGCAGGCCTGTCTGGCCGGCGCGCACGCCTTCTACGAGGTGCCGCTGACCGACAAGTTCATCCTCACCTTCCTGCGGATCAGCCTGATCCGGCCGCAGCTGCTGGTCGTCGGCAGCCGCCCGCTGCGGGTGACGATGAAGGCGACCGTCACCGACCGCCGCCTGCGCGAGGGCCGGATCACCGGGCTGGACACCAGCATCGAGCTGTCGGTCGACGGCACGGTGATCGGCTGGACCGGCGTCGGGCTGCGCTTCCGGGACCCGTCGGCCTACGCCGACCTGCGGGCCAAGAACCGCGACGGCCGCCCGCTGCCCAGCACCGCCGAACTGCCGGTCGCACCCGCCCGCAGCCTCACCGACCCGTACCTGGTCGGCCGGGCGGCCGCCGCCAACGTGATCCTCTCCGACGCGGTCAGCGGCGACGGCGTCGCGCGGGCCGCCCTGCACGTCCCGCCGGAGCACCCGAGCCTGTTCGACCACGCCCAGGACCACCTGCCCGGCATGGTGCTGACCGAGGCCGCCCGCCAGGTCGCGGTGTTCGCCGCGATGGAGGCCCGCGGACTGTCCCCGGCCAAGGTGTACCCGACCGAACTGTTCGTCACCATGACCCGGTTCGGGGAGCTGGAGCCGGCCACCGTCCTGACCGCCAAGGTCTGCGAACCGCAGACCGGAGCCCAGGAGCAGCCCGGCACCTTCTACACCCAGGGCGGCCCGCTGCACCTGCCGGAGCCCGACGAGCCGGCCCTGCGCGTACCGGTCACCGTGACGGCCACCCAGGACGGCGCCGAGCTGGCGACCTTCGCGATCACGCTGGCCACGGTAACCCAGTAGCCCAGCCCCCGAACCAGCCCCGATCACCCCACGAGGAGGACCCGTGCGTGCGGCATTCTTCGACGTCGACGAGACGCTGATCCACCCCAAGTCGATGTTCAGCTTCCTGGAGTTCTACCTGTGGTGGCGCGGCCGGCCCGAGGAGACGTACCAGCGCCTCGCCGGTGAACTGCGGGCGGCCGCCGCCCAGGGCGTCCCCCGGCAGGAGATCAACCGCCGCTACTACCGCTACTACGCGGGCGAGAGCGCCGAACGCCTCACCGCGGCCGGCGAGGCCTGGTTCGCCCGCGAGGTCGAGCGCGGACTGTTCGTCCCGCGCACCGTCGCGGAGTTCGCCCTGCGGCGCGGCACGGGCGCCCGGACCGTCCTGGTCTCCGGCTCGTTCTTCGCACCTCTGCAGCCCATCGCCGCCCAGCTGCAGGCCGACTGGACGTTCTGCACCCGACCGGTGATCCGCCGCGGCGAACTCACCGGCGAGGTCACCGTCCCGGTGATCGGCGAGGTCAAGGGCCGGATCGCCCGGCACGCGGCCACCATCCTCGGCATCGACCTGGCCGCGTCCTGCGCCTACGGCGACCACGCCAGCGACCTGCCACTGCTGGAGGCCGTCGGCCACCCCGTGGTGGTCGGCGACGACCCGGTGCTCACCGCCCGCGCGGAGGCCGCCAACTGGCGCCGGCTCTCCATCACCGAAGTGCCGGCCGGCTGAACCGGCCGCCGTCAGGAGGAACCATGAGCATCGGCATCGTCGGCACCGGCTCGTACCTGCCCGAGGCCGTCATCGGCAACGACGAGATCGCCGGGCCCGCCGGGGTCACCCCGCAGTGGATCACCGACAAGACCGGCATCAGGGAACGGCGCCGCGCCGCCCCGGGCGAGGCCACCTCGGACCTCGCCGCCGAGGCCGGCCGCCGGGCCCTCGCCCAGGCCGGCATCCGGGCCGAACAGCTGTCCTTCATCATCGTCGCGACCTCGACCCCGGACCACCCGCAGCCCGCCACCGCCGGCATCGTCCAGCACCTGCTCGGTGCCCGGAACGCGGCCGCCTTCGACCTCAACTCGGTCTGCTCCGGCTTCACCTTCGCCCTCGGCGTCGCCGAAGGACTGCTCGACCGCCGCGACCACCACCGGGTACCGCACGGCCTGGTCATCGGCGCCGACATCTACTCCCGGATCCTGGACTACACCGACCGGCGCACCTGCGCCCTGTTCGGCGACGGCGCCGGCGCGGTGGTCCTCGGCCCGGTCGCCCCCGGACTGGGCTTCGTCGACACCGAACTGACCACCCGCGGCGACGCCCACGGCCTGATCGGCGTCGCCGCCGGCGGCAGCCGCAGCCCCGCCTCCGCGCAGACCCTGGCCGAGGGCGGCCACTACTTCCGGATGGACGGACGCGGCGTTCGGCAGTTCGTCCACGCGGAACTCCCCGAGGCCGTCGCCGCCCTGCTGCGCCGCTGCGGCACCCCGCCGGAGACCGTCCGGCACGTCGTGCCGCACCAGGCCAACGGCGCCATGCTGGCCGACCTGTGGCCCAGCCTCGGGCTGCCCAGGGCCGAACTCCACCTGACCGTCGAACGCTACGGCAACACCGGCGCCGCCTCCGTCCCCGTCACGCTGGACCACGCCCACCGGGCCGGCCGGCTGCGGACCGGAGACACCGTCCTGCTGACCGCCTTCGGCGGCGGGATGAGCGTCGGCACCACGCTGCTGCGCTGGGCCGCGGCACCCGTCCCGGGGCCGCAGGCCGTCCCGCAGCTGACCGGCGCGCTCGCCTGACGCCCGGTCGCACCCCCGAACCGCCGCTCCCGCAGCGGCACCACCCACCCCTCCAGAGGAGAACCTCCGATGAAACTCCGTACCGCACTGCTCCCGGGCGCGCTCGTCGCCACCCTGCTGCTCGCGGCGCCCGCCGCCACGGCGGCCCCGCTGCGCCCCGGGCAGACCGAGCCGAGCCGCGGTGACCACGGTGTGGCGTACCTGGTGATCGACTCGTTCGAGAACATCCCGGCGGCCGGCCGGGCGGCCTTCCTGGCCGCCGCCCAGCAGGACGGCTACGACTCGCTGAAGCACGAGCGCGGCACCCAGAGCTTCCACGTGGTGCCCGACCCCGGGAACCCGTCCCGGCTGGTGGTCGCGATGACCTTCGCCAACCGCAGAGCGTTCGAGATCCACGAGCACGGCCGGTACGAGCACAGACTGCGCGCGCTCGCCGCCCGGGACCACGCCACCGGTCCGAACCGGACCATCAGCGGCACCTCCCGCCCGCTGGAGATGAACGGCAGGCGGGCCGACTCGCGCGGCGACGCCGGCGTGGTCTTCACGGTCGTCGCGGAGTTCGACAACGTGCAGCCGCAGTTCCGGGACGAGTTCATCGCGATGGCCCAGACCGACGGCTACCGGTCGCTGACCGAGGAGCCGGGCACGCTGGGCTACCACTTCGTGCCCGACCCCAAGGACCCGACCCGGGTGGTCTTCCTGGAGACCTTCACCGACCAGGCCGCGTTCGACGCACACAAGAACGGACCGGCGGCCACCGACTTCCTGGCCCTGGTCGCGCGCGCCCACATCACCGGGCCGAGCTTCTTCGTCACCAACCGCGCCGACGGCTTCTCGGCCCCGGGCGGAGTCTCGGTGCCGAACCAGGACGGCTGATAACATCTAACCGATGAACTGCATCTGATTGGCGCTGGTCATCCGAGTGCAGATGAATGTAAGAGGTCTGAGAGGTGCTCCAAGCATGAGGCTTCCGATCGAGCGCCGGCTGGGTCACCATCTGAAGCGCGCCGAGCAGGAACTGATCGCCGCGAAGCATGCTGCCCTCAGGCCGTTCAACCTCAACCCGGCCCAGTACACCGTCATGCTGGCCATCTTCGAGGAGCCCGGACTGTCCGGCGCCGCACTGGCCCGCCGCTGCCTGGTCACCCCGCAGACGATGTCCTCCGTGCTGAACACCCTGGAGGGCCGCGGACTGGTGGAGCGCAAGCCCCACCCCGTCCACCTCCACATCCTGGAGGCCAGGCTCACCAGGAGCGGCCGCGCGCTGCTCAGCAAGGCCGACGAGGAGGCCGTCGCCGTCGAGGAGTCCATCGCGGCGGAGTTCGACGACGAGGAGCGCGAGCAGCTGCTGAAGTTCCTCGAACGCTGGTCCGCCGTCCTCAACCGGTAGGCCCGCCCGGCAGGTCCCGGAGCGGCCGACGCCCCGCCCGCACCCGAGCGCCCCCGCGCCCGGTGCGGCCGGGGCGGCGGCGTGCCCGGCCCCGGGCGGGTGTCAGAGCGCCTGCCAGGCGGGCTTGGCCGCGTAGGTGTCGCGGTAGTACCCGGCCAGCTTGAGGCCGGAGGCGGCCGCCTCGTCGACCACCACGGTGGCGTGCGGGTGCAGTTGCAGCGCCGAGGCGGGCACCACGGCGGCCAGCGGACCCTCGACGGCGAGCGCGACGGCCTCCGCCTTGGCCTCGCCGGTGGCCAGCAGCACCAGGTGGCGGGCCTCCAGGATGGTCCCGATGCCCTGGGTGATGACGTGGTGCGGGACCTCCTCCGGGCTGTCGAAGAAGCGGGCGTTGTCCGCCCGGGTCTGCCGGGTCAGGGTCTTGATGCGGGTCCGGGAGGCGAGCGAGGAGCAGGGCTCGTTGAACCCGATGTGGCCGTCGGTACCGATGCCCAGCAGCTGGAGGTCGACACCGCCGGCCTCGGCCAGTGCCCGGTCGTAGGCGGTGGCGGCCGCGGCGATGTCCTCGGCGTTGCCGTCCGGGCCGAGGAAGGAGTCCTCGGTGAGGCCGAGCGGCTCGACCACCTCGCGCAGCACCACCGAGCGGTAGGACTCCGGGTGGCCGGCCGGCAGGCCGACGTACTCGTCCAGCTGGCAGATCCGCGCCCGGGAGGCGTCCAGCGCCCCGCTGCGGACCCGGGCCGAGAGCGCCTGGTAGATCGGCAGCGGGGTCGAGCCGGTGGCGACGCCGAGCAGCGCGTCGGGCTTGACGGACAGCAGATCGGCGATCGCCGCGGCGATGAGCTCGCCGCCGGCGGCGGCGTCGGGGACGATCACGATTTCCATACTGGTCCACCGTTTCTGGAACGATTTAGAGGTCTAGACCAGTCTGCCGTGAAGACACCCCTCAGGTCCACCCGGTCCAGCACCCGGAACGCGCCCGCCCCCGCGCCGGCCCCCGGCCGGTCACCGCCCCGGCAGCCGCAGCGCGGCCGTGGGGTCGCCCAGGATCACCGTCGCCGCCCGGTCGTAGGCGGTGACCTTGCTGTACAGCGCCAGGTCCAGCGCGGTCCGGGCGGCCTCCCGGACGCTGGTGCCGTAGACGCCCGCCGCCCGCGCGTACTGCAGCAGCAGACTGCCGACCGGCTCGTAGTAGGGCGCCATCGCCAGCCCCACCGGCAGGCCCAGGCAGAGCCCGCGGTACAGCGCGGCCTCCACCAGCTGGGAGGTGAGCCGCTGCCGGTTGGGCGGGAACGACATGGTCCAGTCGAAGGCCGGCTCGACCTGCCCGACGAACGCCCGGGCGGGCCGCTCGGCGCCGAGCAGCGCCCGCGGCAGCGGGGCGACGGCCGCGCCGCTCCCCGCGACCCCGTCCAGCGTCCGGTCCACCGGCGAACCCGGCTCGAACAGGCCGTGGTACGCGCTCGGACTGTCCGACCCGGCCGAACAGCAGGCCCGCGCCACCCACACCGCGCCGTCCGGCTGCCACCCGGCCAGCAGATCCTGCGGCCGCACCGGCGTACGGTCCTGGCCGACCGGCAGCCCGAGGCCCTCGCGCAGCCGCACCGGGTCGTCCACCGGGCCGGTCAGACCGTGGCTGGTGGTCACGGCCAGCGCCGGACGGGCCGAGGCGAGCGCCTCGCCCAGCGCCGCGCCGTCCGCACCGGTGGCCGACCCGTCGACGAACACCGCCGCCGGCATGTCCGGATCCGCCGCGAGCAGCGCGTACAGCGGCGCACCGACCGCGTCCCGCATCAGCGTGGTGATGTCCTGCGGGCCCTCGCCCAGGTCGACCGACCAGACCACCGGAGCCTCGTAGCGCACCGCCGACCCGGACCAGCCGTCGAGCAGCGCGTCGACGTACCGCGCCAGCGGCTCGCCGGTCAGATCGAGCCGCCCGACGTGCCGCACCGGGTTGAGCGCGTACTGCACCTGCCAGGGGATCTGTTCGGGCGTGCCGTGGATCAGCAGGTACATCGGGAGTTCCAGCGGGCCGGAGCCGGCCGGCGAGGCCGCGGTCAGCAGGTCGCCGCCGCCGGCCAGGTCGCGCAGGGTCCAGTCGGCGTACCCGCTGCCCGCCCGGTACCGCAGCACCCGCCCCCGCCGGGCCGCCAACAGCCGGCGCAGCGGCGGCTCGGCGTCCTCGGCCCGGGCCAGCGCGTCCGGGTCCAGCCCGGGGGCGTCGGGCAGCACCAGACCCCAGCCGACCTTCGGGTCGCTCCAGTCGGCCGGGTCGGGCGCGGACGGCACCAGCCGCCGCGCCGCCCCCACCTCGACCGAGGTCAGCGCCCACCTGCCGTAAGCCTGCGCGAGCGGACCGGCCACCGGCCCGGTGCCGGAGAAGGCGTCCGTCACGGTGTCGGCCCCGGGCGCGGGGCCGGCCGCCGGGCCGCTCACCGGTGCTCCAGCAGCCCGGCGAGCTCGCCGAGCCGCTGCTCGGCCTCGGCGCGCAGCGCCTGCGGGGCGCTGGGCGGCAGCTGGGCCAGCAGGCCCTGGAGCGCCTCGATCTCCTTACGGGCCGCCCGCAGCGTCGGCGGCCCACCGTCACCGTCACCGTCGGTGTCACTGTCCACGGCGGGCGGCGGGCCGCCCGGCCGGGCCGGGCCCTGGCCGTGGGGATGGCGCAGGTACACCGCAGGCAGGGTCCACTCCTTGGTCGAGGCGGCGGCCTGGCTCAGCGTCATGTCCGTGTGCTTGTGGGCCAGCCTGGTCCGCGCCGCGACCAGCAGCATCGCCCAGTCGACCGGCTCGGCGGCCTCCGGGCCGGCCCCGGACCCGGCGGCGCGCTCCGCGAGCTCGGCCAGCAGCCGCTTGTAGAACGCCCGGGTGAACAGGTTGGCATCGTCACCGGGCACCGACTCGCGCATCGCGACCACCGCGGGCAGCCCGCCCTCGTACACCAGCCGCAGCGCCAGCGACTGCATGCTGTCCGGGCCGTCGCCGACCGCGGCCCCCTCGCAGCAGTTCAGCACGGTCAGCCACGGCGGGTCGCCCGCACCCTCGACGAAGTCACGGAACTCCCGCGCCTCGACGTTCAGGCTGTGGTCCGCCCGGCCGGTGTCCCAGTCCGTCCCGAACGCCAGCTGCAGGTGCGGGCCGCCCTGCACCGAGCCGTGGCAGAAGAAGTGCAGCAGGTGCGGCCGGAAACCGCTGATCAGCCGCTGCAGATCGGCCAGGTCCTCGGGCACCAGCTCCACCCGCACCCCGCCCCCCTCGTCGAGCACCTGCTCGTACAGCTCCTTCTCGCTCACCACCACCAGCAGCTCCACCGGCACCCCCGGAGCTGCCGCGACCGCGTCCCGCAGCGCCTGCCACTCGTCGGCCGCCGGGATCCCGAGGCAGGACAGCACCACGGCGATCCGCACCGGCGGCTCCAGGTACCAGTACGGCTCCCGGACGATCGGGCTGTTGACGATCCGTCCGAGCGACCACCGCTCGTCCAGCCCGAGGAACTCCCCGGACGGCGCGCAGAGCGTCTCCCACGGCAGCGCCTCCACCTCGGCGCCGGTGGCCAGCTCCACGAAGACCGGACAGCGGTCCGGCGGCTGGGTGTTCAGCGCCACCGGCAGCTGGCTCGCGACCCCCGGATGCCGCATCACCTCCTCGAACAGGAACCGCCCCGCGGTCCGCGTCACCCCGTCGATCGGCAGCCGGGTGTCGCGCAGCACCGCCAGCGGCTGCTCGTCCCCGGTGCACTGGAACGGGTGCGCGGGGACACCGAACACCGGCGGCTCCGACAGCGAGATCTGCACGTGGGTCAGGTTGTCGAGCCCGACCGAACCCGAGAGCTGGAAGATCAGTCGACTCATGGCGCACCTCCGGGGCGGCCGTCGAGGTGCCGGCGGACGTGCTTCTCGAGGAGCGAGGAGACCGAACGCAGCGCGGCGGCCGCGTCCGGGTCCACCTCGGCCGCATCCGGCGAGTCGGGCATCCACTCGGACTGCTGCGCCTCCAGGTAGCGGGTCCCGGAGGCCACCCAGGAAGGGGTGCGGTCACCGGTCAGGGCGTCCTGGGTGGCGCCGCCGATCAGCGTCGAACGCCGGTCCGGGGTGAGCAGCATGGCTGCCGTCCCCGGGGACTCGGCGAACTCGGGATGGGCCCAGCAGACCAGGCCCGGCATGGCCGTCCCGGGCGGGTCGGTGGCGCCCAGCACCATGCCGACGGCCGCGCCCAGCTGCCGCAGGTCCGGGTCGAGGTCGAGGTCGTCGACCAGGACGACGCCCGGGCGCACCGCCGCGACCGCATCGGCCAGCTCCCGCAGCGCGGCACCGGAACGGATGCCCGGCACCGCGTTCAGCACCAGGCACCAGGCGCCGACCTGGGCGAGCAGCGTGCTGAGCTGGGCACTGCCGACGAACGGTGACGCGGCCCGCTGCGGACCGCGCAGCGGGGTGCCGGCGATGGCCAGGGCGCCCCGGCCGTTGGAGAGCCGGCCGTCGGTGACGAACTGGACCACGTCCAGGGCCTGCCGCTGCAGCGCGTCGCGGATCCAGCGCAGCCACGGGTCGAGCACCCGGCCCGGCTCCTCGGCGCAGCTGAGGCTGTTCGCGGAGGGCGCGCAGCGGGCGGCGTCGTGCGGATCGTGCACCACCAGGAAGGGGGTCATGCCACTGGCCCAGCGCGCCACCTCGCGGTGGCCGGCCAGGTCGGTGAACAGGTGCGCCCGGACGTGGCGCCCGGAGTGCTCGATCCACATCCCGGTGAGCTGTTCGAGGACGGCGGCGGTGGCCGCGGCGGTGCCCGCCGACCGGGAACCGGCGCAGAGCGCCACCTCGAGGGTGTCGGACGGGGACTGCGCGCGGACGGTGTGGTTCGGCAGCCGGACCACGGGACGGCCCAGCGGGGCGAGCAACTCCTCCCAGGGGACCAGGTGGAGGTAGCCGCGCGGGTTGGCGAGCTCCAGCCAGAGGGCGTTCGGCGGCGGACCGGGCGACGGCCCGAGGCCGTCCGCGGCGGCCGCCAGCACCTTCACCAGCTCGGTGGGGATCCGGAACCGGTGGTCCGGGAGCTGGTCGCGGGCGGACAGCCGCTCCGGCAGCCCGAGTTGGGCGATGGTGCAGCCGGCCACCCGTTCGGGCCGCCCGCCGCCCAGGACGGTCTGGAACTCGACGTGCGTCAGCCCGGCCCGGCCCGCACCCGACAGCCGGATGCGCAGCGTGGGGAGGTCGTACTCGCTGCGGATCTGGACGGCCATCGGTGCTCACCCGTCACCCGTCGATCCCGCACCCATCACCTGGGACAGCAGCGCCCAGGCGGTGGCCGGGTTGGCGACGTCCCCGTGCCCGGAGATCACCTCGTCCGCCTCGACGGCGACGATCCGGGGGCCCGGGCCCAGCGGGTACTGCTCCGGCGGCTCCCTGGGGGCCACCGTCACGCTCTCCCCGTCGACGCCCTGCGGGCCGTACCCGCCCAGCGCGGCGTAGCGGGACGGCGGCGCGCCGGCGATCACCACCTCGCCGAGGTCGGAGCGCCGCCGGACGGCCAGGTGGAAGACCTCGGTCAGCGGCACGTCATGACGGCTGAAGGTGGTCAGCACCGGCTGCACCGAGCGCTCCGGCGCGGGCCGGTAGCCGCCGGGCCGTCCGGTGCCGTCGACGTCCGGCGCGAAGCACAGGGCGGACAGGGCGGGCTGGAGCAGCAGCACCGACTCGACCTTCCGGCCGGGCGCGGGGCCGTCGCACAGCGCCGAGAGCACCACCTTGGCGCCGTACGAGTGTCCGACCAGGTGGATCCGGGCGCCGGAGGGGGCGTCGAGCAGGGAGCGCAGCAGCAGGGCCACCCCGTGGCCGCCCACCCGGCCGGCCCGGTCCTTCATCAGCAGTACGGTCGCCAGCCGGATGATC
>NZ_JAIZ01000465.1:0-10691 GCF_000710465.2 Kitasatospora sp. MBT63 | reverse complement strand
TGCCGCGGGTCGAACCGGGCGGCGAACTCCCCGAGGCCGCCCGCGGTGCCGGGGGCCGCGGGTGTGCCCGGCCCGTCGTCCTCGATGAAGCCGCCGGGGCGCGGCGGCGGGCCGCCCGCGGGGCGTTCGGGCGGCAGCCCGCGCCAGGCGTCGACCAGGTCCGCGGGGGCGGGCCGCGCCGGGCTGCCCGGACGCAGTTCGTCGGTGCCGTCGGCCAGCACGGGGGCGAGCAGTTCGGCCAGTTCCCGTGCCTCGTCCCGGTCGATCCGCTCGGGCCCGGCCAGCTCGGTCAGCCGGGCCGCGTCGGTCGGCGACAGTTCCTCGGCCAGTGCCGCCGTCGTGGCGGGGCCCGGCGGCGACCCGGCGATCACGGGTCCCCGCTCACCGGGTGCCACCAGCGCGGTGCTCGGCCAGAACACCCCCGCCAGCAACGGACGGTAGTCGCGGCCCGGCGGGTTCCACCAACGGTGACCGGTCTCCAGGAACCGGGCGATGAAGTCGTCGTAACGCCCGGTGGCGGCCGCCCAGTCGTTGTTCCAGCCGTGCGAGAACAGGAACACGTCGGTGGCGTGGGCGGCGGCCTCCACCACGGCTTCCGCGGTCCGCTCGCCGGTGCAGGCGCCGGACTTGTCGAAGGGCACGATGTACGCGTCGGCCCCGGTGGCGCTGCCTCCGGTGAGGGTCCGCCAGGGCCTCACATCTGTTGTGTCCGCCATCGTCGACCACCTCGAAGGGGCTGCGGCGGGGGCCCGGGTCCGGGGGACGGCCGGGCTGCTGCTTCCAGCTTGCGCCGTTCGGGTGAGGCCGGCAATCGGCCGTGGACGGCGGTGACCGGGGGCGACCGGGGGCGCCCGTGACGGTCGGTGGCCGCCGTCACGGCCCGTCACGGGAGGCCGTCACGGTCCGTCATCCGCCCGCGCGGGCCGGGCGGTCGGCCCGGCCCGCGCCGGTCACGGTCAGTGCGGGCCGCCGCGCCGGATCGCCTCGGCGTACCAGTGCGCGCTCGCCTTCGGCGTGCGGGCCAGCGTCGGGTAGTCGACGTGGACGATCCCGAACCGCTTCCCGTAGCCGTACGACCATTCGAAGTTGTCCAGCAGCGACCAGAGGTAGTAGCCGCGGACGTCGGCGCCGCCCTCGACGGCGTCGGCGACCGCCGCGAGGTGCCCGCGCAGGTACGCGATCCGCTCGGGGTCCTGGACGGTGCCGTCCGGGCCGACCACGTCCTCGTAGGCGGCGCCGTTCTCGGTGACCAGCAGCGGCAGACCGTGCTCGCGGTGCAGCGCCAGCAGCAGCTCGGACAGCGCGCCGGGCTCGACCGGCCACCCCATCGCGGTCACCTCGCCCGGGGCGGGGTGGAAGGCGACCCGGTCGGCGCCGGGCCAGGGCGAGTGCTCGCTGACGCCGTGTCCGTCGTGCCGGGCGGCGCCGGCGGTGTGCGGCGCCGCCGACACCACGGTCGGGGTGTAGTAGTTCAGCCCGAGCAGGTCGATCGGCCGGGCGATCCGGGCGGGGTCGCCGGCCCGGACGAACTCCCAGTCGGTCAGGTGCGCGGTGTCGGCGAGCAGGTCCTCGGGGTAGCCGCCGTGCAGCATCGGGCCGGTGAAGATCCGGTTGCCGACCGCGTCGATCCGGCGGGCTGCATCCAGGTCCTCGGGCCGCCCCTCGAGCGGCCGCACCGCGTGCAGGTTCAGCGAGACGGCGATCCGGGCGGCGGCGGGCAGCGCGCCGCGCAGCGCGTCGACGGCGAGGCCGTGCCCGAGGTTGAGGTGGTGGGCGGCGCGCAGCGCGTCGACCGGGTCGGTCCGGCCGGGGGCGTGCACCCCGGAGCCGTAGCCGAGGAAGGCGCTGCACCAGGGCTCGTTGAGGGTGATCCAGGTCGGCACCCGGTCACCGAGCGCCTCCGCGGCCAGGGCGGCGTACTCGGCGAAGCGGTACGCGGTGTCGCGGACCGGCCAGCCGCCGCGGTCCTCCAGGTGCTGCGGCAGGTCCCAGTGGTAGAGGGTGGCGGCGGGGGTGATCCCGTGGGCGAGCAGTTCGTCGGCGAGCGCCCGGTAGAAGTCCAGGCCGCGTTCGAGGGCCGGGCCGCGGCCGGTGGGCTGGATCCGCGGCCAGGACAGCGAGAAGCGGTACGAGGTGAGGCCGAGGCCGGCCATCAGCCGGACGTCCTCCCTGAAGCGGTGCAGGTGGTCGACGGCCCGGTCGCCGGTGTCGCCGTTGACGGTCCGGCCCGGGGTGTGGCTGAAGGTGTCCCAGATCGAGGGGGTCCGGCCGCCCTCGGCGGCGGCGCCCTCGACCTGGTACGCGGCGGTCGCGGCGCCCCAGACGAAACCCGGGGGGAAGCGTCGGCTGTTGACGGTCATGCGGTGGGCTCCTCTGTGGGATGCGGTGGTGCGTGGGGTCAGCTCTTGACCGCGCCGGCGGTGATCCCGCCGACGATGTGCCTACCCAGCACGGCGAAGACCAGCAGCAGCGGAAGGGTGCCGACCAGGGCGCCGGTCATGATGACGGCCTGGTTGATCTCGTACGCGCTGCCGCCGCCGATGCCGGCCAGGGCCACCTGTACGGTCGGGTTCTGCTGGGTGAGGACCACGAAGGGCCAGAAGAAGTCGTTCCAGGACTGCACGAAGACCAGCATGCCGAGGACGGCCATGGCGGGGCGGGCGATCGGCAGGACCACGTGCCACACGATCCGCAGGCTGTGCGCCCCGTCCACCCGGGCGGCCTCGATCAGCTCGGTCGGGACCGCCTCGGCGAGGAACTGCCGCATGAAGAACACCCCGAACGCGGCCACCAGCGACGGCAGCACCACCGCCTGGAGGTGGTTGCCCCAGCCGAGGCCGGTGACGATCCGGTACAGCGGGATGACGCCGAGCTGCGGCGGGATCGTCATGGTGGCGACCACCAGCGAGAGCAGCGCGCCCCGGCCGCGGAAGGCCAGCTTGGCGAAGGCGAACCCGGCCAGGGTGGCGAACAGCACCGTGGACAGCGCGACGCAGCCGGCCACCACGGTCGAGTTGAGCAGCGCGGTGCCCATGTCGGCCTGGTCCCAGACGGTGCGGACGTTGTTCCACAGCTCGCCGCCCGGCACCAGCGGCGGCGGCGACTGGGCGACCCGGTCGCCGGTGGAGGTGGCCGCGACGAAGGTCCAGTACAGCGGGAACAGCGAGACGACCGCGGCGAGGCCGAGCACCAGGTAGGTGACCGGACCGGCCTTGTCCTGGGCGCCGGCGCCGGGGCGCAGACGGCGCCGTAGCGCGCCGGGGGCGGTGGTGGCGGCCATGGTCAGCCCTTCGGTTCGAGGCGGTGGCGGCGGGCGAACAGGTACCGGACGGCGCCGATCAGCAGCAGGAGCAGCAGCATCGTCCAGGCGACCGCCGAGGCGCGGCCCAACTGGCGGCTCGGCCAGCCGAGTTCGTACATGTACAGGCCGAGGGTCTGGAACTGGTGGGCGGATCCGCCGCTGACCCCGACACCGCCGCCGAACAGCAGCGGCTCACCGAACAGCTGGGTGGCCCCGATGGTGGAGACCACGACGGTGAACAGGATGGTCGGCCGGATCGACGGCACGGTGATCCGGGTGAACTGCTGCCAGCGGGAGGCACCGTCCAGCGCGGCGGCCTCGTACAGGTCCTTCGGGACGGCCTGCATCGCGGCCAGGTAGATCAGTGCGTTGTAGCCGGTCCAGCGCCAGGTGACGATGGTCGCGATGGCGATCTGCGAGGGCCAGGTGTCGGCGTACCAGTCGGTGTGCGCCAGCCCGAGCCCCGACAGGCACCAGTTCACCAGCCCGTAGTCGGGGTTGAACAGCTGGACGAAGACCAGCGTCGCGGCGGCGATCGAGGTGGCGTACGGCGCCAGCACCGCGACCCGCAGGAGACCGCGGCCGCGCAGCCGGTAGTTGAGCAGATGGGCGAGGACCAGCGCCATCAGCAGCTGCGGCACGGTGGAGAGCACACCGATGGTGACGGTGTTGCGCAGCGCGTTCCAGAACTGGTCGGTCGCCCACAGCCGGGTGTAGTTGCCGAACCCGCGCCACTCGGCGACGTCCGGGGTGAGCAGGTCGACCCGGTGCAGCGAGAGCCAGCCGGTCCAGACCAGCGGGAAGAGACCGAAGACCGCGAAGCACAGGAAGAACGGCGCGATGAAGACGTACGGCGAGGCCTTGAGGTCGAGGCGGTGCAGCCGGGAGCGCCAGGCGGGGCGCCCGGCCGCAGCGGCGGGGCCGGGCCGGTCCGGCGGGGGCGGGCTGTCCTCGGCGGGCGCGCGGAGGGTGGAGGCCACGGGGAGTCCTTCTCGGGGTGGCTGCCTCCGGCAGGGCGGAGGCGCGAGGGGCGGAGGCGCGAGGGGGCGAAGGGTGGGGGCCGGGCCCGGCCGCCCGGAGCCGGGCGGCCGGGCCCGCGGACGGCGGGCGGGAGACGTCAGCCGTTGACCTTGTCGTCGATCAGCTTGGTGACGGTCTGCCAGGCCTTGGCAGGGTCGGTGCCGTGCTGCTCGATGTCGAGGATCCCGTTGTCGGTGATGATCGTCTTGACCGTGCCGTCCTGCTCGCCGATCGGCGCGGGCTTGATGTTCCCGGCGGTGGTGGCGAAGATCTGGCCGGTCGGGGTGGAACCGAAGTAGTCCAGCCGGGCACCCTGCACCGCCGGCAGCTGCAGGCCCGCCGTGGTCGAGGGCAGGTTCCCGACCTTGGTGAACACCTTGGCCTGCTGCTCGGGCGCGGTCAGCCAGGCGGCCAGCGCGGCGGCCTCGGCGGTGTGCTTGCCGGCCTTCGGTACCGTCAGGAAGGCACCGCCCCAGTTGGAGGCGACCGGGGCCTGGGCGATGTCCCACTTGCCCTTGCCACTGTCGCCGGAGTACTTGCTGATGATGCCGGTCATCCAGGACGGGCAGACCACGGTCGCGAACTGGGCGTTGGTGAAGGCGGTGTTCCAGTTGTCCTGGAACTGGCGGAGCCCGGCGCTGATCTTCGCCTGGGAGGCGCTGACCGCGATGTCCCAGGCCTTCTTCACCCCGGGACTGTCCCGGTAGACCAGCTTCCCCGAGGCGTCCGAGTACTGCTGCGCCTCGGCGGACAGCGCCGCGTTGAACAGCCCGCTGGCCGAGTCGGTGAAGAAGGTCCCGGCGGGGGCCTTGGACTGGTACTGCTTGCCGGCGTCGACGAACTTGCTCCAGTCACCCGCCCAGAGCCTGCCGACCGCCTCACGGTCGGACGGCAGACCGGCCTGCTCGAACAGGTCCTTGCGGTAGCAGACCGCCATCGGGCCGATGTCGGTGCCGAGCCCGATCAGGGCGCCCTTGGCGGTGGTCGCCTGCTTCGACTTCCAGGGCAGCCAGGCGTCCGCCTTCACCCCGTCCGCCTTCGACAGGTCGGTGAACTTGTCGCCGAGGGTGCCGGCCGCCTGGGCGATGTAGCCGACCTCGACCGCCTGGATGTCCGAGAGCCCGCTGCCGGAGGCCAGGTGGGTGGTCAGCGCGTCCCAGTACTTCTGGCCGTCCTGGACGGTCTCGTACTTGATGGTGATGTTCGGGTGCGCGGCCATGTACTCGTCGTACAGGCCGGCCTCCTTGTACCCGAAGGTGCCGAAGTCGCCGACGGTCAGCGTGACCTGCGCGGACCCCGGGCCCGCCGATCCGGCGGACTGCGGGCCGCCGCTGCTGCAGGCGGTCAGCAGCAGGGCGGAGCAGAGCAGCGCCGCGGCGGCCGGGGCGGTGGCTCTGCGGGGGCGGGAGGTGGTGCGCATGTGCGTCTCCTTGTTCCGAGGACGGTTCCGAGGACGTTCCGTGGGCGTTCGTTCCGTGGGCGTTCCGAGGGCGTCCGTGGACGGGCCCCGCGGGGTGCGGCCCGCGGCGGCCGGGCCGACCTGCGCGGACGGGTGGCGGATGGGGTGCCTGGAGTTGTCGTACGGGGGTGCGGTGGGGCGGGGCGCCCCGGTGTACGCTCGCCGAAGCCTGTGTGGGAGCGCTCCCACTCGGCCTGTGGGAAGGTTGCTGCGTCCCGGGGCCGGGTGTCAAGCCTGTGTGTCGGATCTGTTTCCGGCGGCCGCCCCGGGCGGTCCCGGCGGCGGGCGGAGGCCGACCCGGTTGGTGTCCGGCGGCGGGGCGCGGGGACGATGGGGTGGTGGCCGGGCGCGAGTGGAGCCCGGCCGGGTGAACGGAGAGGCGGCAGGATGGCACGGATGGTGGGCGGGCAGGCCGGCGGCCCGGCCGGCGGCGCAGCCCGGGGGGCGGCGCGCCCGACCCTCGAGGAGGTGGCCGCGCTGGCCGGGGTGGGCCGCGGGACGGTCTCCCGGGTGGTCAACGGCTCGCCGCGGGTCAGCGAGAAGGCCAAGGAGGCCGTGCTGGCCGCCATCGCCGAACTCGGCTACGTGCCCAACCGGGCGGCCCGGACCCTGGTCACCTCGCGGACCGACTCGATCGCGCTGGTCGTGCCGGAGGCGGAGACCCGGCTGTTCTCGGAGCCGTACTTCTCCGACATCATCAGCGGGGTGTCGGCCGAACTCGCCGAGACCGAGATGCAGTTGCTGCTGATCCTGGTCCGCAACCGGCGCGAGCGCGAGCGGCTGGCGGCGTACCTGACCGCGCAGCGGGTGGACGGCGTGCTGCTGGTCTCGGTGCACCGGGACGACCCGCTGCCGGCACTGCTGGAGAGCCTGGAGATCCCGTCCGTGCTGGCCGGCCGCCGCGGTGACGCGGAGCCGCTCGGCTATGTGATCGCGGACAACGCGGGCGGCGCCCGGATGGCCGTGCGGCACCTGCTACGGCGCGGCTGCGACGCCATCGCGACCATCACCGGCCCGCTGGACATGGAGGGCGCCAGGGCCCGGCTGGGCGGCTACCGGCAGGCCCTGGAGGAGGCCGGCCGGCCGTACCGGGAGGACCTGGTCGGGCTCGGCGACTTCACCGAGGAGGGCGGCCGGCTCGCGATGCGGGAGCTGCTGGAGCGCAGCCCCGGGCTGGACGCGGTGTTCTGCGCCTCGGACCTGATGGCGGCCGGGGCGATGCAGGTGCTGCGGGCGGCCGGCCGGTGGGTGCCGCAGGACGTGGCGGTGATCGGGTTCGACGACTCGGTCGTGGCCCGGCACACCGAACCGCCGATGACCAGCGTCCGGCAGCCGATCGAGGAGATGGGCCGGACCATGGCGCGGCTGCTGCTGGAGGAGATCGGCTCGCCCGGCCGGGCCCACCGGCAGGTGGTGCTGGCGACCGAGCTGGTGGTCCGCGACTCGGCCTGAGGGCGCGGCGCGACCCCGCGGTGCGGGGGCTGCTGCGCGACGGCCTGCGGCGCGGGGGTCGGCGAGTGCGGTGCGGGAGCGCTCCCATCCGTCCGTCCGGGTGGTCCGGACCCGTTCGGTGGGCCGAATGGGGGTACCGGCGTTCACTCGTCGGTGGCGACCGGGCCCGGTGCCGCGCCTGCTCGGCTAGCGTCTGCCCTGCCCGACCCCTGACCTCGGCCGGTGCCCCACCCGGGCCGGACCGGACCGGGCGGAACGGGGGACGGATCCGCGGCCGTCCCGAACACCTCGCAGGGGAACCGAACGTGAACCACAGACCGGTGCTCACCGCCGCCACGGCCACGGCCGTGCTCGCCGCCCTCGCCGCGCTGCTGCTGGTCGGTGAGGCAGACCGTTCACAGGCCGACTCCGCCCCGGCCGCCGCAGGTGACCCGGCCGCCCGGCCGGACGGGGTGACCCGCGCGCCCGCCGCCGCACCGCCGCCCGCCGACACCGTGGCGGGCAGCGGCCCGGCGGGCGGGCTGACCGTGCTGACGGCCCGGCAGTCCGGGCTGAGGATGCACGCGTTCGGCGTGGCGGAGTCCCGGGCGGCGGACGGCGCAGCCGTGGTCGGCATGCCCCCGGACGCCGAGGCGGACCAGGAGTGGCTGGTCCTGCCGTCGGCCACCGGCGAGCTGGTCCTGCGGTCGTTGCTGGCCCCCGCCGACGACGCCGGACCGCTGCTGCTCACCACCGACCCCGACGACTCGGTCTACCTGCAGCACGGCCGGTCCGCTGGCCCGCAGGAGGACCCGGCCCAGCTGTGGACCTTCGCGGGGGACCCGGCCCGGACCGACGCGGCCGCCACCGACTCCCCGTTCCGGATCGCCGCGCAGCGGGGCGGCTGCCTCCTCGACAACGGGTACGGCGAACGCCTCACGGTCGGTTCGTGCGAGGACCCCGGGGCGTGGTGGACCTCCGACGGCACCACGGCCGCCGCGGGCGCGGACGGACCGGCCGTCAGGTCCTGAGGCCGGCGCCGGCTAGTACACAAAGTTATTTGATCAAAACATGGAGTGACCTTTCGGGTCGGCGCCGCTGCGCGCTCAGTGAGGGGCGTCCTGCCCGGCGTCCTGCTGGGCGTCGTGCGCGAGCAGGGCGACGTACAGCGAGGTGAGCTGCTCCAGGTCGTCGAGGTCGGTGCCGAGCAGTTCCTCGATGCCCTGCAGCCGCCGGTAGAGCGCCGGGCGGCTGATGTGCTGGTGCTGCGCTGTCAGGGACTTGTTGCGGCCGGTGCTGAGGTAGCCGCGCAGCAGTTCCAGCAGGTCGGGGCGGCCCAGCAGCGGCCCGAGCTCACGCACGATGAAGGACTGCAGCTGCGGGTCGTCGCGCAGCAGCCGGACCAGCCCGCGCAGCCGTACGTCCCGCAGCCACGCCACCGGACCGGCCGGCGGCCCGGCCAGGGCGGCGTCCGCGACGTGCACCGCCTCGACGAACGAGCGGCTCAGCTCGTCCAGCACCGCGCAGCCGAAACCGGCGCCGGCTGCCGCCCGCGCGCCGAGCGCGGCCAGCCGTTCGTGCAGCCGGACCGCCAGCCGGCGCACCTCCTGCTCGGCGTCGCGGCCCGGCGGCAGGCTCAGCAGGACGGCCAGGGCGTCCGGCCGGATCCAGGCCGTCAGTGCCGCGGTGCCGTCGTCGGCGAGCTGCCGCTCGACCAGTTCGCGCAGGCCCGGGACGCGCCCGTGCGGGCGCAGCACCAGCGGGACGAAGGTCCGCCGGCCGGCCGGCAGCCCGGCGGCGCGGATCCGGGGGAGCAGGTCCTCCGGGCGGGCGGTGCCGGCCGCGAGGTCGGTCAGCAGCACCTCCGCGGCCTGCTCCTCCCAGCCGCGGCCGCGTTCGCCGAGCAGGTGGTGCAGGGCCAGCGCCTCGGCGGCGCGGGTGCCGATCACCCGGGCGGTCTGCGCGGTGCCGGGGTGGCCGAAGAGCACCAGCTGACCCCACTGGCGGCCGCGGGCCTCCAGCCGGGCCACGATCCAGCCGTCCGGGCCGAGCGTCACCGGTGAGTTCCCGGCCATCGCGGCGACCTGCCGGGACACCAGGTCCCAGTCGCGCAGCAGGTCGCCCAGTGCGGTACGCGGCCCGGCGCAGGCGAGCACCCGGCGGGCCAGGTTGACCACCACCGCGGGGCCGCCGCCGTACGCGGAGATCTCGTCCAGCAGACGCTGCAGCGGGACGCCGGAGAGGTTGAGTGCGGTGAGGGCGCTGCTCATCCGGTCGGAGAGGTCCAGTGCGGCGAACCGGCCGTGCAGCAGCCGGGCGTGCACCTCCTCGGTGAGGCGGGTGAACGGCGCAGGGCGGTGCAGCACGATCAGCGGGACCCGGCAGCGCTCGGCGGCCCGGCGCATCGCCTCCGGCGTGGTCCGGAAGCCCCGGCCCAGCCCCAGCACCACCGCCGCGGCCTCGGCGCGCTGCATCGCCTCCACGTACTCCACCTGCCGGCGCTCGTCGCCGGCCAGGAGCACCCCCGTGGTCAGCACCATCTCGCCGCCGGAGAGCATCACCGCGACGTCGGTCGCCTCCGCCACATGCAGCCAGCGCACCGGCCGGTCCAGCCGGCCCGGGCAGGCCGCCACCTCGGCGCCCCAGGTCACCATCGGGTCCAGGTCGAGCACGTCCTGCACGGTCAGGCGGCCGTCCTCCAACTGCGCCTCCCCTCCGGGTGATCGTCGGAGTCTATGCCGCCCGCCGGGCCCGCGGTGTGCCCCGGCGCACATTGCCCGCGGCGGGCCCCGGATGACAGAGTGCGACCATGGTCCACCCCGCCGTGCCGCAGGCCTCCCTCGCCCCCGCCGCCGTGTTCGACTGGCTCGACGAGGCCGCCGAGCTGCGCGCGGGCGCCGGACTGACCCGGACCCTGCGCAGCCGCCCCGCCGAGGACCCGGTGCTCGACCTGGCGGGCAACGACTACCTGGGCCTGGTCCGCCACCCCGCCGTGACCGGCGCCGCCGCCGAGGCCGCGCTGCGCTGGGGCGGCGGCGCCACCGGGTCCCGGCTGGTCACCGGCACCACGGCGCTGCACACCGAGCTGGAGAACGAACTGGCCGCGTTCTGCGGGTTCGAGGCCGCGCTGGTCTTCTCCTCCGGGTACGCGGCCAACCTGGCGGCACTGACCGCCCTGACCGACCCGGACACCCTGATCGTCTCGGACGCGTACAACCACGCCTCGCTGATCGACGGCTGCCGGCTGGCCCGCGCCGACGTGCACCGCGCCCCGCACGCCGACCCGGCGGCCGTCCGCCAGGTGCTGGCGGACCGGACGCAGCGGCGCGCCCTGGTGGTCAGCGACTCGGTCTTCTCGGTCGACGGCAACGCGGCGCCGCTGCCGCGACTGGCCGCCGCCGCCCGCGACGGCGGCGCCGCGCTGCTGGTCGACGACGCGCACGGCCTCGGGGTGCTCGGCGAGGGCGGCCGGGGCGCGCT
>NZ_JAIZ01000464.1:20499-32361 GCF_000710465.2 Kitasatospora sp. MBT63 | reverse complement strand
GCCGCGGCGGGCGGCGCGACCCCGCTGGCCGGCCGGACGGTGCTGCTCGACCCGGGCCACAACACCGGCAACGCCAAGTACACCACCGAGATCAACCGCCAGGTGGACATCGGCAACGCGCGCAAGGAGTGCGACACCACCGGCACCTCGACCAACAACGGCTACAGCGAGGCCGAGTACACCCTGGACGTGGCCCGCCGGGCCCGGCAGATCCTCCAGGACCGCGGCGCCAAGGTGGTCTTCACCCAGGACGGCGACCGCCCGTGGGGACCGTGCATCGACGAGCGCGCCGGGATCGGCAACGCGGCCAAGGCCGACGTGGCGCTGTCGGTGCACGGCGACGGCGCGCCGGCCTCGGCCGGCGGATTCCACGTGATCATGCCGGGCAAGGTGACCGCCGGGAAGGCCGACACCTCGGCGATCGTCGAGCCTTCGCACCGGCTCGGCGTGCTGCTGCGGGACACCTTCAAGGCGGCCACCGGCGAGCCGTTCGCCGACTACATCGGCAAGCAGGGGCTGGACACCCGGACCGACCTCGGCGGCCTGAACCTGTCCACGGTCCCGAAGGTGTTCATCGAGTGCGGCAACATGCGCAACGCGGGCGACGCCGGCCGGATGACCGATCCGCAGTGGCGGCAGCGCGCGGCCCAGGGCATCGCGGACGCGCTGACCACCTACCTGACCACCTCCTGAGCCGCTCCGGGCCGCCCCCGGACCGGTCTCCGGCGGCCCCGGGGCGGTCCTCGGCGAGGTGCCCGGAGCCGACCGTTCTGCAACGACTGCGGACCGTTCCGGGAGGGCGCTGTGCACGTCGCGGCTGCTTGGCCCTAGGCTTTTGCCCCGATCGGCCGGACCGGGCCCGCCCCGGCTCCGCCGAGTACCACCCGCCGTCCACGACACACCAACGAGGGGAACGTTAGTGAATCTGCGCGCTCTCACCAGGGGAGACGCCGCCGTCGCAGGTGCGGCTGTCCTGCTCTTCGTCTTCTCCTTCCTCCCCTTCTACGAGGCCAACACCTCGGTGGGCGGACCGTGCCGGACGAACTGCTCGTACAACGTCTGGCACAGCGGCTTCCTGTCCATCCTGGCCACGGTCTTCCTGGCCGGCGTCGCCGGTGCCGCCCTGATCCTGCTGGCCCGCTTCCAGGGTGAGGCGGCCGAGACCCGGCTGGTGGCCGGCCTCAAGCTCCGCCAGTGGGGCGTGGCGCTGTCCGTCTTCGCCGCCTGGGGCGGCCTGTGGGCGCTGTTCACCAACGGTGGCGGCTACCTCTCGGCGGCCGACACCACCCGCGGCCTGGACCCCTCGGACCTGGTCGACCACGCCTTCGGCGCCTGGCTGTCGGTGATCGTCGTGCTGGTGCTGGCCGCCGCCGCGGTCGCGGGCCCGCTGGTGCCCGCACTGCAGGCGCCGCTGCTGACCGACAAGCCCGCCGCCGTCCCGCAGCAGCAGGGCTACGCGCCCTACACCCCGGGCCAGCCCGTCCAGGGCGGCCAGGGCGGCCAGTTCAACGCCCCCCAGGGCGGCCAGTACGGCTACCCGGGCACCCCGGCGGGCCAGGGCGACCCGGCGGCCCAGCCGGGCGGCTACGCCGCCGCCCCGCCGGCCGGCGGCTACGGCTACCCGGCCGCCGCGGTGCCACAGGACGCGGTCCAGGTCCCGGCGCCCGCCCCGGCGGCCGCGGCCGCGCCGTTCACCCCGTTCTGGTTCGCGGTGCCGGCGCTGCGTCAGCTGACCCCGCGTGACAACCCGGCCGGCCCGCCGGTCGGCGACCTCGTCCCGGGCACCTGGTACCTGGCCGTCGAGCAGCGCGGCAGCGCGCTGGTCGCCCAGCTCCAGGACGGCACCCACGGCCTGCTCAACGACACCACGGGCATCCAGCGCGGCTGACCCGCGCCGGGTGCGACGACAGCGGGGGCGGTACCGGTCGCGACCGGTACCGCCCCCGTCGTCGTGCGGGTCGCCGCTGCTCAGCAGCAGTCGTTGACCACCAGCCCGCTGGGCAGCTGCTCGCCGCCGAAGACCGCGACCGTGGCGGGGTCGCCGCCGAGCGCGGCGACGGCCAGCAGCAGCGCGCCGGCGGTCCAGGTGGTGCGCTCCTCGGGCCAGATGGCGTCGTCCTCGAAGACGTAGCCGGTCCAGTACGAGCCGTCGGTGTGGCGCAGGTGCTGGATCCAGCGCAGGATCTCCACCGCCCGGTCGGACTGGCCGCAGGCCCACAGCGCGAGGGCCAGCTCCGCGCTCTCGCCGCCGGTCACCCAGGGGCGGTCGCTGACGCAGCGCACGCCGAGGCCGGGGACCACGAAGCGGTCCCAGTCGCGGGCTATCCGCTCGGCGGCGGCGGCGCCGCGCAGGGCGGTGCCGAGCACCGGGTAGTACCAGTCCATCGAGTAGCGGTCCTTGTCGAGGAACCGCTCCGGGTGGTGGGCGATCGCGTGCCGCAGCCGGCCGGCCGCCAACTCCCAGTCGGGCTGGGGCTCTTCGAGGTAGTCGGCGATGGCCAGGCCGCAGCGCAGGGCGTGCAGGATGCTGGCGGAGCCGGTGAGCAGCGCCTCCTTGACGGGGGTGCCGTCCTCGTCGAGGCGCCAGGCGATCGGGCCGTCCGGCAGCCGCAGGCCCACCGTGAAGTCCAGGGCGCGGCGGACGGCCGGCCAGATCCACTCCAGGAAGGCGTCGTCGCCGGTGCTGAGGTGGTGGTGCCAGACCCCGACCGCGATGTACGCGCAGAAGTTGGTCTCCTTCGAGGCGTTGGTCACCTCGCCGTCGGTGTACGCGGCGTACCAGGAGCCGTCGGCGTTCTGGCGGCCGGCCAGCCAGCGGTAGGCGGCCTCGGCGGCGGCGTGCTCGCCGGCCGTGTCGAGGGCCATCGCGGCCTCGGTGTGGTCCCACGGGTCGAGGTGGCCGCCGCGGAACCACGGGATGGCGCCGTCGCCGTCCTGGTCCGCCAGGATGGAGCGGACGGTGGCGGCGGCCCGGTCCGCGTCCAGCACCCCGTCGAGGAGCAGCACCTCGGGGACGGCGGCGGTCACTTGCCCGCCAGGTGGGGCTTGGAGGCGTACACCACGAAGCTCTTGCCGATCACCGGGTTGAGGGCCTTCTCGGCGGCCTTGGTGAGGGTGCTGATCACCGGGGTGCCGACGATGTCCCAGACCAGCAGCTGGTGGTAGGCCTTGACCGGGAGCGCCTTGTCGTTGTTGACGCCCATCGCGCACTTGATCCACCAGTACGGGGAGTGCAGCGCGTGCGCGTGGTGGCTGCCGTACGGGGTGAGGCCGGCCTCGCGGACCCTCTCCACCAGCTCGTCGCCCTTGTAGATCCGGATGTGGCCGCCCTCGACCTCGTGGTACTCGTCGGACAGCGCCCAGCAGATCTTCTCCGGCAGCCAGCGCGGCACGGTCACGGCCAGCAGGCCGCCGGGCTTGAGCACCCGGACCATCTCGGCGAGCACGCCCTTGTCGTCCGGGATGTGCTCCATCACCTCGGAGATGATCACCTTGTCGAAGGTGTCGTCCTCGAAGGGCAGGGCCAGCGCGTCGCCCTCCATCGCCACGGCGGAGGCGCCGGCCGGGGCCTCGCCGGCCAGCTCCATGGCGGCGAACCACTTGCGGACCTCGGCGATCTCCTCGCTGTTGCGGTCCAGGGCGACCACGTTCGCGCCGCGCCGGTAGGCCTCGAACGCGTGCCGGCCGCCGCCGCAGCCCAGATCGAGCACCCGGTCGCCGGGGGCGAGCGGAAAGCGGGAGAAATCGACGGTCAGCACTGCGGGGCTCCCATTCGTTGCTGCGGTACTGCTGAGGGTTGAGGGTCCGGCGGGCCGGGGGACGGTCAGACGTAGCGCCAGCCGGCGCCGGCCCTGGCCCGGCGCCCCGCGCCGGTGGCGATGGCCGCCCGGTAGCGCTCGACGGTCAGTTCGGCGGCCCGCTCCCAGCTGAAGCCGGCCAGCACCCGGGCCCGGCCGGCCTCGCCGAGCGCGGCGCGCAGCGCGGGGTCGTCGAGCAGCCGGCCGAGGGCGGCGGCGAGCGCGCCGGCGTCGCCCGGCGGGACCGCCAGGCAGGTCTCGCCGTCCGGGCCGGCCACCTCGGGGATCGCACCGCCGGTGGTGGCGACCAGCGGGGTGGCGGTGGCCATCGCCTCGGCGGCGGGCAGCGAGAAGCCCTCGTACAGCGACGGCACGCAGGCCACCTCGGCGGAGCGGTACAGGTCGACCAGTTCCTGGTCGGTCAGCCCGGTGCGGAACTCGATGTGCGCCTCCAGGCCGAACCGGCGGACCGCCTCGGCGACCGGACCGTCCTCGGCCCGGCGCTTGCCGACCACCACGAGGTGGGCGTCGCGCTCGGTGCGCAGCTTGGCCAGCGCCTCGACCAGGTAGACCAGCCCCTTGAGCGGGACGTCCGCGCTGGAGGTGGTGACGATCCGTCCGGGGACCACCTCGACGGCCCCGGACGGGGACCACAGCCGGGTGTCGGCGCCGATCGGGACCACCGAGACGGCGCGCGGTGCGGCGCCGAGGTGCTCGGTGATCTCGGCCTTGGAGCTGGCGGAGACGGTGATGATGTGGTCGAGGCGGGCCGCGACCCGGCGCTGCATCCGGGTGAAGGCGTACCAGCGGCGCAGCGAGAGCCGGCGCAGCCGGGTGGCGGCGGCGTCCAGTTCGAGCCGGCGGTCCACGGTGACCGGGTGGTGCACGGTGGTGACCAGCGGGAAGCCGTGCCGGGCGAGGCCGAGCAGGCCGTAGCCGAGGGTCTGGTTGTCGTGGACGATGTCGTAGCGGCCCTTGTGCCGGGCCAGGTACTGCCGGGCCCGCA
Organism: Kitasatospora sp. MBT63; assembly: GCF_000710465.2. Lineage (GTDB taxonomy): Bacteria > Actinomycetota > Actinomycetes > Streptomycetales > Streptomycetaceae > Kitasatospora. The sequence continues at coordinate 27,558 of NZ_JAIZ01000464.1, read as the reverse complement.
GCGAGAAGGTGAGCGGCTCGGGGAAGCCGCCGGTGCGCATCCCGGCGACCTCCAGCACGTCCACCGCGCCGCGGTACTCGGCCAGCGCGGGGGTGCGGAACGGGTCGTCGGACCGGTACAGGTCGAGGCTGGGCAGCTCCACCAGGCGGACGCTGCCCGGTCCCTCGACCTCGTCCAGGACGGGGTACGGCTGGGCGCCGATCACGTCGACGTGGTGGCCGAGGCGGGCGAGCTCGCGGGAGAGGTGGCGGACGTAGACGCCCTGGCCGCCGCAGAACGGGTCACCGCGGTAGGACAGCAGGGCGATCCGCAGCGGTCGCGGCAGCGCGGTCATCCTGGCCCCTTATCCCTACTCACCGCAGTGGGCACGGCCGGTAAAGTAGATCACGTTTCATGGTGGTGTGGAGCTCGCTGTTGGGCGGGTGAACAACGAGAGACCTCGAAGATACCGGCCCGTAGCTTCCCGTTCTGAGCCAGGGCAGGTGATTCACGCCACGCTGGGACCCGACATCGCGACCAGCCGTCCGGGGGCTTCCTTGACCACCACGACCGCGGCCCGCGCCGCGCTGACCCCGCGCCAGGCCGAGCGGCGCCGCGGCATCCTGCGGGCGGCCACCGCGCTGGCCGCCCGGGGCGGCTACGAGGCGGTCCAGATGCGCGAGGTCGCCGAGGGCGCGCAGGTGGCGCTGGGCACCCTGTACCGGTACTTCCCCTCCAAGGTGCACCTGCTGGTCGCGGTGGCGCGGGAGCAGCTGGAGCAGCTGCACGGGCAGGTCCGGCGCCGGCCGCCGGCCGGGGCGGATCCGGCCGGCCGGGTCGCCGAGGCGCTGACCACCGCGTTCCAGGTGCTGCAGCGCGAACCGCGGCTGGCCGAGGCGATGGTGCGGGCCCTGTCGTTCGCCGACCGCTCGGTCAGCCACGAGGTGGACGAGGTGTCGCGGCTGACCTCGGCGATCGTGCTGGAGGCCGCGGCCCTGCCCGGCCCGCCGGGCGCGGAGCAGCAGGCGGCGCTGCGGGTGATCGGCCACACCTGGCACGCGACCTTGATCGGCTGGCTGTCGGGCCGCTCGTCGCTGGCCGAGGTCCGGGCCGACCTGCACTCCGCGGCCCGCCTCCTGACCGCCCACTGACAAGGCGTTTCGCCAATATCCACCCTAATCCTCAACCCGTTTGACGTGGGGGGGACTCGCCCACCATCGTTCCCCCTCGAACGCTCGCGCCTTGGGGGCGAGCACGAGCATGTGGGGGAGCGTCAGAAGAATGCTGAGATCCATATCGACGTCCGGTGAACAGGCGTCACCGGGTATGAACAACAGGGGAATGGCGCGGTTGGCGACGATGGTCGTGGCCGGCGCCCTGGGCTTCGGGTCGCTCACCGTCCCGGCCCTCGCGGCGACCGGAACGCCGTCGCCCGCGGCCGGCGACAAGCCCGTCCTGACGGCCACTCAGCAGGCCGTCGTGGACGCGCAGGCCAAGGCGAAGTCGACCGGGCAGACCGTGGTCGTCGATGCGCTCACGACCGAGACCTCGAAAACGCTGGTCAATCCTGACGGCACTTTGAGCACGACCGACAACGCCGCGCCGGTCCGCACCAAGCGCGACGGGAACTGGGCCGAACTCGACCCGGCCCTGCACAAGAACGCCGACGGCAGCCTGAGCCCGGCAGTCAGCACCAACGCGCTGACCGTCTCCGGGGGCGGCGAGGGCCCGCTGGCCACCATCACCACGCCCGACGGCAAGTCGTTCGCGATCAGCGCGCCGTTCAAGCTGCCGAAGCCGACCTGGCAGGGCTCGACGGCGACCTACGCCTCGGTGCTGCCCGACGTCGACCTCCAGCTCACCGCGCTGCCGGACGGCGGCTGGCGGGACGTCATCGTGGTGCGTACGGCGGCGGCCGCCGCCGACCCGAAGCTGAAGCAGCTGCGCTTCCCGGTCAAGGCGACCGGCCTGAGCGTGTCCACCGACGAGTCGGGCAGCATCGCGCTGAAGGACTCCTCCGGCCAGACCCGGCTGCACGCGCCGACGCCGCTGCAGTGGGACTCCGCGCTCCCCGCGCCGGTCGCCACCGGGTCCTCCTCCGCCGGCAAGAACCGCAGCCTGCTGGCCGCGCCGAAGAGCGCCGCCGCCCCGGCCGCGGCCGCCTCGGCCGCCGCCTCCGACGCGGACGGCCCGGGCGCCGGGGCGACCGCCGCCGCGATGGGCATCACCGCCGACAGCACCGCGCTGACCCTCACGCCGGACTCGGCCACCTTCGGCAAGGGCACCGGCCCCTGGTACCTCGACCCGACCGTCAGCGCCGACAGCCCGGCGGTCCAGTCGATCCAGGTGCAGGAGTACCACCCCGACACCAAGTACGCCGACAAGGTGACCGACCTCGGCGTCGGCTACTGCGGTTACAGCGACTGCACCGGCCAGGGCCGCGAGCGCGCCTACTACGGCATCGGCATCAACTCGGCGATCTGGAACCAGCCGGGCGGCGCGCCCGAGCGCCCGACCATCTACAAGGCCACGTTCTACGCGGACGTGACCGGCGCCTCCAGCCCGGGCACCAGCACCCCGCTCGGCCTGTACTGGGCCGGCCAGATCAACGGCGACACCACCTGGCGCAACCAGCCGTGCAACGGCGGCGGCACCTTCGGCGGCTGCAGCAAGATCGGCAACTCGTACTGGATCACCGGTACCGGCCCGATCAACTTCGACGTCACCTGGCACATGCAACAGGCCGCCGCGAACAAGGACGCCCGGTGGACCTTCGGCATCGCCCCCGATGACGAGAACAACAAGTACTACCGCAAGCACATCAAGAACAACCCGCACATCGTCACCGACTACGACATGAAGCCGAGCGTCTGGTGGCCCCGGACCAGCCCGGCTCCCGGGTTCGCGAGCAACAACTCGCACAACGAGTGCCAGACCCCCGGCGGCGCCTACGCCTGGTACAACCCGGGCTGGGTCGGCGCCAACCAGAACCTCACGCTGACCGCCAGCAGCTGGTCGCCGACCAACATGCCGCTGGTCACCAAGTTCCGCGTCTGGGACGACCAGAACACCGGCTGGGGCCTGCTGCGTGACAGCGCCTCGGGCGGCGGCTACAACGACGCCCAGAGCATCAGCGTCAACAACGGCGAGCTGACCGACGGCCACCAGTACGGCTGGCTGGCCAACTCCACCGACGGCGGCCTGACCTCACCCGACTCCGCCTGGTGCTACTTCCGGGTCGACAAGACCGCCCCGACCGTCAGCATCGGTTCGACCGACTTCCCGCCGTCCGGCACGCCGAACGACAACCCGGCGAAGTTCAGCACCGACCAGGGCACCTTCACCGTGGGCGGGGACGACCCGGTCCCGGCCGGCGGCGCCGCCTCGGGCATCGCCTGCATCCGCTGGAGCACCAGCTCCACCCCGGTGACCGGCTGGAACTGCAACACCTACGAGAACACCAACGAGGGCGTCACCACCAACGGGAGCTTCCACTACACCCCGGGCCTGTGGGGCACCAACATCCTGTACGTCCAGTCCCAGGACAACGCCGGCAACTACAGCCAGCCGGCCCCGTACAGCTTCTACGCCCCGTGGAAGCCGGGCTCCATGCCGGTGCTCGGTGACGTCAACGGCGACGCCAAGCCGGACATCGTGCTCCCGGACGCCAACGGCAACCTGCGTCTGGTCCGCCCGACCCTGGACCCGTCCACGGCGGCGCCGATCGTCGGCCCGAACGCGGCCTCGCCGACCAGCACCTGGGCCGGCGTCCAGGTCAGCCACCGCGCCACCCTGATCGGGGGCGGCAAGGCCGTCGACGACCTGATCGTCCACGCGACCGGTGACAGCAACCTGTACCTTTACCCGAACGACGGCCACGGCAACTTCAACCCGCGGTCGCCGATCCTCAAGGTCAACCTCTGCCAGGACGCCGACGGCGCGACCATCACCTGCCCCGCCGGTTACGGCGGTACCAGCTGGGCCAACGCCACCCAGGTCGTCTCCATCGGCGGCGTCGAGGGCGAGAACCTGACCGACCCGCAGGACCCGACCAAGAAGCTGGCCGCCCGCAGCTCGCTGCTCACCGTGATCGACGGCAAGCTCTGGCTGTTCCCGCACGGCGAGACCGCCGGCCGGGCGCTCTCCCGCAAGGGCGGCGCCGAGCTGTCCACCAAGGACTGGAGCAAGTGGCAGCTGATCAACCCGGGTCCGGCCAACGGTCCGACCATGGTCGGCGGCAAGCCGGTCTACCAGGCCACCCTGTGGGCCCGGAACACCGACACCGGTGACGTCCGCGCCTACGCCATCGGCAAGAAGGCGGACGGCACCGAGGACTACTCCTCGATGCTCGACCCGGACACCGGCTACCTGATCCTCACGGGCAGCGGCACCAACGGGACCGCCTACCCGCAGATCGGCTCGTCCGGCGACATCACCGGTGACGGCTTCGCCGACCTGTGGACCGTCGACACCAACGGCACCATCGGCATCTGGAAGGGCGTCAACCACTCCGCGGTCGCCGAGCGGGTCGACGGCTTCAACAACCCGACCAACATCGGCGCGCTGAACGCCAGCGTCTCGGTGCACTCGGCCATCGCCGGCAACATCTGCCTCGACGCGGAGGGCGGCCCGAACCCGGGCGCCGCCATCGCCGTCTACAACTGCTGGAACGGCATCAACCAGCACTTCCAGTTCGCCTCCGACGGCACCATCCGGGCCGGCGCGAACTGCGTCGGCGCCCTCAACAACGGCACCGGGAGGAACACCAACCTGGCGGTCGCCCCCTGCTCGGCCGACCAGCCCGGCCAGAAGTGGGCCGTCAACGGCAACGGCCGGATCCTGAACGTGGCGTCCAACCTCTGCGTGGACCTGCCGGGCGCCAACACCACCACCCCGGGCCTGCGAGTGATCCTCTGGGACTGCGGGGGCCTCGGCCCCAGCAACCAGGCCTGGACCATGACGCCCAACAGCACCACCTGATCCACCCTCACCCCGGGAGCCCCGCTCCGGCCGTTCACCCGGCCGGAGCGGGGCTCCCGCCATGTGCGACCGAGGCCACACCGTGTTGGCACGGGAGCCGTCCGCCGGGCCGTTAGAGTCGGGGCACGACAACTCCATCCGCCTCCCACCAGGGCAAAGGCCGTACCGACGCGGTACCGGCCGAGCCGCCGTCGGCCCGTCAGGGCCCACCGGCGGGCCCGAAGGGGGCAAGCGCCCCGGCGGCACCCCCGTCCGGCTCCGCCCGGGTCCGGGCGGCCCGGCCGGGCTGCCGCCACCGCCCACCGAAAGGCTCCACCCCCCATGCCGACCGCCGCCCGTCCGGTCACCGCCGCCGTGGCCGCCCTGCTGCTCGCCGGCCTCACCGCCGCGCCCGCACTGGCCGACACGCCGTCACCCTCGTCCGCCCCGGTGGCCGTGCCGGCCGGGCTGTACGGCAAGGGGGACCCGACCTACGACGGTGTCTGGCGCCAGTCGCTGGCCCTGCTCGCCCTCGCCGACGACCAGGTCGTGCCGGCCGACTCGGCGGTCTCCTGGCTCACCGGCCAGCAGTGCGCGGACGGCGGCTGGCCGTCGTACCGGGCCGACCCGGCCGCCGCCTGCGACCCGGCCACCGAGGACAGCAACGCCACCGCCGTCGCCGTCCAGGCGCTGGTGCGGCTCGGCGGCCACCAGGACGCCGTCTCCAAGGGCACCCAGTGGCTCAAGGCCGTCCAGAACGCGGACGGCACCTGGGCCTACAACCCGGGTACCCCGGGCGACGCCAACTCCACCGCGCTGGCGGTCAACGCGCTGGTCGCGACCGGCACCGACCCGGCCGGCACCGCCAAGGCCGGCAAGAGCGCCTACGACGGCCTCGCCGCGTTCCAGCTGGGCTGCGCCGCGCCCGCCGACCAGCGCGGCGCCTTCGCCTACCAGCCCGCCCCCGACGGCTCGCTCGCCCCGAACACGCTCGCCTCCGCCCAGGCCGCCCTGGCGGCCGCGGGCGGCAGCCTCCCGGTACCGCCGCCCACCGGGACCGGCACCTCCCCCTCCCCCACGGCCCCCGCCTGCCCGGCCGGTTCCACCGCGGCGACCGTGCCGCACGCGGACGCGGCCGAGGCCGTCTCCGCGTACCTGACGGCCCAGCTGTCCGCGGGCGGCGACCACCTGGTGCAGAACACCCCCGGTGCCACCCCCGGCCCCGACTTCACCGCCACCTCCTGGGCCGTGCTCGGCCTGGTCCGGGCGGGCCATCCCGACCAGGCCGCCCCGGCCGCCAACTGGCTGGTCAAGAACGGCTACCCGTGGGCCGCCCAGGGCAAGGACGGCACCGACGCCGCGGCCGCCGCCACCCTGCTGCTGGCGGCGCACGCCGCCAAGGTCGACCCGTACGACTTCGACGGCCACAACCTGGTCCAGCTGCTGATCGACGCCGGGCCGGCCCCGCAGTCCGTACCGGCCGCCACCAAGGCGCCGGGGGCGACCATCCCGAAGACCGACCCCGGGCTGTCGACCGGCTGGCTGATCGGGGTCGGCCTGCTGATCGGCGTCGGCGGCGGCCTGCTGATCAGCCTCAGCCGCCGCCGCGGCGCCCGGCACCTGAGCACCCACCACCACCCCGAGCACCCCCACCCCGCGGAGCCGGCCACCTCCGGGCCGGCGCCGGCCGCGCAGCCGTCCACCGAGCAGACGTCCGCCGGGCAGGCGCCGACCGGGCAGCCGTCCGCCGGGCAGGCCGAGCCGCCGCAGACCCCGGCGGAGCAGCCGCAGAGCGAGCAGCCGCAGGCCGACGCCCAGCGCCCCGAGGACGACAAGGGCGACGGGCCCAAGTGACCGGAGCCGTACGCCGGACGGCGGCGGGCCGCCCCGCCGCCGTCCTCGCCGGGCTGCTCGCCCTCACCGTCCTGCTCGGCCTGGCGGCCGCCCCCGCCGAGGCGGCCGGGTACCGCTACTGGTCGTTCTGGAAGTGGTCCGGCGACGCCTGGGTGTACCAGCAGCAGGGCCCCACCACGTACGTCCCGCCGGACGGCGGCGTCGACGGCTGGCGGTTCGCCGACAGCCCGGACGGCGGCCGGCAGGCCGCGAAGCCCAACGGCGCCG
>NZ_JAIZ01000464.1:18194-20397 GCF_000710465.2 Kitasatospora sp. MBT63 | reverse complement strand
CCGCCGGGGGGGGCCGCAAGCGGGTCGCCGTGGTGCTGGACTTCGGCACCGCCGCGGACTCCCCGCCCGGCGCGCTCGACGCCGGGCAGTCCCCGCCCGCGCCGCGCACCGCCTGCGCGTCGGTGCCCTCCGGCGCGACCTCGGCCGAGGTGCTGGCGGCCGTGGCGCCGCCGCTGCGCTACGACTCCGCCGGCCTGCTGTGCGCCATCGCCGGGTACCCCCGGGCCGGCTGCGGCGAACCGGTGGCGGCCACCTCGAAGTCCTCCGACGGCGGCGGCCCCTCCGTCGGCCTGATCGCCGGTGCGGCGCTGGTCCTGCTGCTCGGCGCGGGCGCCGTGGTCCAGGCCCGCCGCCGACGCCACTGACCCCCACCAGGATCCCCACCCCGTGCCCCGAACCCCGAAAACCGGAACACGTTCCACCATCGGCCCCCGGCTGCTGCACCCCGGCGCCTGGTGGCTGTGGGCCCTCGGCCTGGCCGCGGCCGCATCCCGGACCACCAACCCGCTGCTGCTCCTGCTGATCGTCGCCGTGGCGGGGTACGTGGTGGCGGCCCGCCGCAGCGACGCCCCCTGGTCCCGTTCGTACGGCGCGTTCCTCAAGCTCGGCCTGCTGGTGGTCGCGGTCCGGATGGTGTTCGCCGTACTGCTCGGCTCGCCGGTCCCGGGCAGCCATGTGCTCTTCACCCTCCCCCAGCTGCCGCTTCCCGACTGGGCACGCGGGGTGCGGATCGGCGGTCCGGTCACCCTGGAGGGCCTGCTGTTCGCCCTCTACGACGGCCTGAAGCTGGCCACCCTGCTGATCTGCGTCGGCGCGGCCAACTCCCTCGCCTCCCCGTCCCGGCTGCTGCGCTCCCTGCCCGGCGCGCTGTACGAGGCCGGGGTGGCCGTCGTGGTGGCGATGACCTTCGCCCCGAACCTGGTCACCGACGTCCAGCGGCTGCGCGCCGCACGCCGTCTGCGCGGGCGCACCGACCGGGGGGTTCGGGCCGTGTTCAGCGTCGGGCTGCCGGTGCTGGAGGGCGCCCTGGAACGGTCCGTCGCTCTGGCCGCCGCAATGGACACCCGGGGCTTCGGCCGCACCGCCGACGTCCCGCGCCACCTCTCCCGGGCCACCGCCGCGCTCACCGTGCTCGGCCTGCTCGGCGTCTGCGGCGCCTGCTACGGGCTGCTCGCCCCGGGCGGCGCCGGGTGGGCGTTCCCCGTCCTGGTCCTCGGGCTCGCCGTCACCGGCGCGGGCCTGGCCCTGGGCAGCCGGCGCGCGGTGCGCACCCGCTACCGGCCCGACCCGTGGGCGCCGCCGGAGTGGCTGGTCAGCGCGAGCGGGGTGGCCGTCGCCGCGCTGACCATCTGGTTCTCCGGCCGCTACCCGGACGCCTTCACCCCGTCCGTGGTCCCGCTCGCCGCCCCCACTCTGCCCCTGCTGCCGGCCGCCGCGATCCTGCTCGGCCTGCTGCCCGCCGCCGTCGCGCCCGAACCGCCCCGGAGCACCCAGTGATCACCTTCGACCGGGTCTCGGTCCGGTACGCCGACTCCGCCGGATTCGCCCTGCACGGGGTCGACCTGACCGTCCCCGAGGGCGAACTGTGCCTGCTGGTCGGTCCGTCCGGCTCCGGCAAGTCCACCCTGCTGGGCACCGTCAGCGGCCTCGTCCCGCACTTCACCGGCGGTGAGCTGACCGGCCGGGTCACCGTCGACGGCCGCGACACCCGCGACCACCGCCCGCGCGAACTCGCCGACCTGGTCGGCACCGTCGGCCAGGACCCGATCGCGCACTTCGTCACCGACACCGTGGAGGACGAACTCGCCTACGGCATGGAGTCGCTGGGCCTGGCCCCCGCCGTGATGCGGCGCCGGGTCGAGGAGACCCTCGACCTGCTGGGCCTGGCCGAGCTGCGCGGGCGCGCCCTGCGCTCGCTCTCCGGCGGCCAGCAGCAGCGGGTGGCGATCGGCTCGGTGCTGACCGTCCACCCCAAGGTGCTGGTGCTGGACGAACCCACGTCCGCGCTCGACCCTGGCGCGGCCGAGGAGGTGCTCGCCGTGCTGCAGCGGCTGGTGCACGACCTCGGCACCACGGTGCTGCTGGCCGAACACCGGCTGGAGCGGGTCGTCCAGTACGCCGACCAGGTGCTCCTGCTGCCCGGCCGGGGCGAGCCGCCGGTCCTGGGCGAGCCCGCCGAGATCATGACCCACTCACCGGTGCA
>NZ_JAIZ01000464.1:0-18092 GCF_000710465.2 Kitasatospora sp. MBT63 | reverse complement strand
TGGTCGCCCCCGGCCGGGCGGCCGGCTGGTCGCCGCTGCCGCTGTCGGTCCGCGACGCCCGCCGCAAGGCCGCCCCGCTGCGGACCCGGCTGGCCGGCCACTCCCCCGCTCCCGCGGCGCCCGCCACGGGCGAACCGGTCGCCGAGACCGTACGGCTGGCGGTCCGGCGCGGGCCGGTGGCGGCGCTGCGCGGCGTCGACCTCGCGCTGCGGCCCGGCGAGATCACCGCCCTGATGGGCCGCAACGGCGCCGGCAAGTCCACCCTGCTGGGCAGCCTGGTCGGCCTGCACCGGCCGGGCTCGGGCACCGTCCGGGTCGGCGGCCTGGAACCGCACCGCACCGCGCCCAAGCAGCTGGTGCGGCGGATCGGGCTGGTTCCGCAGGACCCGCGCGACCTGCTGTTCGGCGAGAGCGTCGGCGCCGAGTGCGCCGCCGCCGACCAGGACGCGGAGGCCGCCGCCGGCAGCTGCCGCGCGCTGGTCGCCCGGCTGCTGCCCGGCATCGACGACGAGCTGCACCCGCGCGACCTGTCCGAGGGCCAGCGGCTCACCCTCGCGCTGGCCGTGGTGCTCACCGCCCGGCCTCCGGTGATCCTGCTGGACGAGCCCACCCGCGGCCTGGACTACGCCGCCAAGGGCCGGCTGGTCGAGGTGGTGCGCGAACTCGCCGCGGACGGCCACGCCGTCCTGCTCGCCACCCACGACGTCGAGCTGGCGGCCGAACTGGCCCACCGTACGGTGGTGCTGGCCGAGGGCGAGATCGTCGCGGACGGACCGACACCCGAAGTCGTGGTCGCCTCGCCGACCTTCGCCCCGCAGGTCGCCAAGGTGCTCGCGGTGCCCGGCTTCCTGACGGTCCGCCAGGTCACCGAGGCCCTGGCGGCGTCCTCGTGACCCGCCCGCCCGACCGCCCCGCGCCGCCCGACCGCCGGCTGCTGCTGGGGCGCCCGGTCCCGCTCGGCCGGCGCTCGCTGGCCGTGCTCGGCCTGGTCTCGCTGATCGGCGTGGCCGGCTTCGGCTGGCCGCTGCTGGCCGCCACCGACTCCGCGCTGGTCGGCCACTCCACCGACGCGCCCTGGCTGTTCGCGCTGCTGATGCCGCTGCTGCTGGGCGTGGTGCTGGCGCAGATCGCGGAGGGCCGGGAGGCCGGCGGCGGGCCCGGACTGGAGGCCAAGTCGGTGGCGCTGCTCGGGGTGCTGGCCGCCGCGGGGGCCGCGCTGCGGCCGCTCGGCGCGGGCACCGCGGGCCTGGAACCGATGTTCTTCCTGATGGTGCTGGCCGGGCGGGCGCTCGGGCCCGGCTTCGGCTTCGTCCTCGGCGCCGTCACGCTGTTCGCCTCCGCGCTGCTGACCGGCGGGGTCGGGCCCTGGCTGCCGTTCCAGATGCTCGCGATGGGCTGGGTCAGCCTGGGCGCCGGCCTGCTGCCCGGCGCCGCCACCCTGCGCGGACGCGCCGAACTCACCATGCTGGCCTGCTACGGGGCGCTCGCCTCGATCGCGTACGGGACCGTGATGAACCTCCAGGGCTGGCCCTACATCGCCGGCCTCGGCAGCTCCGTCGCCTTCGTCCCCGGCGACCCGGTCACCGACAACCTGGTCCGCTTCGCGGTGTACTGCCTCACCACCTCGCTCGGCTGGGACCTGCCGCGCGCCGCACTCACCGCCGTGCTGTGCCTGACCGTCGGCGGCCCGGTGCTGCGCGCCCTGCGGCGGGCCACCCGCCGGGCGGCGTTCGGCACCCCGGTCGAGTTCCGCGAGAACGGCTGACGCCCGGCCCCGGGGGCCAGGGGCCGGGCGTCGGGGACCGGGCGTCGGGGACCGGGCGTCGGGGGGCCGGGCGTCAGTGCGCGGGTCAGCCCTTCGGGCCGGCGGACTGCACCACCTCGAACGACCACAGCGTCGAGTCCGAGGCCGCCGGGCGCTTCGGCGCCTCGCCCGCCCCGGCCGGCGGGCCCTGACGGTGCGCCGCCTGCATCGGCCCCTCCATCCACGCCTTGAAGTGCTCCTCGCTGGCCCACCGGGTGTACACCAGGTACTGCTCGGTGCCCTCCACCGGCCGCAGCAGCTCGAACCACTCGAACCCGTCCGAGTTCTCCACCGCCCCGGCCCGCGCGGCGAACCGCTTCTCCAGCGTCTCCCGCATCTCCGCCGGGACCGTCAGCACATTGATCTTCACGATGCTCATGACCCCATCCTGCCCCACCCACGGCGCCCGCCCGCGCGGCGCCGGGCCAAAATCGGGTGACCCGCGGGGGTACGGCATGGCAGCGTCCAAGGCAGCGATCCACCGACCCGGAGGCAGTACCCATGACCGAGGACCGACCCGACCGACCCCAGCGACCCGAGCCGGCCGGCGCGGTGGCCGCGCTCTTCTCGCGCGGCCGGCTGACCGCGATCCCCCGCCGGGCCGCCCGGCGCGAGCAGTTGCTGGCCCACCTCACCGAGACCCTGTTCGAGCCCGGCCGCTCGTACACCGAACAGGAGGTCAACGAGGCACTGCGCACGGTGCACGACGACTGCTCGGCGCTGCGCCGCTACCTGGTGGAGGACGGCCGGCTGGAGCGTCCGCGCGACGGCAGCAGCTACCGCCGGACCGCCTGAGGGCGGGGGCGGCCGGCCGCGATCAGGCGGCGGAGCCGCGCCCGGTCAGGGTCAACGCCCGGTCAGGGTCAACGCCCGGGCCAGGCACGCGAACGCGGCGGTGCCGGCCAGCGCGCGGACCACGTTCCAGCGCACCCAGACCTGCTCGAAGTCGGCCCGCACCGCGGCGAGATCGATCCCGCCGCCCGGGTCGCCGGCCGCTGCGAGGCGGTTGTTGAGGGGCACGTTGACCGTCACCGTGACGACCAGCAGGACCGCGTAGAGCGCCGTGGCGGCCAGCACCCACCACTGCGCCGTCCCGCCGCCGCCCCGGAACTGCAGCACCGCCGCGGCGACCAGCAGCACCATCGCGCCGGCGAAGGAGAGCGCGAACCAGCCGTTCAGGATGGCCACGTTGATCCGCTGCATCGCCTCGACGAAGGTCCGGTCGTCCGCCCGTGCCAGGCCCGGCATCACCGAGCAGGCGTAGCTGTAGAAGAGTCCCGCGCTGAGCCCGGTGGCCACGGTGGCCGCGACCAGGGTCGCCGTTCGAAGTACCGTCATGCCCGCAAGTCAACCGCCGGGGCCCGGGGGGCGGCCATGGCCGGGACGCTCGGCCGCATGCGTGCGCGTCCAGGCCGGTCCTAAGCTGGGCCCCGTGGACGCACTCGCCGCTCTGCTCGCGGGGCCGCGGGCCCAGGGCGCCTTCCTGCTCCGGTCCGTGTTCGATCCGCCGTGGTCGGTGCGGATCGAGGACGAGGCGCCGCTGACCGTGCTGACACCGGTGCGCGGCGAGGTCTGGGTGGTGCCCGACGAGGGCCCGGCCGTCGAACTGCACCCCGGTGACCTGGCCGTCGCCCGCGGCCCGCAGCCGTACACCGTCGCGGACCGGCCGGACCGGCCGCCGCGGGTGGTGATCCACCCGGGCCAGCGCTCGACCACCCCGGAGGGGGTGGAGCTGTGCGCGGACATGGACCTCGGTGTCCGGGCCTGGGGCGACGGCCCGGGCGGGTCGACGGTTCTGCTGAGCGGCACGTACCAGCTGCGCGGTGAGGTGAGCGGGCGGTTGCTGCGGGCCCTTCCCCTGCTGCTGGTGCTGGACCGCGCGCAGTGGTCCTCGCCGCTGGTGCCGCTGCTGGAGGAGGAGATCGGCCGGGACGGCCCCGGCCAGGACGTGGTACTCGACCGGCTGCTCGACCTGCTGCTGAGCTCCGCCCTGCGGGCCTGGTTCGCCCGTCCCGAGGCGCGGGCCCCCGGCTGGTACCGGGCGCAGGGCGACCCGGTGGTCGGCCGGGCGCTGGAGCTGCTGCACACCGACCCGGCCGCCGGGTGGACGGTGGCGGGACTGGCCGACGCTGCCGGGGTCTCCCGGGCCGCGCTGGCCCGGCGGTTCGCCGAGCTGGTGGGCGAGCCGCCGATGGCGTACCTGACCGGTCTGCGGCTCGCCCTCGCCGCGGACCTGCTGCGGGAACCGGACGCCACGCTGGCGGCGGTCGCCCGGCGGGTCGGCTACGGCAGTGCGTTCGCGCTGAGCGCCGCCTTCAAGCGGGTGAACGGCGTCAGCCCGCAGCGTTTCAGGGCCGGCTGACGGACCGTCGGACCGGCCTGCTAGCCTCCGGCGGAGATCGACACCGTCCGGGGGGATGTCATGGGGACGCGCACGGGTACGGGGCTGCGCGCGGCGGCCGGGGCGGCTGCGGCCTGCTCGGTCCTGGCGCTCGCGCTGTCCGGCTGTGGCGGCGGCGACCGGGCACCGGACCCGCCGGCCTCCGGCGCGGCGCTGTCGCCCTACGAGAGCGTCGACCGGGCCGCGCAGGCGCTGCGGAAGGCGCAGTCGCTGACCGTGACCCACCTGGGGAAGGCCAAGGGCCGGAACGTCGAGATCCGGATCTCGCTGGACCGCCACGGTGCGTGCACCGGGCGCACCGCCGTGCGGGGCTCCGGCACCTACGAGTTCCTGGCGGTCGGCGACCGCCGCTGGATCAAGCCGGACAGCGGGTCGCTGCCGTCGCTCGGCGGCGGGGCGGGCGGCCGGGCGCTGCCCCCCGGCGTGGCCGGGCACTACCTGGCCGTCCCGCCGGGTGACCAGAAGCTCTGGGCCCCCTTCGCCCAGCTGTGCGACCTGGACAGGCTGCTGGCACAGTACGACAGCCTGTCCTCGGGCCTCGGGGTGCTCACCCGGACCGGCACCGACCGGATCGACGGCGTGCAGGCCGTCAAGTACCACAGTGCGGCCGCCGTGGACTCGGACATCTACGTCGCCGCCGAGGGCACGCCGTACCCGGTGAAGATCGAGACGCTGACCGGCGACGGCGCGGGCACGGTCTGGTTCGGCGGCTTTGACCGGCCGGTGGAGGTGTCCGCACCGCCGGCCGAGCTGGTGATGGACCCCTCGAAGCTCCCCTCGACGGACTCCGCCTGACACCGGATCGACACCGATCGTTCACAACGTTCGTATCGTCATCAACCGGGACAATGACTGCCGGAGCGGGCGAACGAGCCTGTGCACACCCGGCAACCTCCTGCATAATCGGGCCCGTTCACACCCGACCCGAGGAGGACCGGCCCATGCCGGCAGAGCACTGCCACCGGTGCGGAGCGGCCCGTACCGCAGGCGGCTGCGCGTGCGCCTCCCCGGTCGAGGAGACCGTGGTGCTCCCGCACATCGAGGGCCCGCCGCTGGTACGGCCGTACGTTCCGGCGGCCGTCGGCTACGAACCACCGGCGGCGGCCGACCCGTTCGCCACCGCGCTGCTGCCGCAGGCCGCGGACGGACCCGGGCAGCACGCGCACGCACAGGCACAGGCACAGGCACAGGCACAGGCACAGGCACAGCAGGAGCCGTACCGGTACGGCGGCAACCACGGCGGGAACCAGGAGACGGCGCTGCTGCCGCCGGTCCCGTCGGCGCCGCCCGCCGGGCCGGAGCCCGTCCACCGGTACGGGCAGCCGCAGCAGGACCGGACCGGCCGGTCCGACCTCGGCTCGTACCAGGTGCTCGCCCCCGCCGGGGCGTCCGCTCCGGGCGGTGGGCGGGGCACCGCCGGCCGCCGCCGGGCCGTGGTGGTCGGTGCGGGTCTGGGCATCGTGGCGCTGGGCGCCGGGCTGGCGATGGCGCTCGCCCCCTCGGACGGCGGGAAGTCCTCGGACCAGGCGCTGCCGCTGCCGAGCGTGTCCTCCCCCGAGCAGGCCGCGCCCCCGGTGGCCCCGAGCCCCTCGGCGTCCCCGAGCGCCTCCCCCAGCCAGAAGGCCTCGCCCTCGGCGAGTGCGTCCAAGGCGGCCACCAGCAAGCCGCCGGCCAGCCCGTCCGCCACCGCGCCGAGCGTCCCGCCGAGCCCGACGGCCTCCGCCTCCCCGACGGCGCCGCCGAGCCCGACGGCGCCCACCCCGACCATCACGGTCCGGGCGATGCTGCAGCAGGGCGACAAGGGCCCGGACGTCAGCGCCATGCAGCAGCGGCTGGCGGACGTCCTGTACTGGGCGTACGACGACTCGCTGGTCACCGGCACCTTCGACGGCCGCACCAAGCAGGCCGTCAGCTACTTCCAGTCCGTGTACGGGCAGAACATCCCGTCGGGTGAGCGCGGCAAGTACGGGCCGGTGACCCGCGGCCAGCTGGAGGCGATGGGCTGATCCGGCCCGCCGGGGCGGGCCCCGGCCGGCCAGGCCGGGCCGAGGTCAGCCGACCACGGCCTTGACCAGGCTGAACGCGCCCATCAGCAGCATCACACCGGCCGCCACCCGGATGATCACCCGCATCGGAACGTGCTTCAGCAGCTTCTGCCCGCCCAGGATGGCGATGCCGCTGACGGCGCACAGCGCCAGCCAGGCACCGAGGCCGACGGACAGCGGGTCGGCGTACTTGGCGGCCAGGTTGGCGGTCATGATCTGGGTGAGGTCGCCGAACTCGGCGACCGCGACCACCGCGAAGCTCGCCCCGGCCACCTTCCAGAAGCTGCCGGAGGACGGCTGCCTGGCCTCCTGGCCGTCGTCCTCCTCGTCCTTGTGCCACAGCAGCATCGCCGCGCCGGCCAGGAAGAGCAGTCCGGTGACGCCCTCGACCCAGCGCTGCGGGAGCAGGGCGAGCAGGCTGCCGGCCGCCAGTGCGAGGCCGACCTGGAGGGCGAAGGCGGCGGCGATGCCCGCGAAGACGTAGGAGGCGCGGTACTTGGTCCCGAGGACCAGGCTGGCCAGCGCGGTCTTGTCGGGGAGTTCGGCGAGGAAGATGATGCCGAAGGTGACGGCGGCAACGGTCAGACTCATCGGGGTGTCGGTCGTCTCTCGGTCGGGCTGCCCGGCCGGAGAGCTCCGCGAGGGGACGCTTCGGCCCGACAGCACTGGAATGATCACAGGACTGCGGCCGAAGGTCTCGCCAACACCCCGGAGTGCGGGTGTCCCGGGCGCCGGGCCCGCGAGCGGGCCAGTATGTCGACGTTCCGGTGGAGGGCTACTCCCCTTCAACAGTCGCCCAGCCTACCCCACGGCCCCGACCGGATCCGGGGTGAGCCGGCCCCGCCCGACCAGTTCCAGCACCGCGACCACCGCGACCGACTCCACCAGGAGCAGCGCGACCAGCACGAACAGCTGCACCGCCCCGGCCTGGACCGGCGTCGCGCCGCCCAGCAGCATCCCGACGAACGCGCCGGGCAGGGTGACCAGCCCGACCGTCCTGGTCTGGTCGAGCGCCGGTACCAGCGAGGTCGCCGCGGCCGCCCGGCAGATCTCCAGCCGGGCGTCCCGGTCCTCGAAGCCCAGCGCCAGGGCCGCCTCCACCTCTCCGTGCCGGGTGCGCAGCTCGTCCATCGCCCGCCGGCCGGACAGCGAGGTGGCGCTCAGCGCGCCGCCGATCAGGATGCCCGCCACCGGGACCACCGCCAGGCCCCGGTGCGGCAGCAGCCCGGTGCCGAGCAGCAGGACCAGGACCGGCAGCACCCCGGCGGTGATCGGTACCGCCGCCCAGACCCAGCCCGGGCCGGCGGTGATCCGCCGGCCCGCGGTGCGCACCGCGACGCCGAGCATCAGCAGCACGAAGGCGGCGGTGGCCCACAACGAGCCCACCACCCAGGCAATCACCAGGGCCACCGCGCCGAGCTGGACCGCCGCCCGCAGCCCGGCCCGCAGCACCGCCCGGCCGTGGCCGAGCCGTCCCCATCCGGCGACGGCCACCGCCCCGGCCAGCAGGACCGCGCAGACCACCCCGAGCAGCGGGGTGACCGGGAGCAGCTGGGCCGGCGCCGCCACCGGTCAGACCCAGCTGGTGAACCACATCCGGTCCCGCCAGTCCGACATGGGGATCACCTCCGCCGTGTACAGGGGGTAGAAGAAGACGAAGCAGGCCATGACGGCCAGCACGACCGCCCCGGCGCCGGCCGCACCCCAGCGGCGGCGCACCGGCGAGGCGCCGGGCGGGCCGAGCAGCGCGCCGAGCATCTGCGCCACCGCCAGGCACAGGAACGGCACCAGCACCACCATGTAGAACGAGAAGGTGGTCCGGGCCTGGTACTGGAACCACGGCAGGTAGATGCCGGCGACGGCGGCCAGCACCGCGCCCGAGCGCCAGTCCCGCCGGAACAACCACCGCCACAGCGCGTACACCAGGGCGAAGCAGGCGGCCCACCACAGCACCGGGGTGCCGAGGCCGAGGATCTGGCTGGCGCAGCCCTCCGGCGCGGTGCAGCCGCCCTGGCCCTGGGGGAGCTGCTGCCAGTACATCGACACCGGGCGGCCCTGGACCAGCCAGCTCCAGGCGTTGGACTGGTACGAGTGCGGGTCGGAGAGGCCGGTGTTGAAGTCGTACATCTGTGCGTGGTAGTGCCACAGGCTGCGCAGCGGCGCGGGCACCCAGGTCATCGGGATCTGCGGCAGCGGGATGTCGACGACCGGGGTGCGGGGCATCGACAGGCCGGCCCGGCCGTCCGCCCAGTGCCGGTCGTAGCCGCCGCCGGTGGCGAACCAGCCGGTCCAGCTCGCCAGGTAGACCACCAGCGCGGCGCCGACCGTGGAGAGCAGCCCCCACGGCGCGTCCCGGCGCAGCATCGAGCGCCAGGGGCGGTACGCACCGGCCCGGCGGCGGCCCGCCTGGTCCCACAGCAGGGTGAGCACGGTGAACGCCAGCACGATGTACAGGCCGTTCCACTTCACCGCGCAGGTGCAGCCGAGCAGCACACCGGCGCCCAGCCGCCAGGGCCGCAGGCCGTGCCGGACCTGGTCGCCGGCCCGGCCGCCCTCTGCCCGGGCGGCGCGCAGCCGCTCCCGGGTGCGGTCCCGGTCGACCAGCAGGCAGCCGAAGGCGCCGAGGACGAAGAACATCTGGACGCCGTCCAGCAGCCCGACCCGGCTGAGCACGAACTGCAGGCCGTCCACCGACATCAGCAGCGCCGCGGTACAGCCGAGCAGGGTGGAGGAGAACAGCCGGCGGCCGATCCTGGCCAGCATCAGCACGGTGACCGTCCCGAGCAGCGCGACCATGACCCGCCAGCCGAAGGGGTGCAGCCCGAACACCCACTCGCCGAGCGAGACGACCCACTTGCCGAGCGGCGGATGGGCGATGAACTCCGGGTCGGTGGAGAGCGGGATCCGCTGCGGCACGCCGAGGACCAGGTCGTTGGCGTCCTTGGGCCAGGTTCCCTCGTAGCCCTGCCGCAGCAGGGACCAGGCGTCCTTGGGGTAGTAGGTCTCGTCGAAGACGAAGGCGTTCGGCTTGTCGAGGTTCCAGAACCGCAGCAGCCCGGCGAACAGCGCCACCGCCAGCGGGCCGAGCCAGCCGGAGTGCCGGACCGCCCACGGGGCCGGCCCGCCCGGCGCCGGGGCGGGAGCCTGGACGGGGGCAGGAGTGTCGGTGACTGCCGCGTGCGCCATGACCTCGCCGGTTCGATCGGTGGGTCCGGCTGACGGGGACGCCGGCCGGGCCTGACACTGTGTCGCCTCGGGGAGATCCTAGCCCGCCGGTGGCGGGCGGCCCGGTGATCCGCCGCCCTCGTGCGGAAAGCGATTTCGCTTTGGGCGCCGCGTGCCGTAAGGTCGTGTTCACCGACGCGGGGTGGAGCAGCTCGGTAGCTCGCTGGGCTCATAACCCAGAGGTCGCAGGTTCAAATCCTGTCCCCGCTACTCAGTAGCACGAAGGCCCGGCAGACCAGTCTGCCGGGCCTTCGGCATATCCCGGACCGGCCCGGGCGGCCGGCGCGGCTTGACCCTCGACCTGGTCGAGGGCCCAGTGTTCCCGGTGTGGAGAGCGGCATGCGCAGTATCGGTGAGATGGCCCGGGACAGCGGGCTGAGCGTCAGCGCGCTGCGCTTCTACGACGGCGCCGGGGTGCTCTGCCCGGCCCGGGTGGACCCGCGCACGGGCTACCGCTGGTACGCGCCGCAGCAACTGCCCGACGCCCGGCTGCTGGCCCGGCTGCGCCGGGTCGGGATGCCGCTGGCCGACGTCCGGCGGGTGCTGGACGGCGGGCCGCAGGCGGCCGGACAGGCCGTCGAGGCCCACCTGCGCAGGCTGGAGGACGGCCTGGCGGACGCCCGCCGTGAGCTCTCCGCAGTCCGGACACTGATCGAGCTGAGGGAGACACCGATGGGACCGATCCGACTGACCGTGCCGGCCGCCGCGCTGGCGGCCGCGCTGGACGCCGTACGCTTCGCGGCGGCGCCGGGCCGGGAGCACCCGGCGGTCGCCGGAGTGCTGTTCGAGACCTCCGGCGGGCTGCTGCACCTGGTGGCCACCGACCGCTACCGGCTGGCACTCTCGCAGGCCCCGGTGGCCGGGCAGGACGGTCCGGAGCTGAGCGTGATCGTGCCGACGGCGCTGGCCGACGAGGTGCGCGCACTGCTGGCGGGCTCCGCCGGGGCGGCCGGGCTGGTGCTGGACGGCGAACAGCTGACCGTCACGGTGGACGGCCGCTCGGTGAGCGGGGAGCGGATCGACCAGGACTACCCGGACTACCGGGCGCTGGTGCGGCTGGAGACGACCCACCGGGTCGCGACGGACGCGGACCGGCTGCGCCGGGCGCTGGCCGAGGGGCCGGTGCGCCCCGCCCGGCGCGGCCAGGACGGTGCCGACTACCCGGTGTCGGTGCTGGCGGTGGACGCCGGGGGTGCGCTGAGCGTGGCCGCCGACCCGGGCGGTGCCGCGGCGGGCGACCTGCGGGTGCTGGTCAACCGCGACTTCCTGCTGGAGGCGGTGGCGGCGGGCGGCTCCGGACAGCTCGTACTCGAGTTCGGCGGCCCGATCGCGCCGCTGGCGATCCGGTTCGCGGACCGCGAGGGCACCTTCTCACTCCTGATGCCGACCGCCCCCTGACCCCCACCCGGGCCGGAAGGCACCCCCATCCCAAGCGCCGCCCCTCGCAGTCCCGTCCCCCTCCCGCCCGGGCCGGGCAGCGGCTGTGGCGGCGGGGCAGGCCCCCGCCCGGGCCGCCGGCCGGAAGGCACCCCACCCTCCCCCATGCGACGCCCGCGCACCGGCGCCGCGCGCAGCCCGTCGCAGGCCCCTTCCCCTCCCGCCCGGGCCGGGCAGCGGCTGTGGCGGCGGGGTCAGGCCGGGACGATGTTGTGGTTGAGGTGGAAGGTGTTGTCCGGGTCGTACTCGCCCTTGACCGCGGCCAGCCTGCGGGCGTTGCGCTCGCCGAGACCGGCGCGTCTGCGCTCCTCGCCCTCGTCCCCGATGAAGTTGAGGTAGACCGCGCCGACCGACCAGGGCCTGAGGTCCGTGCACACCGCGCGGGCCCAGGCCCGGCCGCGGGCGTCGTCGGCCGGGTCCTCCCACAGGCCGAAGGGGTGGACGGCCCAGGGCGCGGAGCGCCAGGGCACCGGGAAGTCGTCGCGGCCGGCGGCCACCGCCCCGCCGAGCGGGAACAGCACGTGCTGGGACGGCGACGGCGTGACCATGTCCCGCGCTCGCGCGCAGAACAGGTCCGCCGCCTGGTCGGGGAAGCCTGCCAGGTACTCCGCCGACCAGTAGTTCCGGTACCCCGGGGGGTCGTCGAGCATGCACTGCACGTCCGCGTAGGGCAGCTCGGCGATCACTTCGGCCCGGTGGTCGAGCCCGAGCAGCGGTTCGAAGACCGGCTGGGCCTGGCCGAGGCCGCCGGTGTAGGTGAGCAGGACGCCGACGGCGAGCCGGCCGACCAGGTCGGGCGGGACGAACGGTTCCGGTGGCGCGGTGAGGTAGAGCAGGGCGCCGCCGACCTCGTCCGGGGCGTCGTCCAGGTAGTCCCGGTAGCGGCGCACCACCTCGGGTCCGGCCTCGGCGGGCCACAGCAGCAGGGCGATGGCGAAGGCGGGCAGCGGGTGCAGGCCGAAGGTGAACGAGGTGACCACGCCGAAGTTCCCGCCGCCGCCGTGCAGGGCCCAGAACAGCTCGGGGTGCTGCTGCTCGTCGGCGCGGACCCGGCGGCTGTCCGCGGTGACCAGGTCGGCCGAGAGCAGGTTGTCGCACATCAGCCCGAACCGGCGTTCCAGCCAGCCGGAGCCGCCCCCCAGGGTGAGGCCGCCGACGCCGGTGGTGGAGGCCCGGCCGCCGGTGGTGGCCAGGCCGTACGGCTGGGTGGCCCGGTCGAGGTCGGCCATGGTGGCCCCGCCGCCGACCCGGGCGGTGCCGGCCTGCGGGTCCACCTGGATTGAGTTCATCCGGCGCAGGTCGACCACCAGCCCGCCCTCGGCGACGGCGGCGCCGGTCACCCCGTGGCCGCCGCCGCGGACCGACAGCTCGAGCCCGTGCGAACGGGCGAAGGCGACGGCCGAGGCGACGTCACGGGGGTCGGCGCACTGCGCGATCACCGCCGGTCTGCGGTCGACCATGCCGTTGAAGACGGCCCGCGCCTCGTCGTAGCCGCTGTCGCCGGGCCCGATGACGTCCCCCAGCAGTCCGGACCGCAGGGCGGCCGGGCCACCGGAGTCGAGCACGTCGGAAGTCATGCTTCGCCCCTCTCCGGGACGGGGACCACTCCGACGTTACCGAGCGTAGTCCCGTCCCGGGAGGGGCCGCACCCGGAGCGGGTGCGGCCCGGATCCGGCCGGGCGGCCGTCCGCGGCGCCCGGTCAGGCGGCGGTCTGCAGCTCCCGGACCGGCTGCTGAGCGACCGTCAGGACCCGGACGTTGTCCTGGGCCGGGGTGAGGTGCCCGCGCAGCCGCACCGACAGCGCGACGATCAGCAGGGTGCAGGCGGCCATCGCGGCCAGGTACAGCGGCCAGGTACCGGAGCCGACCAGCAGCACGCCGACCGCGGGGCCGACCGCGACGGCGATCTGCTTCACCAGCGCGTAACCGGCGTTGTAGGTGCCGAGCAGCCGGCTCGGGGCCAGGTCGGCGACGATCGGGCCGAGGGTCGGCGCCAGCAGCGACTCGCCGACGCCGAACAGCGCGTAGATGGCGACGATGGCGGCCGTGGCGGCCGCCGCCTCGGTCCGGATCAGCCCGGCCACCAGGGCCATCGCCCAGGCGGCCAGCCAGACCACGCCGGCTGCGGCCATCGCGGTGGTGCGGCGGCGGCGCTCGGTGATCCGCACCACGAACATCTGCAGCACCACGATGGTCAGCGCGTTGGCGCCGATCGCCACGCCCAGGGTGGACGGCGCGGTGCCGACGGTGTCGGTGGCGAACGCCGCCACACCGGACTCGAACTGTCCGTAGCAGGTGAAGAAGATCAGCCCGGCCAGCAGGCACAGCCGCAGCATCGCCTTGTCCCGGACCAGCGCGCGCAGGCCGGTGGGGGCGTCCCGGCGGACCGGCCCGCTCTCCTCGGCCGCGGCGGCCGGGATCCGGGCGGTGCCGGTGACGGCGGCCAGGCCCAGGAAGGTGAGCGCCTCGATGGTGAACAGCCGGGTCAGGCTGGCCGGGTCGGCGACGTCCACGATCTGCCCGCCGACCAGCGCGCCGATGCCCATGCCCAGGTTGACCAGGGTGAACTGGAGCGCGAAGGCCCGGGCCCGGCCGGCCTTGGCCGAGCTGCGCACGATCATGGTGGCGAGGGCCGGCTGGCAGGTGGTGACACCGGCGCCGAACAGGAAGGACGCCACCAGCAGGGTCGGCGTGGTGGTGGCCTGCCCGAACGAGAAGGCGCCGACGGCGGCCAGCGCGGCGCCGGCCAGCAGCACCGGGCGCGGCCCGTACCGGTCGATGCCGCGGCCGGTGAACGGCAGCACGGCCAGCGCGGCCAGTGCGAAGAGGGTGAACACCATCCCCGCGGCGAGCGAGCCGAGCCCGCGCACCTGGTCCACGTAGACGAACATGTACGGCATCGTGAAGCCGCTGCCGAACGCGCTGAGCGCGTTGCCGATCTGGACGCGGCGCAGCGGGCCGCCCGCCCCGTACCGCTGCTGCCTCTGCTGCTTCACCGTGCCGGTCACCGTGCACACCCCTTCGCTTGAGACTTCGGACCTGTCGTGTTTAGGCCGGAAGATTTAAGAGCTAAACTTTAGACCTGAACTCTATGCATCGAAAGGTTGAGACGTCAAAGGCTTAACGACTGCAGGATTGCGTGGGACAATGGTCCGCATGAGCGCACGCAGACCCGCGCCGCCGGACGACGGCGAGCTGGGCATCGCCGAGCAGGTGGCCGTCTACCAGCGGGAATTCCCGACGGTGGACCCCCAGGTGGAGACCATCGTGTCCACCCTCTCCCGGCTCGCCCGCAGGATGAACGTGGCCTACAGCCGGCAGCTGGCTGTGCTCGGAATCACGTCCGCCGAGTGGGAGGTGCTCAAGGCGCTGGTCATCTCCGGCAGCCCGTACCGGCTCGGGCCCGGCGAGCTGGCCAAGCGGCTCGGCCTGACCCCGGCCGCGATGACCCACCGGATCGACCGCATGGTCACCGACGGCCTGGTCACCCGCGACCGGGACGAGACCAACCGGGTCCGGGTGATCATCGAGCTGACCGAGGACGGCCGCGACAAGTGGCTGGAGCTCATGCGGATGGCCGCCGTCTTCGAGGCCGACCTGCTCCAGGACATCACCCCCGAGGAGCGCCCGGCCCTGTCCGCCATGCTCGGCCGGATGCTCCGCCGCATCGAGGTGACCCAGCCCGACGCCCTCGGCCGAACCGAGGACCTGGACTGACCCACCCCGGGCACGGCAACCGGGCCGTCCGCCCGCGGACGTGCGGAGCGCCCGGCCGGGAGGTCCCGGCCGGGCGCTCTGTTGCGGGCTGGTCAGTGGTTCAGCAGGCGCCGTTGTCGGTCCACACGCCCCACTGGCCGCTGAGCGTGGGGTCCTCGTTGGTGGTCCACCACTTGTTGGTGTAGTTGTGGCCCTTCCAGCTGACCTTGGTGCCGGCCGTGGCGTACACGGTGGCGGCGTTCCAGCTCGGCGCGGTGCAGGTGCCGGGCGTGGTCGGCGAGCTCGACGGGGAGGCCGAGGTCGACGGCGAGGAGGACGGCGAGGCCGAGGTCGACGGGGAGGCCGAGGCGCTCGGCGAGGCCGAGGTGGCGGACGGCGACGGGCTGCTCGGGGCCGCCGGGCAGTCGGCCGCGGAGCCGTTGGTCGCGGTCACCATCTTGTCGAACAGGGCGGTCTTGGTGCCCATGTCGTACAGCGAGAAGGCGAACGAACCGCCGAGGCCGTTGCAGTGCGCGTAGTCGACCTTGGCCTGGATCGACTTGGCGTCCTCACCGCTCCAGAAGGTGGTGCCGTCGTAGAAGTAGGTGGCCTTCGCCTGGTCGTCCCAGAAGGTCTTGGACGCGTTGTCGACGAAGCCCGCGAGCTCCTTGTACATCTGGATGCCGGGGACGCTGCCGGACATCGCCGCGCCGGCGGCCGGGCCGGTCGCGCTCTGGAACAGGCCGTTCTTGCCGTTGTTGGGCACGCCGGTCCAGCCGCGGTAGTAGAACGGGATGCCCATGTTGATCTTGTTGGCGGGGAAGCCGCCCGCGATGCCGTACTGCGGGTCGCCGACGGTCCAGGCCTTGATGGCCGCGTCGATCGAGTACTTGCCGGTGCCGCCCGGGATCGGCGTCATCGGGTCGTTCGGGCCGGAGTAGAGCGGCGCCTGGTGGTTGGTCGGGCCCTGCGCCTCCCAACCGCCGTGCATGTCGTAGGTCATGACGTCCAGGAAGGTCAGGTACTGGCCGACCTTGTCCGTCTCGATGTTCTTGATCTTGTCCTGGCCGGCGCCGACCGCCGCGGCGAGCGCGTAGGTCTTGTGGTCGGCCGCGCCCTGGGCGTCGAGCTGGGTGCGGAACTCGGCCAGCAGCTTGGTGAAGTTCTGCTTGTCGCTCGCGCTCTCGTGGTTGCCGAGGTGGCCGCCGCCGCCCGGGTACTCCCAGTCGATGTCGATGCCGTCGAAGATCCCGGCCGCCGAGCCCGCGCCGCCGTACCCGGCGTCGACGGGCAGGTTGCCCTTGATGAACATGTCGAGGCAGGAGGAGACCAGCTTCTTGCGCGAGGCGTCGGTGGCGGCCGCGTCGGAGAAGTACTTGGAGTAGGTCCAGCCGCCGATCGACAGCAGCACCTTGAGGTTGGGGTTCTTCGCCTTCAGCTTCTTCAGCTGGTTGAAGTTGCCCGCGATGGGCTGGCCCCAGGCGTCCGCCACCCCGTCGACCGAGATGTCCGCGCCGAAGCTCTTCTGGTAGTCCGCGAACGCGTCCGCCGCGCCGTCACCGGCGTTGGGGTTGTTCTCGTCCTGGGAGGCGGCCTTGGTCGCCTCGAAACACGACAGCGTGGTCGGGTTGATGTTGGCGAAGTCGTAGATCAGGTAGTCCAGCTTCCCGGCCACGCCGGTGTCCTGGATGGTCTTCGGGTAGTACGCGTTGCCGTAGATCGACCACTGGTCGAAGTAGGCGACCTTGATGCCGCCGCTGGTCGCGGGGGCACCGGTGGAGTTGGTCGGCGCGGCCTGGGCGGTGGTACCCGAGGTCAGGGCGAGGGCGGTACCGAGGAGGGCGGAGGCGGCGGTGCCGGCCACCAGAGCCGTCAGGCTCTTGGACCGCCGCCGGCCCTGCGGCCGGGGGGCGGGAACGGAACGATGCATGGCTGCGTGACTCCTGGTCGTGGGGGATCCCGCCACGCCCCGCGGGTGCGACGCTCCGGGGTGGGGCCGTGGCGTCAGGGGCATGACAGTGGAATCGAACGGGGCCTTCGTACTGCGTCAACGGGTGGAGCGGGTGGACGGGCGCCCGGATAAGCCGAACCGGCGCCGGAGGTCCAGGACCTCCGGCGCCGGCCCAGGGGCTCCCTGCACCTGGGCATAAAAATGGACTAGACCAACTCCCCCGTCAAGACCACCACTTGCCCCTTGAGCCGCCCTTAAGGTTGGGCATCCCCGGGACCACGCGCCGGGTCAGTACCGCAGCGCGGAGGCGACCTCCGCCTTGACCGTCCCCGACAGCGTCCGGTTGGTGGTCGCGGTCGCCTGCGCGGTACCGCCGGCCGTCACCTCCGGCACGCTCACCAGCACCACGTCCAGCAGGTTGCCGCTGGCGTCGTTGAAGTTGACCTGCACCGTGTACTGGTAGCCCTGGGAACCGGTGTTCTTCACGGTGATCGGCGCCTGGAGGTGGCCGTCGGAGGCCGAGGTGACCGAGCCGAGCGAGATGTCACTCTTGGCGTCCAGCCCGCCCTTGACGCTCGCCAGCGCCGAGGACGCGGCGGCCGCCGCCGAGGACACGGCGGAGCCCGCCGCCGAAGCCGCCGCGGAGCCCGCGCCGGAGGCGAGGCTCTGGGCCGCCGACCCCGCGGCCGAGGCGGCCGCCGACAGCCCGGACTGCAGCGCCGAGGACACCGTCGGCGACGGGTTCGTGCTCGAGGAGCAGGCCGACAGTGCGGCTCCGCCCACCAGCGCGGCCACCACCGCCACCGCGGTCACCGTGCCCCGCCGCCCTGTCCCGCTCCCACGACCCGGCACGATCCGACGCTCCATGACCACTCCTCACTCGGCTGGCCCCCGCCCACCACCCTTGGCCCGCCCCTGGTCACCGGCCACCCGGCAGAGCGGTTCGGGTGAGCGCCGGCCACCGCGGACCCGGCCCACCCCGGGCCACCCGGGCCCGGCGGGCGCATACCATGACGCGGACGGCCGGGGCGGCCCGGCAGGCGACGGAAGAGGTACCGCGGTGGCGCGCAAGCTCGGCGAGCTGGAGGCGGAGATCATGGACCGGCTCTGGGGCTGGGGCCGCCCGGCCACCGTCCGCGAGGTGGTGGACGACCTCAACCTGCACCGCCCGGTCGCGTACACCACCGTGCTCACCGTCGCCGACATCCTGCACACCAAGGGGCTGCTGAGCCGGGAGAAGTCCGGCCGGGCCTGGGTCTACGCGCCCACCCGCAGCCGTGAGTCCTACACCGCCGAGCTGATGCGCGAGGCCCTCGGCGGCACCCCGGACACCCCCGCCGCGCTGGCCCGGTTCGTCGAGCAGATCTCCCCCGCGGAGCTCGCCGCGCTGCGGGCCGCGCTGGCCGGACTGGCGGACGGCGGGCCCGGTACGGACGGGCCCGCGGACGGCGGCGCCGGGGCCCGGCCGTGACCGCCGCCCTGCTGCTGGCCGCCTGGGCCGTCACCGTCGCGGCCGTGCTGCCGCGGCGGCTG
>NZ_JAIZ01000463.1 GCF_000710465.2 Kitasatospora sp. MBT63 | reverse complement strand
CCAGGAGCAGCACGTGTCGCAGCAGGTCGCCGTGGTCACCGGAGCCGGCAGCGGGGTGGGCCGCGCGGTGGCGCTGGAGCTCGCCGGGGCCGGCTGGCAGCTGGTCCTGGCCGGACGCCGCGCCGACCCGCTCCGCGGCACGGCCGAGCTGATCGGGGCGGCCGCCCCGGGCGGGCGGCCGGCCGCCGTGGTCCCGACCGACGTCACCGACCCGGCGGCCGTGGACGCGCTCTTCGACGGGACCGCCGGGCGCTTCGGCCGGCTGGACCTGCTGTTCAACAACGCCGGCACGTTCGGTGCGCCCACCCCGGTCGAGGACCTCGGGTACGAGCAGTGGCGTGCGGTGGTCGAGCTCAATCTGACCGGCGCCTTCCTGTGCGCCCAGGGCGCGTTCCGGCTGATGAAGGCGCAGCGCCCGCAGGGCGGCCGGATCATCAACAACGGTTCGATCTCCGCCCACGTGCCGCGGCCGCACAGCATCGCGTACACCGCGACCAAGCACGCCGTCACCGGCCTGACCAGGTCGCTCTCGCTGGACGGGCGGCCGTACCGGATCGCCTGCGGCCAGATCGACATCGGCAACGCGGCGACCGACATGACCGCGGCGATGACGACCGGCGTGCGTCAGGCGGACGGCCGGACGGCGGCCGAACCCACCATGGACGTGGCCGACGTGGCCCGCACCGTCCGGCACATGGCCGAACTGCCGCTGGAGGCCAATGTCCAGTTCGCCACCGTGATGGCGACCGCGATGCCGTACATCGGGCGCGGCTGACCGGGTTCCCCGCGGGCCCGGGGCCGCCACTGCGGCTCCCATGTACAGAAAACTTGACACCGTGTCCGGACTGCTTGACACTCACGGGTGTCAGGTTTTCTTTACATGGGAGCCGCAGTGGCCTTCGAAGAGAAACGCGCCTGGATCATGCTCCTGGTCGCGGTGGTGTCCTACGGGACGTATCTGTCCATCCTGCTCGGACGGCCCGGCGGCCCGCCGCTGGCCGAGCAGCCCTACGCCGGGGCCCTGCTGTGGACGGTCGGCCTGTCGATCGTGGTGTCGATCGTGCTCCACATCGTGGTGTCGATCGCCTCGCCGGAAGGCGCCAACGTCAAGGACCAGCGCGACCGTGAGATCCACCGGGCCGGCGACCACATCGGTCAGTCGTTCGTCGCGATCGGAGCCCTCACCGGCCTCGGGCTCGCGATGGCCGACGCCGACCAGTTCTGGATCGCCAACGCGATCTACCTGGCCTTCACGCTCTCGGCCGTGCTGGCCTCGACCGCCAAGATCGCCGCCTACCGGGTCGGCTTCCAGTCGTGGTGAAACCGCCGACCAGGGTCACCAACACGATCCGGGCCCTTCGCTTCACCCACGGCGAGATGACCCAGGCCGAACTCGCCCGCCGGATCGGCGTGACCCGCCAGACCGTCATCGCCATCGAACAGGGCCGCTACTCGCCCTCCCTGGAGATGGCCTTCCAGATCGCCCGCGTCTTCGCCGTCCCGCTGGACGGCGTGTTCCAGTACCCCGACACCGAAGGAGAGAGCTCGTGAGAGCCATCGTGCACGACAGCTACGGACCGCCCGAGATCCTCCGCGTCGAGGAGCTCCCGCGCCCGGTGCCCGGCAGCGGCGAGGTGCTGGTCCGGATCCACGCGGCCGGCGTCGACCCCGGCGTGTGGCACCTCACCACCGGAAAGCCGTACCTGGTCCGTGCGCTCGGCTTCGGGCTGCGGGCACCCAAGCTCCGCATCCGCGGCCTGGACCTGGCCGGTGTGGTGGAGGCCGTCGGCCCGGGCGTCAGCCGCTTCGCGCCCGACGACGAGGTGTACGGCACCTGCGACGGCTCGTACGCCGAGTACGCCACCACCTCCCAGGACCGGCTCGCCCGCAAGCCCGCCGGCCTCACCTTCGAACAGGCCGCCGCCGTCCCGGTCTCCGGCTGCACCGCACTCCAGGCGCTGCGCGACAGCGGGCGGCTGCAGTCCGGCGGGCGGGTGCTGGTGCTCGGCGCCTCCGGCGGCGTGGGCAGCTTCGCCGTCCAGCTGGCGAAGGCCTCCGGCGCCCACGTCACCGGCGTCTGCAGCCCGGGCAAGGCCGACCTGGTGCGGGCGCTCGGCGCCGACGAGGTGGTGGACTACACCCGCGACGACCCGACCGACGGCCCCGGCCGCTACGACCTCGTGCTCGACGCCGGCGGCAACCGGACCCTCGGCCGGCTGCGCCGCATCCTCGCCCCGGGCGGCACGCTGGTCCTGGTCGGCGGCGAGAGCGGCGGCAACTGGACCGGCGGCTTCGACCGGCAGCTGCGGGCCGTCCTGCTGCCGCCGATCGGCGGGCGCCGGGTGCGCGCGGTGGCCGGCAAGCCGAACCACGACGACCTGGCGGCGCTCGCCGACCTGGTCGAGGCCGGTTCGGTGGTCCCCGCGCTCGACCGGAGCTACGGCATGGACGAGGCCGCCGACGCCATCAACGACCTGATGAAGGGTCACGTGCGCGGCAAGGCGGTCATCCGGATCGGCTGACCGGAACGGCGGGGCGGGGGCCGAGAGTGCGGGTCTGGGAGCGCTCTCGCACGAAGCGTGCGACATGGGTGACACACTGTCATCACAGCGCGTCGAACTCTTCAAGGGAAGACCCCAACTCCCCGATAAATAGCCTTCATCCATTGACAGGTGACATCGGCTCCGATACCAAACGAGAGAGCGCTCTCAGATTCGGCCAGCCCCCCACCCGTCGAGAGGCACCCGATGAGACACCGACCGCACCGACGTCCCCGTACCCGCCGGCTGCTGGCCGCGCTCGGCCTGGCCGGACTGCTGGCCGCCGGCCTCGCCGGGCAGTTCGGCCCGGCGCAGGCCGCCGTCCCGGCACCGAGCGGCTGGACCCAGGTCTTCGCCGACGACTTCAACGGCCCGGCCGGCACCGGCGTCAACACCGCCAACTGGCTCTACACCACCGGCACTTCGTACCCCGGCGGCCCGGCCGGCTTCGGCACCGGCGAGATCGAGACGATGACCTCGAGCACCGCGAACGTGGCGCTCGACGGCGCGGGGAACCTGCGGATCACCCCGGTCCGCAACGCCGCCGGGCAGTGGACCTCCGGCCGGATCGAGACCAACCGGACCGACTTCCGGCCCCCGGCCGGCGGCAAGCTCCGGGTCGAGGCCCGGCTCCAGATGCCGAACGTGACCGGCGCGGCCGCCAAGGGCTACTGGCCGGCGTTCTGGATGCTCGGCGCGCCGTTCCGGGGCAACTACTGGAACTGGCCGGGCATCGGCGAGATCGACATCATGGAGAACGTCCAGGGCCTCAACAACGAGTGGGCCACCCTGCACTGCGGCACCAGCCCGGGCGGCGTCTGCAACGAGACCACCGGCATCGGCGGCCAGCGCGCCTGCTCCCCGGGGACCTGCCAGAGCGGCTTCCACACCTACACCGTGGAGTGGGACCGCAGCACCAGCCCCGAGCAACTGCGCTGGTACCTGGACGGGGTGCAGTTCCACAGCGTGAGCGCCGCCCAGATGGACGCCGGCACCTGGGCGGCGGCCACCGGCCACGGGTTCTTCGTGATCCTCAACGTCGCGATGGGCGGCGGCTTCCCGGGGGCGTTCGGCGGCGGACCGGACGGCGGCACCGTCTCCGGCGTGCCGATGGTGGTCGACTACGTCGGCGTCTGGCAGTCCGGCGGCGGCAACCCGACGCCCACCC
>NZ_JAIZ01000462.1 GCF_000710465.2 Kitasatospora sp. MBT63 | reverse complement strand
GCGGGGCCGCCCCGCGGGGGCGGGTCCGCCCGGCGCGGGCTCGGCACCCACGGGCACGGTCGGGACGGTCGGCGCGGTCCGCCCGGCCGGGACGGCCCCGGCGGCGTGGTCCGGCGCGCCGTCGGTCCGGTCGACCACGGGCACGCTGGTGGTCGGCTGCCGCTCGGCGGCCTTGGCTCTCAGACCCACCGTGTGGCCCGCCACCACCTCGTTCAGCAGCTGCATCGCCTCGTCGGCGCCCGGCCGCCGGGCCGGGTCCTTGGCGAGCAGCGCGGCCAGCACCGGACCGAGCGCGCCGGCCTTGGCCGGCTCCGGCAGCTCCTCCTCGACCACCGCGGTCAGCGTGCTCAGCGGCGAATCCCGGCGGAACGGCGAGGTGCCCTCCACCGCCGCCCACAGCGTGGCGCCCAGCGCCCACAGGTCGGAGGCCGGGCCGGGGCGCTCGCCCTGGGCCCGCTCGGGGGCCAGGTAGTCGGGCGAGCCGACCAGGTCGCCGGGGCGGGTCAGCTCGACCACGCCGGCGCCCTCGAACTTGGCGATCCCGAAGTCCAGCAGCACCACCCGGCCGGTGTTGTGCTCCAGCAGCACGTTGGCCGGCTTGACGTCCCGGTGCAGCACCCCGAGCTGGTGTCCGCGGTGCAGCGCGGCCAGCACCTGCACACCGACCTCGGCGGCCTCCTGCGGACGCAGCTCACCGTCCTGGCTGATCACGTCGGCCAGCGAGCGGCCGTCGACCAGCTCCATCACGATCCAGGGCCGGCCGTCCTGCTCCAGCACGTCATGGATGGTGATCACGCCCGGGTGCTTGATCCGGGCGGCGGCCCGCGCCTCCCGCTTCATCCGGGTCTGCAGGATCTCCAGGTCCTCCTCGGACAGGTGGCTGACGGTGAGCTCCTTGACCGCGACGTCGCGGTCCAGCATCTCGTCCCGGGCGCGCCAGACCGTGCCCATCCCGCCCCGGCCCAGGCGCTCCCCCAGCGCGTACCGGCCCGCCAGCAGCCGGCCCGCGTCCAGTCCCGCTGCCTTGTCCTGTCCGCCCATGGCGACCGCTCCCCCTCCTCCGCCCACCGTCACTCCGACGGAGGTCCCGGCGCGCCCCGGACTCACCGTCCGGACATCTTCCGGGCCAAGCCTAGGCGCACTGCACCAGGGCCAGGATGCCAGCCCGGCCACCTGACCGATTCCCGACCACGGTGCGGTCAGCCGGCCGCCAGCACCACCGCGGCGAGCGCCGCGACCAGCGCCACCAGCACTCCGCCCACCAGCAGCGGGCCGATCAGCGACGGCCGTATCCGGGAGGGGCGGTGACGTTTCATCAGCTCGGTGCCCGGCTCCCCGGCCCGCGACCCGCGCGCGGCGCGGCGGCCGCCGCGCCGGTACGGCTCCACCGGACCGTCCGGGCGGCGCACCGGCAGCAGCGGCGCGGCGGCGAGCAGTCCGGGTCCGAACGGTTCGGGTGCGCCCGCCAGCAGCTCCCGCACCTCGGTCTGGACGTCGACCGCGAGCGGCCGGCCGGCCGGATCGGCCGCCAGCAGCCGCTCGACCAGCGGACGCAGCGGCCCGCAGCCGTCCGCGGGGTGCGGGCGGCCGTCCCGGACCGCGGCCAGCAGGGTCGGCAGGTCGTCCTCCGGGTACGGGCCGTACCCCGTGAGCAGCCGGAACAGCAGCACCCCGAGCGCCCAGCAGTCCGCCGCGGGCCCGGCGTCCGGCGGCCAGCGTTCGGCGCGCGGCCCGAGCAGGACCGCCCGCGCCTCGTACACCCGGCGCGGCACCGGGCCGCCCAGCGCCGAGCACAGCGTCTCCTCGGCCATCCCGAGCAGCAGGCCGCCGAGCAGCGCGGCGCCGTCCTCGCAGACCAGCACCGACTCCGCGGTCACGTTGCCGTGCGAGAGCCCGGCCTCGTGCACGGCCCGCAGCGCGCCGGCCAGGTCGGCCGCCAGCTCCGCCACCCGGTACGGCGGCACCGGCCCGTCCACCGCCAGCTCGGACAGCCGCACACCCGGTGGACGCTCCTCGGCGACCCAGAGGGTGTCGCGTTCGGCGACCACCTCCACGTCGGCCAGCAGCCGCGGGTGGTGCGGGGCCGAGGCCACCGCGGCCGCCACCCGGTCGGCGACCAGCGCGCCGTACTGCGGGTCCGGCTCGGCGCCCGGCTGACCGGGGATCAGCAGCTCCGGCAGGTCCAGCGCGTGCAGCAGCACCTGGCCCCCGGTCCGCAGGTCCTGCGCGGCCGCGCCGATCCCCGGACGGTCCGTCACCCGGTACCGCCCCGCCACCAACTGCCCCGGAGCCGCTCGCATGGATGTTCCTCAGAAAGGGGTCTGGCTGCTCGTACCGGTCAGGGTACGTGGCCCGGCCGTGGGCGGCGTCGAGAGAGGACACGGGCGGACGGGCCGCCGCCGGCCCCTCCTCAAGGACGGCGGGCCGCCGGCGGCGGTTGCGCGCGGCGGGCGCTTCCGCCAGGAACACCCACGGTACGGTGCGGAGCCCCGATCACGGCGCAGGCTGGAAGCTCTCGAAGCCGACCTTGCGGGCGTCGGCGTTGGCCGGGGAGTCCCAGTCCGCGTCGGGCGTCGTCCAGTACAGGGCGTACCCGTACTTGCCGTTGCCGGTGACGAAGCCCCGGTTGAGCGAGTGCATCCGGGTCTTGCTGCCGAAGGTCCACTCCCAGTCGGCGGCGTTGGTCCACTGCCGGTAGGTGATCTGCTTCAGCTGCACCCGCTGGTAGTTGGAGCCGCCGTTGCCGTCGTTCTCGCTGCTGACCCAGTCGTCGTAGGCACTGCCGTGGGCGGGCTGGGTCCAGTCGACCATCAGCTTCACGCCGTTGCCCTTGAACTGGCGGCTGGTCGCGTCGTAGTCCGGGCCCTGGTCGGTCAACCAGCTGGGCAGGTTGATGCTGAAGCCGGACGGGTCGTGGTAGGTCGTGTAGCCGGCCGGCGGGGCCAGGACGGCCGCGTTGCCGGCCGTGGTCCCCGAGGTGCCGGTCGTGCCGGTGGTGCCCGTGGTGCCGGTGGTGTTGCCGGAGGCCGTGGCCCCCGCCGCACCGGGGTTCTGCGCACCGGCGCCCGAGGCCGCGGACGAGGCGGCGGCGGAGGGGGAGGTGGCCGGCGGGGCGGCGGCGGACTGCTGTCCGCCGGCGGCGGGGCTCTGGGCGGCCCCGGCGGCGGCCGGGTCGCCGGCCGA
>NZ_JAIZ01000461.1:25977-33700 GCF_000710465.2 Kitasatospora sp. MBT63 | reverse complement strand
GTCCGGGTCGCCCTGATCCGGCGCCCGGGCCGGCACGCCGACGCGCCGCCCGCCCCGCGGCACCAGGTGATCGTCGCGCACACCCGGCCGGGCGCCTCCTGGGTCCGCCGGCTGACCGTCGCCGACCCCGCCGAGCTGCTCGGCCTCGACCTCGCCGCGCTCGGCGCCGGCGACCACGGCGGCCTGGGCGCCGAGCACCGCGGCGACCCGATCGTCCTGGTGTGCACCAACGGCCGCCGCGACCGCTGCTGCGCGCTGCTCGGCCGCCCGCTGGCCGCCGAACTGGCGGGCGCCGGCCTGGGCGAGGTCTGGGAGGTCACCCACCTCGGCGGCCACCGGTTCTCCCCGACCATGCTGGTGCTGCCGTTCGGGTACGCGTACGGACGCCTCAGCGGGGCCGCGGCCAAGGAGGTGCTGACCGCGACGGCGGGCGGGCTCACGGTGCCGGAGTTCTCCCGCGGGCGGTCCTGCTGGGACCGGCCCGGCCAGGCGGCCGAGCAGGCGGTGCGGGAGCTGACCGGCGAGACCGGGGCCGAGGAGCTGACGCTGGTTCAGCGGGTGGACGGCGACGGCCGCTGGGACGTCGAGGTGGCGCACCGGGACGGCCGCCGCTGGCGGGTCGCGGTGACCGCAGGAGCCAGTGAGCCGCCCAGGCCGGAGAGTTGCGGCAAGGCGCCCGGTCGGCCGGTGCGGATGGACGTGGTCGCGGTCGATCCCCTCTGACGGGTCTTCGGCGGATCGGGGCGAAGGGGCGGGTGGCGGGCGGTGATGCCCGGCACCCGCCCTTCGGCATGCCCGGGCAGGCCGGGCGACACGCCCAGCGACACGCCCGACCGAACGTTCCGACGCCTCCACAAACGTGAGACAACCCACAGTGACCGAGCAGTCACGTACATGACATGCTCGGCAGCGAAAGCCAACCGGCTCTGATTCAAAGGAGAACAGTGCCATGATGTCCCGTATCGCAAGTCTGGTGGCAGCAACGGCCGGGATCCTCGCCCTCGCGGCGGGCCCATCCAGCGCCACGGCCCCGGTGGAGCCGTCCTGTCCCACCCTCGCCAACGTCCCCTGCGCCTGGCACCAGCCGACCGGCTCCGGAATCGTCGGCTCGGCCCGGATCAACGCCGCCGGCAGCCAGCTGACCACCCTCCGGGTCGAGGTGAAGATCCAGCGCGCCTGGGGCAGCCCGTGGGAGACGGTGGCCTCGGCCACCCGGATCCAGAGCGGCTCGGTTCAGGTGAGCACCCCGGCCGTCACCACCGAGTTCCTCTCCCAGGTCTGCGCCACCGGGGGCCCGGCCGGACGGCCCGAGCTCCAGGCGACCACCTGCACCAGCCC
The DNA here is from genome assembly GCF_000710465.2 of Kitasatospora sp. MBT63. GTDB lineage: Bacteria > Actinomycetota > Actinomycetes > Streptomycetales > Streptomycetaceae > Kitasatospora. Next base: position 32,362 of record NZ_JAIZ01000461.1, on the reverse strand, counting down.
GCACTGACAGCGGGCCACCCGCACGGGAGTCCGGCCGGCCCGGGCACGGACCCGCCGGCCGGACTCCCACCGCGCCCCCTGCCCAGCGGAGAGGTGCAAGTGTAATGTCACACGGCATGACTCCCTCCCGCCAACTCCCGCTGGCCGCCGCGCTGCTCGGCACCGCCGCCCTCCTCGCCGCACCACCCGCCGCCGCTGCTGCTGCGGCCACCCCGGCCGGCTGCCGCACCACCGCCGTGGCGCCCGACCGCGAACAGAGCCGGCTCCAGGACCCCAGGACCGCCGCGCTCACCGCCCGGGCCGGGCTGACCACCTTCACCACCCGGTTCCCGGCGGCCCTGTGCAGCGTCCGCAATCCCGCCGAGGCCGGGCAGTTGATGGACGCGTGGGGCGAGGCGCTCTGGCAGTCCGCCGTCGACCGCGCCCAGGGCCGCCGCCCGGGCGGCGACCTCGCCCAGGGCGACGACCGCCCGCTGTACTGGACCAGGGTCACCATGACCACCCAACTCGCCGCCTGGCAGCCGGACTTCCCGGTCGACCGGGCGGCCCTGCGGACCCGCTTCGAGGACGCCTCGCGCGGCCTGACCGCCAACGGGTTCACCGGCGCACCGGGCGTGCGGCGGATGTTCATCAGCGGCTTCGACCCGTTCGGCCTGGACGGCGACGTCCGCACGGCCAACCCCTCGGGCTCCGCCGCGCTGCGGCTGAACGGCCGCCAGGTCACCCTCGCGGACGGCAGCCGGGCCGAGATCCGCGCCGTCGTCCTGCCGGTCCGGTACGCCGACTTCGACCAGGGCATCGTGGAGCGCGCGTTCGGCCCGCGGATGGCGGCCGGCCCCCGCAGCGCCGACCGGATTACCACCATCAGCCAGGGCTACCCCGGACTGTTCACCCTGGAGGCCTGGGCCGGACGGGCCCGCTCCGCCGACCCGTACCCGGACAACCAGGGCGCGCTCGCCGGCGGCAGCTACGACCACCCGGTGGACGCCCCCGGCCTCGGCCCCGGCCCGGAGTTCATCGCCACCACCCTGCCGACCGACGCGATGACCCACGCCACCCAGACGCCCTACCCCGTCCTGCTGAACACCGAGGTCACCGAGATACCGGCGGGCGGCAGCGGGCCGGTGGACCGCGCCGACGGCCCGACCCCGGGCTCCCGGGCGGTGGCCGGCGGAGGCGGCGGCTACCTCTCCAACGAGGTCGCCTACCGCAGCAACCGGCTCCGGCTGGAACTCGACCCGGCCCTGCCCGGCGGGCATCTGCACACCCCGGTCCTGACCGGTCTGCCGGCCGACCGCGACCGGCTCACCGGCCCCGAGTTCGAGCGCAACGAGAACGAGATCACCGCGGAGATCCTCACCATCCTGACCTCCTGAGCTCCTGAGCTCCCGACCTCCCAGGCCCGCGCGTCCGCGCGTCCGCCCGGGGCCGGCGTGACCGCTACACCGCGCCGGCCCCGGTCAGCGACCTGACCTCCAGCTCCGCGTACGCCTCCGGGTCCGGCTCCTCCCGCGAGGTGAGCGAGCCGACCCAACCCGCCAGGAAGCCCAGCGGGATCGAGACCAGCCCGGGGTTCTCCAGCGGGAACCAGTGGAAGTCCACCCCCGGGAGGACCGAACCCGGAGCGCCGGAGACCACCGGCGAGAAGGCCACCAGCACCACCGCCGGCACCAGCCCGCCGTACACCGACCAGACCGCGCCCCGGCTGGTGAAGCGCCGCCAGAACAGGTTGAACAGCAGGGTGGGCAGATTGGCCGAGGCCGCCACGGCGAACGCGAGGCCGACCAGGAAGGCCACGTTCAGCCGCTGGGCGAACAGGCTGAGCACGATCGCGGCGGCACCGATCACCACCGCGGCCGTCCGGGCCGCCACCAGCTCCTGGCGCTCCGTCACCTCCCGCTCGTCGGGCCGCCGCCAGGCCCGGGCGTACAGGTCGTGCGCAAAGGCGGCCGAGGAGGCCAGGGTCAGCCCGGCCACCACGGCGAGGATGGTGGCGAACGCGATGGCCGAGATCAGGGCGAACAGCACCACACCCGCCGTCGAGCCGGCGCCCCCGCCCAGGTCCAGCGCGAGCAGCGGAACGGCCGTGTTCCCGGCCGGGTTGGCCGCCCGGATGGCCGGTGCGCCGACCAGCGCGCCCGCGCCGAGTCCGAGCACCACCGCCATCAGGTAGAACCCGCCCACCAGGGCGATCACCCAGACCGTCGACCGGCGGGCGGCTCGCGCGGTGGGCACGGTGTAGAAGCGGCTCAGGATGTGCGGCAGCCCCGCCGTGCCCAGGACCAGCGCCAGCCCGAGACTGACGAAGTCGATCCGGCTGGTCGGCCCGCCGCCGTACTTCAGTCCCGGTTCGAGGTAGGCCGCCCCCGCGCCGCTGCGGTGCGCCGCGGAGCGCATCAGCTCCGCCACGTCACCGTGGAAGCGGGCCAGCACCAGCACCGTCAGCAGCACCGAACCGGCCAGCAGCAGCAGCGCCTTGACGATCTGGATCCAGGTGGTGGCGCGCATCCCGCCGACCGTGACGTACACGATCATCAGGGTTCCGACGCCCACGATCGTCCAGGCCTTGGCCGCCCCGGCGCCGGTGCCCAGCAGCAGCGCCACCAGACTGCCGGCCCCCACCATCTGGGCGATCAGGTACAGCAGGCTGACCACCACACTGGCGGCGCCGGTGGCGGCCCTGACCTGCCGTCGCCGCATCCGGACCGCCAGCACGTCGGCCAAGGTGTAGCGGCCGGTGTTCCGGACCAGTTCGGCGACCAGCATCAGCACCAGCAGCCAGGCGACCAGGAAGCCGATGCTGTAGAGCACCCCGTCGTAGCCGTAGAGCGCGATCAGACCGGTGACGCCGAGGAAGGAGGCGGCGGAGAGGTAGTCGCCGCACAGCGCCAGCCCGTTCTGCAGCGGGCCGAAGCCGCGGCCGCCCGCGTAGAAGTCCTCGGCGGCCTGGCCGCGGCGTCCGGCCCAGAGCGTGATCACCAGGGTGACCAGCACGACCACCGCGAACAGCGCCACCGCCAGGCCGTGGTGCCCACTGGTGTCCGCCGTGGCCGCGACGGTCGTCACCTCGGGCGCGGCGGCGGTCGGGGCGAGGGTGCCGCTCACCGCAGCTGGTCCTGGGTGTCCCAGCGCAGCCCGAGGGCGGCGCGGTCCCGCTCGGTCCGGGCGTTGCGGGCGTACAGCCACGTCAACAGGAAGGTGGAGGCGAACTGGAGCAGGCCGAGCACCCAGGCCACGTTCACCGGACCGGCCACCTGGCGGCGCATCAGACCGGGTGCGGCGGCCTGGGCGCAGACGTAGAGCAGGTACCAGCCGAGGAAGAGCCCGGTGGCGGGGAAAGCGAATCCCCGGTAGCCGCGGCGGATCTGCTGGAAGGCCGGGCTCTGCTGGACCGAGCGGTAGACCTGACCGGCCTCGACGGCGGCGGGGGCCGCGGGGGCCGCGGGGGCCACGACGGATGGCGGCACGGGTCTCGGGGATCCCGGGGACGCGGGCTTCGACGGCGCTGCGGACGGCGCGGGTTCCGGCGGCGCCGGGGTCGGCGCCACCGGCCGTGCTGCGGGGGCGGCGGACGGTCCGGTGGCCGGTGTCGTGGGTGCGGCCGGCGCCGGAGGTGCGGCCGGCGCCGCGCCGGACCGGGCGGATGCGAACTTTCCGGGCCCGGATCCGGGCCGGGCCGCCGGGAGGCGCCTCCGGGGTCCCGGGCGCCGCGCGGGCCCGGCGGCCCACCAGTCGAACCTCTCCTGCTGTGCCACTGGTACTCCACGGCCGGGACGCTCCGTGCGGGGCGGGCGTCGGGTTCGCCGCCCGGAGGGGGGTGCTTCCGGTCGTGCGCTGACGGCACCAGGATCCGCGCTCCCCGGCCCCGCCGGGCCTGGTTGCAGATACGTTCACCCAATCAGGTGAGGGCCCGTCAGATCACGAACTGCGCCGGATTCCGTGCCGGAAGGCGTAGGCCACCGCCTGCGCGCGGTCCCGTACCGCCGTCTTGGCGAACAGGTTGTTGATGTGCGTCTTCACCGTGGCCTGGCTGACGAAGAGCTCCCCGGCGATCTCCGCGTTGGACAGGCCGTCGGCGATCAGGGCCAGCACCTCGGCCTCCCGTACGGTGAGCCCGTCCGGCAGCGCGGCGGGCGGCTGCGACTGCGACTGCGACTGCGGCACGGGAACCGGCGAAGCCACCGGGTGGCCGGACGGCGTCCCGGGCGCCGGTGCCGCGGGCGTCACGGAGAGGCGGTCCAGCAGCCGCCGCTGGACCTGCGGCGAGAGTGCGCCGGCGCCGGAGCGGACGTCGGCGACGGCCCGGGCGATCTCCTCCGCCCCGGCGTCCTTGGTGAGGTACCCGCGGGCGCCGGCCTGCAGCGCGGGGAAGAGCGAGTCGTCGTCGGCGTAGGTGGTGAGGACCACCACCTCGGTGGCCGGATGGGCGGCCCGGATCCGGCGGGTGGCCTCGACGCCGTCGCAGCGCGGCATCCGAAGGTCCATCAGGACCACGTCGGGGGCGAGTTCGGCGACCATCCGGACGGCCTCCTCGCCGTCGCCCGCCGCCCCGACCACCTCGATGCCGGGCAGCAGTCCCAGCAGCATCACGATTCCCTCGCGCACCACCGTCTGGTCGTCCGCGACCAGCACCCTGATGGGCCGCTCCCCGCTCACGCCGGCACCCTCAGCAGCACCCGCCATCCGCCGTCCACCTCGCCCGCCTGCAGTTCTCCGCCGAGCAGTTCGGCCCGCTCGCGCATCCCGAGCAGACCGTACCCGCTGCCGCTGGCGGCCAGCGCGCCGGCCGGGGCGCCGCGCGGCGGACGGCTGTTGCGGACCTCCAGTTCCACCACGTCGGCCAGGTACGCGACCCGGATCCAGACCCGCCCGCCCGGGGCGTGCTTGCGGACGTTGGTGAGCGCCTCCTGTGCGGTCCGCCGCACGGCCAGCCCGGCCTCGGCGGCCAGCGGCCTGGGCGTGCCCTCGACCGAGAGCACGGCCTGCTCGCGCCCGGCCAGCTCCGCCAGGAACTCGCCGACCGGGGTCAGTTCGCCGCGCAGGGCCGACAGTGCCTGCCGGGTCTCGGCCAACCCCTCCTGGGCCATCCGCCGGGCGGCGACCACCCGTTCGCGCACCTGCTCCCGTTCGGCGCCGCCGTCCAGCATCAGCCGGGCCGCCTCCAGGTGGACCAGTTGCGCGGAGAGGCTGTGCGCCAGGACGTCGTGGATCTCCCGGGCGATCCTGGCCCGTTCGGCGAGCGCCGCGGACTCGGCCTCCGCGACCCGGGCGGCCCGCTCCTGCTGGAGCAGCCTGCGCTGGGTGCCACGGGCCTCCGCGTCCAGCCGCAGCAGCCAGCCGAGCAGCCCGAGGCCGCCCGCCGTGGCCAGCCCGGCGAGCAGCGGCTCGTCGCCCAGCGCCGCGTAACTGCCGAGCGCGGCCAGTGCGGTGGGCAGCCCGGCGGCCCGCGGCAACCGGATCAGCGCGGTGATCCCGAGCCCGCACCACAGCACCCCGGCGAGGACGTCCGCGCCGCCCTCCTTCGCCAGCGCGGCGATCACGAGCAGCGCCGCGGCTGCGAGCAGCGCGCCCCGGATCCGCCGGCCCCGGGCGGCCCGGAAGAACAACGCGAACAGCACGACGGCCGAGACGATCCAGCCGGCCGCGACCACCGCCGCCCACCCGGTGAACCGGTCGTCGGCGAAGGTGCTGGTGAGCGTCGCCGCGAGCAGGACCAGCCGGCCCACCAGGCCCAGCGCCTGCCGGGGCCGGGTCGGCCGGTCCCCGCCATGGGCGTCGGTCGCCGGCCAGCCGGTCCAGATCTCGTGGTCCACCTCGGGTCCCTCCGGGACGGTGATGCGGGGGTCAGGCCGCTACGTCGTACCTGTGCTCGAGCCGCTGCACCCGCCGGTTCACCACCAGGCCGCGCACCAGCAGCAGTCCGGCCAGCGAGAGCAGCAGCGCGCTGCTGCTCTGGTGCACGTGCAGGGCCACGCCCAGCCCGTACCAGCCGAGCCGCAGCACAATCATGCCGACCCAGGCGGCGACGGTCGCCTTGGTGCCCTTGGCCCAGACCGAGCCGTCGGCCTCGCGCCACAGCCTGACGGTCCAGCCCCAGACGCAACCCATCGCCAGGACCGTCGCCACGGAGGCGGCCAACAGGCCGGCCGCGGCCGCCCGGTGGGCCGGGTCGACCAGCTGCGGGTCCCGTACCGCGAGGACCGCCAGCACCACCGGGAGCACCCACAGGCGCCGGTCGGTGTCGACCTTGCGCGCACGCAACTGCCTGGTCACCACCAGGGCGATCACCGCGAGGACGACGAGGACGTTGACGAGGCCGCTCATGGCGGATTCTCCGTTCGGACGGGGGTCTGCACTACGTCCTCGACGCTACGGATCCGCGTCG
>NZ_JAIZ01000461.1:19418-25883 GCF_000710465.2 Kitasatospora sp. MBT63 | reverse complement strand
CAGGGGCTCTCCACCCGCGGGTGGAGAGCCCCTGCGCCGTACGGCGGGGCCGGGCCGGCCGGACCGGTCGGCCGGACCGGTCAGGCGTCGATGCGGGAGCGGTCCAAGGTGGCGGCCGAGTTCACGATGAAGTCCCGGCGGGGCGCCACGTCGTTGCCCATCAGCAGGTCGAAGGCCTTCTCCGCGGCCTCCAGGTCACCGAGGTTGATCCGGCGCAGGATGCGGTGGCGCGGGTCCACGGTGGTCTCGGCCAGCTGGTCGGCGTCCATCTCGCCGAGGCCCTTGTAGCGCTGGATCGGGTCCTTCCAGCGCAGCCCCTTGCCCTGGAACTCCAGCAACGTGCGGCGCAGCTCGGAGTCGGAGTAGGTGTAGTGGTACTTCTCCTGGCCGCGCTTGGGGTTGGTGAGTTCGATCCGGTGCAGCGGCGGGACCGCGGCGAACACCCGGCCCTTCTCCACCATCGGGCGCATGTAGCGCTGGAACAGCGTCAGCAGCAGGCAGCGGATGTGCGAGCCGTCGACGTCGGCGTCGGCCATGAAGATGACCTTGCCGTAGCGGGCCTGGTCGATGTCGAAGGACCGGCCGGAGCCGGCTCCTATCACCTGGATGATCGAGGCGCACTCGGCGTTCTTGAGCATGTCGGCCACCGAGGCCTTCTGCACGTTGAGGATCTTGCCGCGGATCGGCAGCAGCGCCTGGAACTCGGAGTTGCGGGCCAGCTTGGCGGTGCCGAGCGCGGAGTCACCCTCCACGATGAACAGTTCGCTGCGGTCGACGTCGTCGCTGCGGCAGTCGGCCAGCTTGGCCGGCAGCGAGCTGGTCTCCAGCGCGGTCTTGCGACGCTGCGCCTCCTTGTGCTGACGGGCTGCGACCCGGGTGCGGGCGGCCGCGACGATCTTCTCCATCACGGCGCGGGCCTGAACCTTCTCGTCCTTCTTGCTGGAGGCGAGGAAGGCCTTGAGCTCCTTGGCGATGACCGCGGCGACGATCCGGTTGGCGGCGGAGGTGCCGAGCACCTCCTTGGTCTGCCCCTCGAACTGCGGCTCCGCGAGGCGCACGGTGACCACCGCGGTGAGCCCTTCGAGCGCGTCGTCCTTGGTGATGTCGTCCTCGGCGACCCGCAGCAGCTTGGCGCTGCGCAGCACCTCGTTGACGGTCTTGGCGAGCGAACGCTCGAAGCCGGTGACGTGGGTGCCGCCCTTGGGGGTGGCGATGATGTTGACGAAGGAGCGCAGGGTGGTGTCGTAGCCGGCGCCCCAGCGCAGCGCGATGTCGACCCCCAGGGTGCGGGTGACCTCGGTCGGGGTCATGTGGCCGAGCTCGTCCAGGACCGGGACGGTCTCCTTGAAGGTGCCCTCGCCCTGGAGCCGCAGGACGTCGCAGACCGGCTTGTCGGGGGCGAGGAACTCGCAGAACTCGCCGATGCCGCCGTCGAAGCGGAAGGTCGCCTCCTCGACCTTCTCGCTCTCCGTCAGCCGTTCGTCACGGACGATGATGGTGAGGCCGGGCACCAGGAAGGCGGTCTGCCGGGCGCGGCTGTGCAGGCTCTCCAGCGAGAGCTTGGCGTCGCGCAGGAAGATCTGCCGGTCGGCCCAGTAGCGGATCCGGGTGCCGGTCCGGCCGCGCGGGGCCTTGCCCTTCTTGGTGAGGCCGTTGCGCGCCTCGAAGGGGGCGTCCGGGCTGAGTTCGGTGAACAGGCCGGGGGTGCCGCGGCGGAAGCTGATCGCGTGGGTGTGGCCGCTGCGGTCCACCTCCACGTCGAGCCGGGCGGACAGCGCGTTGACCACGGAGGCGCCGACGCCGTGCAGTCCGCCGGAGGCGGCGTAGGAGCCACCGCCGAACTTGCCGCCGGCGTGCAGCTTGGTCATCACGACCTCGACCCCGGACAGGCCGGTCTTGGGCTCGACGTCGACCGGGATGCCACGGCCGTTGTCACGCACCTCGACCGAGCCGTCACCGTGGAGCAGCACCTCGATCTTGTCGCAGTAGCCGCCGAGGGCCTCGTCGACGGAGTTGTCGATGATCTCCCAGAGGCAGTGCATCAGACCGCGGCTGTCGGTCGAACCGATGTACATGCCGGGCCGCTTGCGGACGGCCTCCAGGCCCTCCAGGACGAGCAGATGCCGAGCGGTGTAGTTGGAGCCGTCCTCCCCGGCGACCAGAGCGGACGGCACGGACGTTTCAGCACTCACTCGCTGCACTCCTCAATGACGTTCTGACTCGGCTGGCCGGGCGGGGCGGCCGCCCTGGGGGGCGCCCCGCTCTCTCAGCAACTGAGACACCGGCCTCCCGGCTCCGTCCGGCTTGTACGCGCTGCGCGAACAAGACCTTCGTCGGAGTCGTGGGCTCCAGGGTGCCATCTCCACCTGACACCACGGTTCCTGGCGGGGCGTGGGACCGGGAGCAGGCGGCGGAGCTGCTGGGATGCAGGCTATCGGGGCCTGGGACGGGGCTTATGCTCCAACCCAGCAGAGGATTATGCTACGCGGAACCCGGACATCGCTTCGCTAGGACGTTCGAGGCCACCGACGGGTCACCGGATTCGGTACGCATGAACCACCGAAGCCCGGGGCACGTCCTCATCAACAACAACTGCAGAATCCTCGAACCGAGAAAAGCCACGAGCGGGAACGAAATCGACCTGGTTGGATGTTGACCCTGGTACGACAGCTCGTCGAGCTAGAGAAGAGGCGACGTGACTACTGTTCTGACCCCTGCGAGCCCGCTCACCGCGGCAGACCGCTGTGACCGCTGCGGCGCCCAGGCCTACCTGCGCGTTGTCCTCGCGAGCGGCGGAGAGCTGCTCTTCTGCGCCCACCACGGGCGGAAGTTCGAGCCCGAGCTCAAGAAGATTGCCGTGGAAATACAGGACGAGAGCGGCCGGCTGACCGCGACGCCTGCCACGGCCGACAACGACGAGCGCTGACCAAGGCGCTCGCCCCGGCGAGCTGATTCGACCGACCAGGTCGATGAGCCGGTGGACAGGCTGCAGAGCCTGTCCACCGGCTCCGGCGTTTCTCCGGGCACCACGAGTGACGGGCCGCTCACGCGCTGACACCGCGTCGAGTGGCCCTCGCCACATGGCACTCGGCGCATGTCGTGCGGCCCGGGGCGATCCGGCGCCGGCCCGCGTCGGCGACCGGCGGACGGCCCGCGCCGTGGCACTCCGTCACCGGTCGAGCACGGTGCGCATGTCGTCGGCCACCGCGGCGATCCGGGTGTAGACCCCCGGGTGGGCCGCCTCCGCGCAGCCCGTCCCCCAGGAGACCAGTCCGACCAGTCGGCCCGCGACCAGCAGCGGGCCGCCGCTGTCACCCTGGCAGGCGTCCCGGCCTCCCTTCGGGGCGGCCGCGCACACCATCGTCCGGGCGTCGAAAGGGCTGTCGCCACCGGGCGGGTACGCGTGGGAGCAGTCCGTGTCCGCGATCAGCGGCACCTCGACCTCGCGCAGCGTCGGGGAGTACCGACCGCCGCCGGTGGTGTCACCCCAGCCGTAGACCTGCGCCGCGGTACCGGCACGGTACGGCTCGCTCTCGCCCTGGCCGACGACCTGCAGCGACTCACGGCCGGCCTGCGGCTCGGCGAGCGTGACCACCGCGATGTCCCGCTCGTTGGTGGCGAAGCTGTAGCCCTGGTCCACCCACACCTCCCGGACGGCAACCTCGCGGCCGTCCCGGCTGTTCAGGTCGTCCCGGCCGATGATCACCCGCAGGCCGGGCCGGTCGGTCCGGCGGCCGGTGCTCTCGTTGAAGAAGCAGTGCGCCGCCGTCACCACCTTGGTCGGCGAGACCAGCGCGCCACCGCAGAACTGCCCGGAGCGCGCACTGCCGAACTGCTCCCGGCTGGACAGCGCCACCATCCACGGGTGGTCCCTGGTCGTGGTGCTCCACCCGCCGACGATCCGGCGCTGGGCGGCGGCGGGCGCGGCCGCCCCGAGCGTCAGCAGCGGAGCCGGCAACGCGGCCAGTGCGAGCATGGCGACCGCTCTGCGCGAACGGGCGCGGCCGGGGGCGACCGGTGAGAGTCGGGGTGGGCGGGCGTCCGAGCTGGGCAACACCGGGTCTCCCAAAGGTGGTTCGACAGCAGCCAACCGGCACAGCGTAGTCGCCCGGATACGCCGCGTGCCCGAGACTCTCGGCAGGCCACCCGGACGAGTGATCACGGACCGCGGCACATGGGCGTGGCCCCCGCATGCAGCACGCGGACGCCGACCGGCGAAACGCCGAGGAGCCCGGCACGCCCCCTCGCGGGGAAACGTGCCGGGCTCCTCGGGCGAAGCCGTGAGGCCGTGAAGCCATGGAGCCGTACGGCCGCGAAGCCGTACGTCCGTGATCAGTCCAGGTAGTCGCGCAGCACCTGGGACCGCGACGGGTGGCGCAGCTTCGACATGGTCTTCGACTCGATCTGGCGGATGCGCTCACGGGTGACCCCGTACACCTTGCCGATCTCGTCCAGCGTCTTCGGCTGACCGTCCGTCAGGCCGAAGCGCATCGAGACCACGCCGGCCTCGCGCTCGCTGAGCGTGTCGAGCACCGAGTGCAGCTGCTCCTGGAGCAGGGTGAAGGAGACCGCGTCGGCCGGGACGACCGCCTCGGAGTCCTCGATCAGGTCACCGAACTCGCTGTCGCCGTCCTCGCCGAGCGGCGTGTGCAGCGAGATCGGCTCGCGGCCGTACTTCTGGACCTCGATGACCTTCTCGGGGGTCATGTCGAGTTCCTTGGCCAGCTCCTCCGGGGTGGGCTCGCGGCCCAGATCCTGGAGCATCTGGCGCTGCACGCGGGCGAGCTTGTTGATGACCTCGACCATGTGCACCGGGATGCGGATGGTGCGGGCCTGGTCGGCCATGGCGCGGGTGATCGCCTGGCGGATCCACCAGGTCGCGTAGGTCGAGAACTTGTAGCCCTTGGTGTAGTCGAACTTCTCGACCGCACGGATCAGACCGAGGTTGCCCTCCTGGATCAGGTCCAGGAACAGCATGCCGCGGCCGGTGTAGCGCTTGGCCAGCGAGACCACCAGGCGGAGGTTGGCCTCCAGCAGGTGGTTCTTGGCTCGGCGGCCGTCCTCGGCGATGATCTCCAGCTCGCGCTTGAGCTTCGGCGCCAGCTTGTCGGCGGCGGACAGCTTGTCCTCGGCGAACAGGCCGGCCTCGATGCGCTTGGCGAGCTCGACCTCCTGCTCGGCGTTGAGCAGGGGGACCTTGCCGATCTGCTTGAGGTAGTCCTTGACCGGGTCGGCGGTGGCACCGGCGACGGCGACCTGCTGGGCCGGCGCGTCGTCCTCGTCGTCGTCGGAGAGGACGAAGCCCTCCGACTCCTCCTCCGGCTCGGCCTCGGCCTTGTCGGCCGGCAGGGCGGCGTCCTCGACCAGCAGCTCCTCGTCTCCGGCGAGCTCCTCGTCACCACCCTTGCCCGCGGCCTTGGCCGTGGTGGTCTTCTTGGCGGCGGTCTTCTTGGCGGGCGCGGCGGCCTTCTTCGCCACGGCCTTCTTGGCGGGCGCGGCCACGGCCTTCTTCGCGGTGGCACCGATCTCGGTGACCGTCTCGACGACGGTGACCTCGGCGGCCACCGCAGCGGCGACGGCCGCGGCGGACGGGGTCGCCGCGGGGGCGATCCGGACCGGGGGCTTGGTGGGGGCGGACGGCGTGCGCGTGGTGACCGCCTTGGTGGCGGTGCGCTTGGTGGTGCTCTTGGCCGCAACGCTCTTGCGCTTGGCGCCGGCCGGCTCGGCGGCGCTGACCATCAGATCCACCCCCTCCTCAATCAGCACCTGGTTGAGGCTGCGCATGACGTTCTTCCACTTGGTGACCGGGATCTGGTCCGCCTCGAACGCATGGCGCACGTCGTCACCGGCGATCTGCCCCTGGGCCTTGCCCCGCTCGATGAGCGCGAGCAGAGCCGCGGACTCGGCAATCTCGGGGGGGAGCGAACGGGATGTGCTGGCCGACACGAACAACCTCTCGGACGATGAGTGGACTCGAACCCCGGCCCGGCTGCCCGGGGCGGCGGGGTCCCGTCCCGCACGACAGCGCGCGGTGACGGTTCGGACCGACTCGGGGGTGGGGACGTGGACTGGGTCTTTAGGACGGCAGCAGCGCCGCAGACCAACACAGCATTCTGACATGCCTGTGTTGTTCCGGAGCTGCTTCCGCTCCGTACACATCGCTGCCGCTCCTCAAGTGTTACGCATGCTCTTCGTGGCGCCCGTCACATCGCGGCGCGGCGGCTCGCCGGGGGCTGTTCGGGTGGCCGTCCGGGGGAGCTTCACCGGCTGCGGGGGATTCCCTCCGGCCGCCGGCCGGATCCGCGTGCCCGAGGCGCCGACCGCGGCCGCAGGCCCTGCGGCGCCTGCGCCGACCGCTCGGCCCGCGGGGCCGGCGCGGGGGTGGAGCGGAGGTGGACCGGGCGCCGGCGGGCAGGGGCGGAGTGGGAAGCGGGGCGGGCGTGACGTTCCTGCAACGTGTCCGAA
>NZ_JAIZ01000461.1:18106-19188 GCF_000710465.2 Kitasatospora sp. MBT63 | reverse complement strand
GGTGAGGCGGGGCGGGGCCGGTCGGCGCGGGGCGGACGGCCGAGGACCGGGGTGCTGTTCGGGTCCGGGGTCCGAGAGGCGGCCCGCCGAGCCCTGGAACTGCGGCGATGGCCCTCCGGCCGCCCTGGGCGGGCTGCTGAAGGGCCTGGAGCCGCCTCCGGTCGGGGTTCCACCCCCCGGTCAGTGCTCGCGGGGCGCCGGGACGGAGGGCTCGACCTCCGCCGGGTGCACGGTGAGCAGCGCGCGGATGGCCGCCTCGGCCGCCGTGCCGTCCCCGGCGCCGAGCGCGTCGACCAGGCGGACGTGCAGGCTGAGCGACGGGTCCGAGGGCCGGTCGCAGGTGGTGGCCGGGCCGCCGGAGACCTGGAGGGCGCAGCCGACGATGCCGGACAGGTGCTCCAGCATCCGGTTCCCGGCCATCTGCAGGATCAGGCCGTGCAGCTCGGCGTCGGCCCGGGCGTAGCTGACCACGTCGCCCTGGGCACCGGCGTGGCTCATGATCTCGGTCAGCTCCACCAGCCGGTGCTGGACGTCCTCCCGGCCGTGACCGGCGGCGAGCCGGGCCGCCAGCGGCTCGATCGCCCAGCGCAGCTCGAACAGCTCGCGGCGCTGCTCGTCGCGCTGCGGGCCGAAGGCGCGCCACTCGATGATGTCGGGGTCCAGCAGGTTCCAGTCACCGACCGGGCGGACCCGGGTGCCGACGTTGGGCCGGGCGCTGACCAGGCCCTTCGCCTCCAGCACCCGCAGAGACTCACGCACCACGGTGCGGGAGACCTCGAAACGCTGGCCGATCTCCTCCGGCACCAGCGGCCGGTCGGCACCGAGGTCACCGGAGACGATCATCTGGCCGAGCTGCTGGACCAGCTGGCCGTGCAGACCGCGGCCGCGGCTGCTGGTGGTCTTGCGGCCGACCCGCGAGAGGTCGGACTCGGCGCCCTCCCAGCGCGGGGCGGGCGGGGTGGGGCGATCTGCGTACGGGAAGCGGTCCAACTCGCCGGTGCCGATCGCGTCGGCCGGGCGGGCTGCGGTCATGGTGGGGTGCGCAAGGGTACTCACACGTCTTTTGTCGGCGATCGGCGGGG
>NZ_JAIZ01000461.1:4558-18025 GCF_000710465.2 Kitasatospora sp. MBT63 | reverse complement strand
GGTCCGCCTTGAGGATTCTCGTGAAAAGCACACGAAAGGGTGATCGCCCGTGACCGGATAATTGACTTCTTATCAGGCAGAACCTCTCATTTCCGACGCGAAGCCGACCCCGCTCCTGGCAGCCCGTCACCGGCGTGAAGGGTGGTCCGAAGCTCCCACGTCCAGGACCCGCCCGCGCCCGCCGGGCTCCGGCCCGGTCGGCCCGACCCGTACGGGGCCGGAACCGACCCGACCGCGGCCCGCCGGCGCCGCCGGCTCAGAGCGCGCGGCGCCGCAACTGCGCGAGCAGACAGCCCAGCAGCAGCACCACGCCCGGGACGGCCAGGGTCACCAGCAGCTCGGCCACCCCGGCCGGCGCCAGCCCGGCCACCGGACCGGGGCGGGCCGAGGAGGCGAGCCCCAGCCTGGAGCCCAGCCCCGAACCGAGCCCGAACCGGCCGAGGCTGAACCGGAACGGCATCAGCTCCTGCGCCCAGAGCGGCCAACTGTCGCCGAGCCGGCTCAGCGCCATGGCCGCGGCGGGCTCCAGCAGTACCGGCACCGCCAGCAACGCGAGCAGACCCGCCACCGCGCTGCGCACCACGGCGGTGAACAGCAGCCCGGCCCAACCGCTCACCACGACCAGCAGGACGAAGGCCGCCAGCGACCGGGCGGGGCCGACCGGCGCCCCGTCGACGAACAGCTCCGGCCGCAGCACCGGGTCGTCGAACACCCCGAGCGTCACTCCCGTCGGCAGCGCCAGTCGCACCGCCAGCGCGTCCAGCGTCAGGGTCAGCACCGCCAGCGCGAGCGCCACCGGGGCGAGCACCACGAGCTTGCCCACCAGCAGCCACAGCCGCCGCAGCAGTGTCACCCGGGAGGCCGCAAGGCCCGGGTAGCGGACCTCGTGCCGGTACGAGAGCGCGCCGAGCGCGCCGGCCCCGAGTGCCGCGAACGGCAGCGGAAGCAGCGGCACCAGCGCGGTGACCGCCCGGACCGCCTCGGTCGTCGACAGCGGCCCCGCGGGCAACTGCCGGGTGAGGACGACCGCCGCCGCCACGTCGCAGCACACCACGGCGGACACGATCAACCAGGTCGAGCGGAGGCTGCGCAGGCGGCGCAGCTCGTAGGCCAGTACGCGCACGGTCACTCGCTCAGGTGGTCGGGGCCGGGGGCCGGGTGGGTCACTGTGGTGTCGGGCTGGTGCTCCGAGTAGTGCGAGTGGTGCGAGTGGTGCTCACTGCCGATCGGATGAGCGGCGCCGACGGAGTGGGCCGCGCTGACGGTGTGTTCGTGGAACAGCTCTGGGTGGGCCGGCTCTCCCGCCGATCCCCGTTGCTCGTCCGGAACCCGCTGCTCGGGGGTCTGCGGCCAGTCCGCCATGAGGTGCTCGGTGGACAGCGGGTCCGTGTCGATGGCGGAGATCCGGGCATGCCGACGGCCGCGCTGGTGGTCGGGGCCGCGGCTCTGGGACTGCAGCTGTGGCTGCGCCTGCGGCTCGGCCTGAGCCGGGGGTGAGTCCGAGGGTGAGTCCGGGTGGGCCGCCGGGTGGTGGGCCTGGTGCGTCGCCTGGTGCGGGGTGTGGGCCGGGGGTTGGGGCGGGGTGTGGAGCGGACTCGGGTGGGCGCCCTGGTACGACCCCTGGTGGGGTGCCTGCGGCTGGGCCTGGAGCTGGACGTGGCCCGACCGGCCCGAGGTGGTGGGCAGGGCGAGGTGCTGGGCCGGCCGATCGACGACGCGGTCCGCGAGCTCGTGCAGCAGGATGCCGTGCCGGTAGGCGAGCTCGCCGATCTCGGTCCGGCCGATTCCGGTCACAGCGATGCCCGTGGTGCCGTCCGGACGGACCTCCCCGCCCTGGCCGGTCAGCAGGTCGGCCAGGCGGGCCATCTGCGGGCCCCGTACGGAGACCTCATGGTGCAACCGGGCCCGGCGGAACTCGCCGGCGGGCTGGTCGGATGCAAGCCGCCCCTGGTCGAGCGTGATCACCCGGTCGGCCACCGCGGCCGCCTCCTCCGGCGTCCGGGTGGTGACCAACACCGTCCCGCCGGCCACCGCGAAGGAGCGGACGAAGGAGTGGAACCACTCCGCGCTGCGCGGGGACAGGCCGTCCGTCGGGGTGTCCAGCAGCAGCGTGCCGGGGCTGCCGAGCAGTGCGGCGGCCAGCCCGAGCCGGCGGCTCATCCCGGGCGAGAACGACCTGAGGCGGTGGTCCGCGATGCCGGCCAGTCTGGTCTGTTCCAGCAGCTCGTCCGCCCGCCGTGCCGGGACACCGATCGAGGCGGCCAACATCCGGAGGTGGCAGTACGCCCGTTGTCCCGGGTGTCCCATGGCAGCTGTCCCGGTCGGGAGCAACACTCCCACCTCGCGCTCGGGCCGGCGCAGCGAACGGTACGTGCGGCCACCGAAGAGGGTGATCCCGAGCCCCCGCTCCAGCTCCACCATCAACCGGACGGCGGTGGTCTTTCCCGCGCCCTCGGCGCCGAGCAGGGCGGTGACGACGCCGGGCCGCGCGTCGAAGGTGAGGTCGAGTACCGCGGGTGGACGCCTGCGCCGGTACGTCTTGGTCAGGCCGGTGGTCTGGATCATCGATGCGCGCTCCCATGTCCTCGTCCGACCGGGTCTGCGAGGCACGGGGGTGTCCCTTGTGTGCCTGCGCCAGCACATTAGGACGCGATTGACCCGAATTCGGGCATTACGGATGGCGCGCGGACGGCGTGGCCGCCCAGCTCACCCGATCAGGGGACCAGTGGTGAGCCCGGCCGACGGTACCCGTCCCCCAGTGGGAGGTCAGGCTTCCGGACGCAGCATCGGCGGGTTGAGGACGGTGGCACTACCCGCCGTGAAGAGCTGCGCGGGGCGGCCGCCCTGACGGGTCGTGGTGCCGCCCGACGGCAGCAGGAAGCCAGGTGTGCCGGTGACCTTCCGGTGGAAGTTCCGCGGGTCGAGGGTGACGCCCCACACCGCCTCGTAGACCCTTCGGAGCTCGCCGACGGTGAACTCGGGCGGGCAGAAGGCGGTGGCCAGCGAGGAGTACTCGATCTTCGAGCGGGCCCGCTCGACACCGTCGGCCAGGATCTGGCCGTGGTCGAAGGCCAGCGGTACACCGTCGGACGGGGTCTGACCGAGGAGCTCGACCACCGGCGCCCAGCGCGCGCCGCTGGCGTCGCCGCCGGGGCGCGGCGTCGGCAGGTCGGGGGCGAGCACCAGGTGGGCGACGCTGACCACGCGCATCCGCGGGTCGCGCTGCGGGTGCCCGTAGGTCGCGAGCTGCTCCAGGTGCGCGCCGGCGGCGGCCTGGCCGGGAGCGGAGGACGCCCGGAGACCGGTCTCCTCGGCCAGTTCACGAGAGGCCGCCTCGGCCAGCCCCTCGTCGGGGCGCACGAAGCCGCCCGGCAGCGCCCAGTAGCCCTGGAAGGGTGCCTCACCTCGTTTCACCAGCAGCGCGCAGAGCGCGTGCTCGCGAACCGTCAGCACCACCAGGTCGACCGTGACTGCGAACGGGGGGAAGGCCGACGGGTCATAACGCGACATGGCGACGATGATAGTCGTCTCTTTGACGATAAACACAGAGCCCGTGCGGCACAGGTGTCCGTCCGGTCCGCCCGACCGCTCCGGAACCGGGATCCCAGCGCTCGGGCCGGGGTGGATCCGGTGCTGCTGACGTGGCCCTGATGCGGGGCTCCGCCGGTGGAGGGCAGTCCGCTGTTGAGGGCGCGGTCGACCATGGCTGTCGATCCCGCGAAAGGTCCCTGTGCCTGTGTCAGCCTGCTCCGAGCTGGAGCTCGGCCGGCGCCTCCTCGACCACGGCCACCCCGATCCGGCTGACCCGGACCGAGAACGGTTCACCCGCCACCCGCAGGCCGGTGAGCTGGAGCTCTCCCAACGGAGCGGTACTGGCCGGGCGGACCTTCACCCGTCCCGCCGGGACGTCCGGCCGGACCCCCGCCAGCGAGAGCACCAGGTGCACGGCCGCAGCCGCCGACAGCGCGGCCGGGCGGCAGGCCGCCGGGTGCGGAACCGGCGGGCAGTCGGCGACCCGTTGCTCGCCCGCGTACATCTCGGGCAGTCGCCCCTCGAAGTACCGGGCCGCGTCCAGCAACCCTTCCAGCAACTGCCCGGCCTCCCGTTCGAAGCCCGCTTCGGACAGCCCTGAGACCGCCAGTGCGGTCTCGTGGACGCGAACCGCCCCGCTGCGGTGGCCCAGGGGGTTGAACCGCGGTGACTTGGCGCTGAGCGTCCGCAGGCCCCAGCCGGCGTCCAGCTCCGGGGCGACCAGCCGCTGGGCCAGGATCCGGGTCTGCTCCCGGTCGAGCAGTCCTTCGTGGAGCTCGCCCTCACCGGCCAGGCCGAGGTCGAGCAGGTGGACGAAGGACGCCGCGACGGCGGGCACCGCACGCCCTCCGGGGAGCAGGGCCGCGGCCGGGCGGCCACCGGACAGGTCGTCGATCCAGAACTGCTCCCGGAACCGGTCACGCAGCCGGGCGGCCCAGGCCCGCCATTCGTCTGCGCCCGGGCGGCCGAACGCCGCAAGCAGATCCGCACCGTGCAGGGCCGCCCGGTGCGCCAGCGCCTGCACCTCACACCTGGCGGCCGCTGGTCGGGCCAGTCGGTCCTCCGCGGTGCGGCCGAGGTCGATGACGAAGCCCTCGGGCCCCTCGGTACCGTCACCGAGCGAACCGCGGAGCGCACCGAGCGCACGCTCGGCGGCGGGAAGCAGGTCGGCCACCTCCTGGCGCGCCAGCCCCCACCGCCAGGCCTCGGCCAGCAGCGTGACGAACAGGAGGGTGGCCTCGGTGGCGGTGCAGGACGGCGGCAGCTCGGGACCCGCGTGTCTGAGCGGCCCGGGGATCAGCCCGTCCGGCCGGCCGGCCGGGCCCGACTCCGCCGGGGCGGGAAGCGGCGTGCCGTCGGAGCCGCCGGCGGACGGCGTCGACCCGGCGGCGGACGCCCCCGGCCGGGCGGCGGCCGGAGCCGAAGCGGGAGCCGAAGCGGATGCCCCGCCGGGGGTTATGGGCGCACCCGGGCCTGCAGCGAGATGCTGGCGCCGCGCCAGGGCACGGAGGGTGCCGGCGGCGAGACGGGTGCCGAGCGGCAGGGTGAGGCGGGCCGCCCAGAGCGCGTCGGAGGCGGTCAGCCCGAACCGCCATGGCGCCCCGGACGCCGCATAGAGGTCGGTGGGCCGGTCCGCGTCGGCGATGAGCAGTCCACCGAGGGTGTCCAGCGAGCGGCCGATGAGCTGCGCCGCCCGGGGGTCATCGGTGCGGACCTCCGGTTCGGCCCACGGGAGCGCGATCCCGGCGCCGCGACCGGTCGGCGGCCGTACCGCTGCAGGGGCGGACTCCAGTTCGGCCCGCAGCTCGACCGACCAGCGGGCGCCGGCCTGCACTTCGAGATCCCAGCGCAGCACTCCAGCTCCCGCGAGTACGGCGTGCGGCGAGGGCTGGGCGGAGACCGTCGCACTCCGGCCGTGGCCCGTCCAGCGCAGCCCGGCGGACTGCACCTGTCCGGGCAGGTCGGCGGAGCGCCGGCCTGCCGCGATGTCGGTGAGCAGGCCGAGGTCGGTCCCGAGCGCGATCTCCAACGGGAGCCGGGCGGGCCGGGCTCCGGTGTTGCGGACCGTTATGGTCTCGACCCCGTCCGCGTGGCGCACCCGCTCGACGGTCAGTCCCGGATCCGGGTCGGGGTCACCGGGAAGACGGACGGCCCCGACGAAGCGCGCCACCGCTGCGGAGGTGAGGGCACCCTGGAGCGGCATGGGCTCGATACCGCCGAGCCTGACCTCCATCCGGGCAAGTGTGCGCACCCCTGCCCGGAAGAATCCGTGCAGGCCGTGGCCACGGAGCTGGCCGTCCGGGTGGGACGCGGCCATGGCCGGCGCGTTGACGCACAGCACGGCGTCGTGGGCAGTCACCTGCTGCGGCCTGGGCGGCGGTGCCGACTGGCGCGGGACGGCACCCGCACCAGGGGCTCCGGGCCCGGTCCGGACCGATCCGGGGGGCGGACCGCCCAGCGGACCGGCATGACCTCCCGGAGCAGCACCCGGTTGCGCCGCTCCGGGCTGAGGAGCGCGCATCGGCGGGCCGGCGGGCGGCGGCGCGATCGGTGCTGCCGTCGGCGGTGCCATCGGTGGCGGTGTCATTGATGGCGGTGCCGTCGGCCGCCGCATCGGTGCCGGCGGGTAGGGGTGCGGCAGCTCGGTCGTGATCGGGGCGGGAGGGATCGGCATCGCGGGTGACGGGCCCGACGGCGCCGAGGGTGGGGGGCTCGACTGCGCGGGCTGCGCCGTCGCGACCGGCGCGGCCGGTTCTCCCGTGCCCGGCTCGGCCTGCGGCCCCGTCTGCGCTGGCCTCATGGTGGTCACCGGGCTCTCCTCCCCTTGCTCGACCGGTCTGTCGGTTCCCGCTGTCCGTCGACCGGGAGCGGGTTCGCCCACGATCGGTTCTGCCCTGCCGTCCTGCCGGACGATCCGGCGGCTGCCCGCCCGACCGGGCCGGGGCCGTCCCGGAGAGTACATCCCGCGGTACGGTCCGTGCGGCGGAATCTCGAGCGGCCGCTCCGTACCGGCCCCGAGGTGGCCGCCGTCGGACCGTCGTGGCGACCGCCCGGGAGCGCGGTCGGCCCCCGCTGCGTCCCGCAGGGTGAACGCACCGCACCTGCCCCAGGTCACGCCGGTCCGGCGCCCCCGTGCCCGTGCACTCGTCCCGCCCCGGGCGCCGCCGGATCGCCGGTACCGCCGTGGGTGGACACCCGGCGATGCCGGGCCGCTTCGGGCGATGGCCCTGCAACGACTGTCCGTGTGCGTCGTCAGGATACGGTGCGGGAGCAGCGGCGCCCGCAACGGAGACCCCGGCCGGAGCTGCCGTACCACGCCTGTGACCAGCACGGACCGAGGAGTTGCATGTCCACCACCAGCCGGCTGCCCGGAATCGTCACCACCGACCACGTGTTCCGTGTGCCGCTCGACCACCGGCGCCCGGAGGGTGAGCGGATCGAGGTGTACGCCCGCGAGGTGGTGGCCGCCGGACGCGAGGACGAGGATCTGCCCTGGCTGCTCTTCCTCCAGGGCGGGCCCGGCGGGAAGGCCGGACGGCCGCTCGGCCGGGACGGCTGGCTGGGCCGGGCCCTGGACGGCTACCGCGTGCTGTTGCTCGACCAGCGGGGCACCGGCCGGTCGACCCCGGCCAACCGCCAGACGCTGGCCGGCCGCGGCGACGCGCAGCAGCAGGCGGAGTACCTCACGCATTTCCGTGCCGACTCGATCGTCCGCGACGCCGAACGGATCCGGCGCCTGCTGCTGGGCGAGGACACCAAGTGGAGCCTGCTCGGGCAGAGTTACGGCGGCTTCTGCACACTCACCTACCTGTCGCAGGCGCCGGAAGGCGTACGCGAGGCGTTCGTGACCGGTGGTCTGGCCGGCCTGCGCACCTCCGCCGATGACGTGTACCGCACGGCCTACCCGCGGGTGGCGGACAAGAACGCGGCGCACTACCGCCGTTACCCGGGAGATGTCGAAGCGGTCCGGCGGATCGCCGCCCACCTCGCAGGACGGCCCGCTCCCCTGCCGGACGGCGGGATGCTCACCGTCCAGGCGTTCCAGGGGCTGGGCATGCTGCTCGGCGGCGGGTCCGGCTCGGGCACGCTGCACTACCTGCTGGAGGAGGCCTGGGTGGAGGGCGTGGATGGGCCGGAACTGTCCGACACCTTCCTGGCCGGGGTGCAGGCGCAACTGTCCTTCGCCTCCGGACCGCTGTACGCCGTGATGCACGAGTCGATCTACGGTCAGCGATCGGTGGACGGCGGCTGCACCGGGTGGGCGGCGGAGCGAGTGCGCAAGGAGTTCCCCGAGTTCGACGCGGAGCAGGCGCTGGCCTCCGAGCAGCCGGTGCTGTTCACCGGGGAGATGATCTACCCCTGGCTGTTCGAGACCGACCCCGCGCTGCGACCGCTTCGGGAGACCGCGCACCTGCTGGCCGATCGGACCGACTGGCCCGACCTGTACGACCTGGACAAGCTGGCCGCGAACGAGGTGCCGGTGTACGCGGCCGTCTACCAGGACGACATGTACGTCGACGCGGCAGACTCGCTGGCGACGGCGCGCGCCGTGCGCAACGTCCGTACCTGGGTGACCAACGAGTGGGAGCACGACGGGCTTCGGGTCAGCGGCGGCGCCGTACTCGACCGGCTGATCCGGATGGCACGCGGGGAGCTCTAGCGGAACCGCCCGGGCCGGCTGGGATCGGGCCGGCAGGGACCGGGTCGGTGCCGATCGGGCCGACACCGCACCGCGTGGCCCGCGACGCAGGGCGGCCATCTCAGGCCTCCGCCGGGCGGTCCTGCGGGCGGCGTTGTACCGGAAGGCGCAGCCTGCGGCGGCGAGCTGGGCGTCTGCGGGGAACGGCTCCGGTCGCGGCGGCCCGGCCGCCTCCGGCCCACTCGTCACCGGTCACCTCTGCGCCGCGCTCGGCGGTCCGGCCGTCGGCCGTGTAGGTGGAGGGGGTCGAGGGCTGGGCGGGATCCGAGGGCGGCCCCTCGGATGCTTCGTCCCTGCGGCCCCGGGTGGCCTTGTGCCCGGTGGATGTCGTGTGGGTGCGCGTCTCATGGCGCGGCGGAGGCGTGGCTTCGGCCGGTCGGCCACCGGCCGGTTCGGCAGGATGGCTGGGCGGTTCGCCGCGGCCGCTGGGTGGTTCGGCCCGGCGGCCAGGCGGTTCGGCCCGGCCGTCGGGCGGTTCGGCGCGGCGACTGCGCGGCGGCGGGCCGAGCGCGCCGGGGTGGTCCGGCAGGACGGCCCGGCCGGCCCGCTCCTGGCGGACGCTCTCCAGGAGTCTGTCGGGCATCAGTCCACCGTTGATCGATTCGTGCAGCAGTTGGGCGAGCGTGTACTTCGGGTCGATGTCGAGGGCCCGGGAGAGCACGATCCGGGCGGTGGCCGTGTCGCCCGCGAGCCAGGCCGTCCAGGCCAGCAGCGTCATCGGCGGCGGGGCGAGGTGCTCGAACGGGGGCACGCAGCGTCGGCTGAGGAAGCGCCACAGCCGCTGGGCGGCGACGAGTTCGTCCGGTTCGGTGTACTCGGCCGCGCGGTCGCGCCCGAGCTTGTCCTGGAGGCCGACCAGCAGCCGGGCGACCCGCGTGGCGTCGATCGACCGGGCTCCGGCCCGGAATTCGGTGATGGCTCCGGCCAGCAGTTCGGCCGTCCGTGCGACGGCCTCGGTCCGCCCACCGGGCCCGGCGAGCTCGCGGATGAAGGGGGCGCCCGCCTGCTCGATCGCCTCGCGCAGCGCGTCCGCCTCCGGGTCGCCGACCGGGGCGAGGCCCGCCACGATCGCCTTCCGGCTGCCCCGTGGTGCGAGCCCGGCGAAGGTGGCAGCAGCTGCGAGCGGACCGGGTCCGAGGTTGGAACGGATGGGTGTGCCTCCGGGGTCGCAGCAGCCGGACCCGGTGCACAGGAAGGACCACCAGCGCCCGGCGGACACGCAGAGCGACTCCTTAACGCCGACGCCCTCCCGCTCGAACGCCTCGGACAGTGCGGCCGCGAGCGGTGCGAGGCCCGCGAGGACTGCGCGCCCCGGGCCGACCTCGGCGTCCGGATCGCGGCAGAGGTACACCAGGACTTGCGCGGGCCGCTCGTCGCGGCGCTCGGAGAGTTCGACGAGCAGCCGGGCGGTGTCGCCGGCAACTCTCGGCCAGGCGGCCGGCTCGTCGGGGATGTCGACCCGGATGACCCCGCCCTGCTGCAGCTCGGGCCCTTGCAGGCCGACAACGACGATGCTGTCGTCGGGGAAGAACCCGAGCAGGTAAGGAAGCATCTCGGCCATGTCGGCCGGCCCCCGCATCCGGACGGGGAGCTGGCCCGCCAGCGGGTCGGAGCGGAGGCCCGGGAGCGGCCCCGGGACGGGGTCGGGCAGCGGACCGGGGGGCGTGGAGGTGCGTTCGTCGTTCATGGTGAGAAGCGTGGCGCAGGCCCGGCGGGTTGCCCGAAGTTCGGATTTTCCTGTGGATAACTCGGGGGGTCCAGCATTTGCTCACTCGTTCGGAGCAGCCTTTCCCACCCCGAACCGCACCACCGGCGGCTGACCAGCGGATCGATCAGCGGGTCGCCGGACGGTCCGGTGATGTGGCGGCCGGGCCCGCCCACCCGGGCGCCGTTGGCTGTTTGTCCGCGACACGCGGTATTGATGGAGTCATGGACCAGCCCACACCGCACCACCCCGCCGAGCCCGTCGACCGTTCCGCCGTCCGGACCCGGGCCGAGGCGGTCCTGCGCGAACTGGCGGGTCCCTCGGCCACCCTCCGTGAGGACCAGTGGGCCGCCATCGAGGCCTTGGTGGTCGACGGCCGGCGGGCGCTGGTGGTCCAGCGCACGGGCTGGGGCAAGTCGGCGGTGTACTTCATCGCGACCGCCCTGCTCCGGGGCCGCGGGTCCGGGCCCACCGTGATCGTCTCCCCGTTGCTCGCCCTGATGCGCAACCAGGTGGAGTCCGCGGCCCGGGCCGGCATCCACGCCCGCACCATCAACTCGGCCAACCCCGAGGAGTGGGACGGCATCCAGGCCGAGGTGTCGACGGGCGCCGTCGACGTCCTGCTGGTCAGTCCCGAGCGGCTGAACAACCCCGACTTCCGGGACCAGGTGCTGCCGAAGCTCGCCGCCTCCACCGGTCTGCTGGTGGTCGACGAGGCGCACTGCATCTCCGACTGGGGCCATGACTTCCGACCCGACTACCGACGCCTGCGGACGATGCTGGCGGAGCTGCCGCCGGGCGTCCCGGTTCTCGCCACCACCGCCACCGCCAACGCCCGGGTCACCGCCGACGTCGCCGAGCAGCTCGGCACCGGCGGCTCCGACGAGCGGGCCCTGGTGCTGCGGGGCCCGCTCGACCGGGAGAGCCTGAGTCTCGCCGTCCTGACCCTGCCCGATCCCGCGCACCGGCTGGCCTGGCTCGCCGAACACCTGGCGGAGCTGCCCGGCTCCGGCATCATCTACACCCTCACGGTGGCCGCCGCGGAGGAGGTCACCGCCTTCCTCAGCGAGCGCGGCTACCCGGTGGCGTCGTACTCCGGCCGCACCGAGGACGCCGACCGCCGCAGCGCCGAGGCCGACCTGCTGGCGAACCGGGTCAAGGCCCTGGTCGCCACCTCCGCACTCGGGATGGGCTTCGACAAGCCCGACCTCGGCTTCGTGGTGCATCTCGGCTCGCCCGGCTCCCCCATCGCCTACTACCAGCAGGTCGGCCGGGCAGGCCGCGGAGTCGACCGGGCCGAGGTGCTTCTGCTGCCCGGCCGCGAGGACGAGGCGATCTGGCGCTACTTCGCCTCGCTCGGCTTCCCGCCCGAGGAGCAGGTCCGGCGCACCCTCGACGCGCTCGCCGAGGCCGGCCGACCGCTGTCCACGGCGGCGCTCGAACCGCGGGTGGATCTGCGCCGGGCCCGGTTGGAGACCATGCTCAAGGTGCTGGACGTGGACGGTGCGGTGCGCCGGGTGCGCGGCGGCTGGACCTCGACCGGGCAGCCGTGGGCGTACGACGCCGCGCGCTACGCCAAGGTGGCCGAGTCCCGAACGGCCGAGCAGGGCGCGATGCGCGAGTATGCGACGACCTCCGGCTGCCGGATGGAGTTCCTGCGGCGCCAGCTGGACGACCCGGAGGCCGCGCCGTGCGGCCGCTGCGACAACTGCGTGGGCCTGCGGTACGGCCCCGAGGTGTCCGAGGAGTCGCTCGCCGCGGCCCGGGCCGCGCTCGGCCGCCCCGGGGTCCTGTTCGAACCCCGGCGGCTGTGGCCGACCGGTATGGAGGCCATCGGGGTCTCCCTGAAGGGCCGGATCCCGGCGGGCGAGCAGGCCGAGACCGGCCGGGCGCTCGGCCGGCTCTCCGACATCGGCTGGGGCAACCGGCTGCGCGCGCTGCTCGGCGACCAGGCCCCGGACGGACCGGTGCCCGCCGACGTGTTGGACGCGATGGTCAGCGTGCTGGCGGACTGGGCCCGCGGGCCCGGCGGCTGGGCCGGTCCGGCCTCGGACGACGGTTCCCGGCCGGCCCGCCCGGTCGGGGTGGTGACGATCCCCTCGGCCACCCGTCCGGCCCTGATCGGGACTCTCGGCGAACGACTGGCCGCGGTCGGGCGTCTGCCACTCCTGGGCCGGCTCGAGTACGCCCACGGACAGCCGCCGCACGGCCCGCGCAGCAACAGCGCGCAACGTCTGCACTCGCTCTCCGGCGCCCTGGTGGTACCGCCCGACCTGCGGTCCGCGCTGGCGGCCACGCCCGGCCCGGTGCTGCTGGTCGACGATTCGGTGGACTCCGGCTGGACGGTCACCGTGGCCGCACGGTTGCTGCGCCAGGCCGGGGCCGACGCGGTGCTGCCGCTCGTCCTCGCCGTGCAGGGCTGAGCAGCCGATCCCGGACCGCGCCGCCGGTGGTCGTCCCTGACGGCCACCGGAGACCGGGCGCAGAAGCCGGTGCCCGGGAGGCCGCCACCGGCGAAGCCGACCGCCTGACCGTCCCCGCGAAGGCGGCCGCTCGGGACGGCCGCTCGAACTGATCCCTCCGTCACCGAATGGCGCCACCGGCGCGGTGGAATATATCCGGCAGAACACCGGCTTTCGGGCGGCGTTCGTCATTTCATCGTTGCCGCTCGACCCGGTCTGACCCGAGAATTGGGCGGTATCCACAGCCCGGTCCGCGGACCAGGCCCTCGGCGTACGCCCGCACCTGCGCGCCTGCGGGCCCGGGAAGGAGGATCGTGATCAACGGTATGGACCGAGGTCAGACCCCCTGCGACGGCGCGCGGACGATCGACCTGGAGACCTGGGCCGGGTCCGGCGTCACACTGCCGGGAGCACCGGGCGCGTTCGTCGCCGAACTGCACCAACGACACCTCCCCCAGCCGGGCACGAACGTGCTCACCGTGCTCGACCCGCTGGACCGGGTGGTCGCGTCGGCCTCGTTCACCGGTAGACCGCACGCCACCGACGGCTGGCACCACCGAAACGCGATCCTCGGCCAGCTGCGCCGGATCACCCCGCACGACCTGCGGCTGGCCACACCCGTCCGGACGGCCGTCCTGCTGCGCTGCCGCGAGGGCGGACCGGAGTGGACCGAGCAGGACGGCGCCTGGATGTGGGCCCTGCGCGACGCCTCGGCGCTGCACGGGCTGCGCTGCGGCGCCTACCTCACACTGACGCCCGCCGGCTGGCACGCGCTCGGGGACGGCCGTAGCGGCGCCGAACCGCACTCCGGATCCTGGGTGGACGGCCCGATGCGCACCGTGACGGAGTTGCCGACCTGGGTCGCCCGGGACGCGGAGGCCGCCCCCTGGCCGCTGACTGCCAGCAGCCCGGGCCGGACCGGCCGACCGGCCCCGACGAGCCGGCTCGGCCCGGCCCGGTCACTGGGCCAGCTCTCGTCGTCCGCACCGGTGGCACCGCTGGATGCCGTCGTCCGTCGCTCCGCGGCCCGCTGACCGTCACCGCCGGGATTCGCACCGGCAGCGAACCGG
>NZ_JAIZ01000461.1:0-4476 GCF_000710465.2 Kitasatospora sp. MBT63 | reverse complement strand
GGCCCCGGACCGGGGGCCGGGGCCACGCCGTCAGGCGCCTGGTCAGGGCGTCATCGTCGGATCACGCGGGGACGGGGCGGTCGGAGGGCTCCGGAAGGGCAGGGGCCGCAGCGGCGGTGTCGCCGCAGACGACCAGGAGGGCCGCCGCGTGTCCGAGCGCCTTGCGGGCCGCCTGCTCGATCCGGGCGGGGCGGGTGTCGTTGACGACCAGCACCACGACCTCGCGCCGCACCGGGCGGGTGGTGTCGGCGTCCGCGTAAAAGACGTCGCCGCCCTCCCCCAGCTGGGCCCAGTAGGCGCCTTCGCCGAACGACAGCTCGTGCAGCTGCCAGGGGTGGGGTCCGCCCACCGTCAGGACCAGGATGTCGCCGGGGCTCCGGCCGGCCTCCAGCAGCCCGTCCACCACGTCATCGGCGCGCTCCAGCGCCTGGGCGGGGGCAGCCGGGACCAGCTGGACGGCCGGGCCGGCGGGCACCGGGGCCGATGCGGTCGGGGCGGGTGCGGCAGGCCGGGCGGCAGGGCCGGGCTTGGGGATCCGGGCGTTTCGGACCGGCGGGCCGGGACGCGGCGGCGCCGGGCGCGGGGGCCCGGGGCGCGCCGTGGGCGACTGACCCGCGGGCACAGCGGCAGGCGTGCGAGAGGCGGATACGTCCGGCTTGCGGGGGGAGGGAACGCCGGGGCCCGGGAGACTGTCGTGGATCTCCGGATCCTCGGGGAAGACTGGCATACCCGGATATCTATCAAACGCCGGTCGGATGCGCACAGGCGCCCCACGGTTTGGACACCTGAATCCGGGCCCGAGGCTCCCGTCCACGGCGCTCGGGCGCTGACAGGGCGTCGCCGAAGTGAACGTCAGCCGTCAGAAACCCAGCGCGAGTTGTTCGCCCCGCGCCTCGTCCGCCGACTCGGCCGCCTCCACCGCACGGACCCGCTTGAGGTGGCGCCAGCGGGGCAGCGCGTCGAGGTAGGCCCAGGACAGCCTGTGGTGTCCGGTGGGCCCGTACTCCTCCAGCGCGGCGCGGTGCACCGGGGACGGGTAGCCGGCGTTGTCCTCGAACGCGTAGGCGGGGAGATCCGAACCGAGCTCGGCCATCAATGCGTCTCGCTGCACCTTGGCCAGCACGGAGGCCGCGGAGACGCAGACGCACGACTGGTCGCCCTTGATCACCGTACGGACCTGCCAGGGGCCGCCCAGGTAATCGTGCTTGCCGTCCAGGATGACCGCGTCCGGCTGGACCGGGAGCGCCGCGAGCGCTCGGTTGGCCGCGAGCCGCAGGGCGGCGGTCATGCCGAGCTCGTCGCACTCCAGCGGCGAGGCCTGGCCGATGGCGGAGGCCACCACCCAGTCCGCGAGCACCGTAGCGAGCGCGGTGCGGCGCTTCTCGGTGAGCAGCTTGGAATCGGTGAGCCCCTCGGGCGGGCGACGCAGCCCGGTCACCGCGGCACCCACCGTGACCGGGCCGGCCCAGGCACCTCGCCCGACCTCGTCCAGGCCGACCACCACGCGGGCGCCGGCCCTGCGCAGCGAGCGCTCGACGGAGTGGGTCGGGGGGTCATAGGGCATCGTTCGGTCCGTTCGCTTCCGGGCTGGCAGATCCCAGCCTACGGCCTCGCCGCTACGCGCCCGGACGGCCGGCAACCACGGCGACCGGCCCTACAGCCGGCCGGAGGACCGACCTCGCGGACCGCTCCGGCGAACGTCCGGGGCCGGCCGCCGGGGCGACGCCCCTCAGGGATCAGGGCCTGATCATCGGAAGTAGCACCTGCTCCGCCAGCTCCGTGCAGAACCCGGCGTCGAGCGGGCCCTCGCAGACCTTCGCCCGGTACAGCATCATGGCCGGCGCGACATCGGCGACCAACGACGTGGCCGCACCGCGCCGGACGTCACCGCGCTCCTCGCCACGGCGGAGGATCGCGAGGATCGTACCGGTGACCGGCTCGATCACCCGGTCCAGCACGAATCCCTTGAACGGCAGGGCCTGTTCGTGGTCGAGCTCGGCCATCAGGGCCCGCATCGCGGTCCCGGCCCGGGAGTTCATCATCTCGCCGAGATGGGCCATGAGCTGCACCAACTCCGCCCGGACGGACCCGAGGTTGGGGATGTCCGTAGGGGGTGGGAGAGTTGAGCCCAGGGCGTCCACGACCAGATCGGCCTTGGAGGTCCAACGCCGGTACAGCGCGGCCTTCCCGGTCTGCGCGGCCCCGGCCACCCCCTCCATCGTCATCCGCGCGAACCCTCCGGAGGTGAGCTGGTCGAGCGCCGCCTCGAAGATCGCCACCTCCAGGGCCCTGCCGCGCCTGCGCCCTGCTCCGGCCGCGGGGCCAGCGTCGGCCGGAGTTCCCGAGCCCGCCGGACCGGTGGTGTCCCGCCCAACCGCCTGATTCATCATCACCAATCCTAGAGAACGCTTGCGTTCACAATAGTCGATCCACTATCGTCCCGCATAGTGAACGCACCCGTTCACTCGCACGGGGATGCACGGCTCCGGGCTGCTCCCTGCCCACCGCGCCGACCGACGGGCCCGAAGCCTCGGAGGTCGGAGGATCGGCAGAGGACGAGCCGGTCCGGAACGACCCAGCGGAGCACCACCCAGTCGAGCACCAATCGAACAGCAGTAGCCAGCTACAGGGGGACCAGCAATGGCTGTATCGGAAACGCTCAGCAAGTCCGCTCCACCCGGCGCCGCGCGGCGGCCGAACAAGGGCCTCGCCCTCACCGTCATCGCCGCCACGCAGCTGATGGTCGTCCTCGACGCCACCATCGTGAACATCGCACTGCCGCACATCAAGCTCGCCCTCGGCTTCTCCGACACCAGCCTGTCATGGGTGATCAACGCGTACACCCTGGCCTTCGGCGGCCTGCTGCTGCTCGGCGGCCGGATCGGCGACATCCTCGGGCGTCGCCGGGTCTTCATCGTCGGCGTGCTGCTGTTCGGCCTCGCCTCGCTGATCGGCGGCATCGCGCAGGACGCCGGCATGCTGCTGGCGGCGCGGGCCCTCCAGGGCATCGGCGGAGCCATCTGTTCACCCACCGCGTTCGCCCTGATCGCGACCAACTTCGAGGAGGGCCCCGAGCGGAACCGCGCCTTCGGGGTGTTCTCCGCGGTGGCCGGCTCCGGCGCGGCGATCGGCCTACTGGCCGGCGGAGCGCTCACCGAGTACCTCGACTGGCGCTGGGTGTTCTTCGTCAACGTGCCGATCGCGATCCTGATCGCCGTCGCGGCACCGCGCTTCATCAGCGAGTCGGAGCGCCAGGACGGCCGCTTCGACGTGCCGGGTGCGCTGACCTCGACCCTCGGCCTGGTCGGGCTGGTCTACGGTTTCATCCGGGCCGCCTCCGACGGATGGAGCGACGGTCTGGCGGTCGTCTCCTTCGCGGCCGGCATCGTCCTGATCCTCGCCTTCGTGGTGATCGAGCGGCGGACGGACCAGCCGATCACCCCGCTGCACCTGTTCCGCAACCGCAACCGCACCGGCGGGCTGATCATGATGCTCTGCCTGGCCGCGGCCATGTTCGGCATCTTCTTCTACATCACGATCTTCGTGCAGACGGTGATCGGCTACAGCCCGCTCAAGGCAGGCGTGGCCTTCCTCCCGATCAGCGTGGCCATCATCATCGCCGCGCAGATCGCCTCGGCCTTCCAGGCCAAGTACGGGCCGAAGCTGTTCATGGCGAGCGGCGCCCTGCTGGTGACGGTCGGCCTCACCTGGCTGACCCAGCTCAAGGCAGACAGCGGGTACGTCACCGGGGTCCTCGGCCCGACGGTCGTGTTCGGCTTCGGCATGGGCCTGATCTTCGTCCCGGTCATGCTGCTCGCGGTTGCCGGCGTGGCAGGGCACGAAACCGGCGCGGCGTCGGGTCTGCTCAACTCCACCCAGCAGATCGGTGGTGCGCTCGGCCTGTCGATCCTGACCACGGTGTTCAGCTCCGCGGCCAAGGACGAGTCCAAGGCCCAGTTCCCGGACTTCATGGCTCACGCCACCCCGGAGCAGGCGGCCGCCGCCAAGAGCGGCGGCTTCCCGGTCGGCAGCCAGTGGTACAGCGCAGTGCTGGCCCACGGCATCGGCCAGGCCTTCATCGTCGGCGCCGCGCTCGCCGTGGTCGCCCTGCTGACGGCGCTGTTCGTGGTCAAGGCCAAGGCGAGTGACCTGCCCGCCGACGGAGCTGCCGGGATAGCCATCTGACGGTCCGCCGTCGGCGAACGCGGGGCCCACACGCGGCCCCGGTCGCACGCCGACGGCGGACGTGCCCCCCGGCACGCCCGCCGTCGGCCCGGACCGTGGTGGCTCAGGCCCCCAACTTCCAGCCCACGACTCCCGATCCCCAACATCCCGGCGCCAGGGCCCCGGTCCTAAGACCCCGGCCCTGAGATCCCAGCCAGAGGCCCCGCCCAACGAACCCGGCCTTCCCTCCCCGGCGCTCGGCCCCGGTTCGACCTGCCACGCCGCGCGTCGCCCCGAGGGCACTACCCCGCC
>NZ_JAIZ01000460.1 GCF_000710465.2 Kitasatospora sp. MBT63 | reverse complement strand
CCACCGGCTGATTCTTCGAGAACGACCAAGCTCTTGAAGGGCAGGACGACCTGGCGCTCGCGGGACAGCGCGGGCACCAGGTCGTTCGTCGCGTCCGCCGGTGGTGCGGAGAAGTCGAGTCGAGTTCGTCGGTGAGCAGAGCCTCGACCGCGCCGGGCCGTACCGGTCGGCATCCGGCACGGTCGGGTCCACTGCTGCGACGGAACGCTACCGGCCGGAGGCCTCCGCAGTGGTGAACAGGTCCTGCAGGGTCTGGGTCGCCAGGTTGAGCAGCCAGGCGTGGGCGGGGTCGTCGTCGTAACGCTTGTGCCAGAGCAGATAGAGGGGTACGGGCGGCAGGTCGAACGGCAGCGGCAGGGTGGTCAGGCCCAGCTGCTCTCGGGCGGAGCGGGTGACCGCGTCGGGGAGGGTGACCACGACGTCGGCGTCACGGGCGAGTTGCAGGGCGGTGTCCGTCGCGGGGGCGGAGACGGTGACACGGCGCTCGTGGCCGAGGGCGGCGACGACATCGTCGACCCGGTCGCGCAGGCTTCCACGGCGGGAGACGGTCACGTGGTCGGCCGCCGTGTACCGCTCGACGGTCACCGGTCCTTCGGTGAGCGGATGGCCCGCCCGGACGGCGAGGATGATCCTGTCCTGGCCGATGAGGCGGTGATGGATGTCGGGCTGAGGCGACGGTCCTGCGCTGGAGGCGACATCGACCTCACCGCGACGCAGCTCGGGGGTGTCGTGGCCGGGCTCGACCGTCAGACGTATCTTCACCCCCGGGGCCTGGCGGTGCACCGCGGCGACGAGGGCGGTTCCGCAGGCGGTGGTGAGGGCGTCGTGCAGGCGGACGGTGAACACCCGCTCCAGGCCCTCCAGGTCGAGATCCGTACAGGCGGACAGCAACTGGTGAGCCTGCTGCACCAGGGCATGGACCTCGGTGCGCATGGTCAGTGCGCGGGGCGTGGGCGTCATATGGCGTCCGGTGCGGACCAGGATCTGGTCGCCGGTGGCTCTGCGGATACGGCCCAGCGAGCGGCTCATCGCCGGCGCGGTGACGTGAAGCCGGTCCGCGGCTCCGGCCACGCTGCCCTCTTCCAACAGCGCGTCCAGGGCGGTGAGCAGATTCAAATCCAATTGCATGACAGTAACTATAGAAGTAGAGATCATGCGATGGCTGTTGGCAGTTGAGGTTACCGGCTTGGCGACGCGGGGCCGCGAGTACCCACCACCGGCCTGCTCCCGCCGAATTCCGTCGCCGCCGCCGAAGCGGCCGTCGCCCGGCCGGAGGAGGCCGCGCCGCCGACCTGTGGTGAGCGTAGGAGGGCGAGTTCACGGGCGGCCCCGCTCGGGGCGGGCCGCAGCACCAGGGCGGAGCGCCGCCCGTTCCCAGCAGGTCAGCCCACGTGACCTGGAGTCAGGCGGTCTCCTGGTCGGCAGCAAGTGTCCATCCCCTCGTTTCGTGAAGTCCTCTCTGTGCGGTCTCGTCCTGGTGGACGGCGGTTGTCGGCACTGTCGGATGATGCGTTCGAACTCGGTCGGTGGGAGTCCGTCGGCTCGGGTGTGCCTGCGCCTGGTGTTGCCGAAGTCGGCGATCCAGGTGGCGATCTTGATGCGGGCCGCGGTGCGCGTGGCGAACCGGTGCCGGCGGACGTGCTCGACCTTGAGCAGTGAGATGGAGGCCTGCGCGGCGGCGTTGTCGAAGCACGAGCCGACCCGAGAGAAGTCGGAACGGTTCACTGCCTCTCACTGTGCACTATCGGGCCTTGTCGAAATGCTGCGACCGAACTTCGATGGCCCTAGGTTCGGCGACGACTATGAGGCTGTTCGATGTCGAGTATTTATCTGAGTGCCCAGGCATGGCTGGAGTCATCCGATGCGGAGGAGGTGCTGCTTCCGGAAGGGAAAAGGGTGGTGTTCCACGCCCGAGCGGGGACCTTCCTCGCCGAAGACGCAGGCATGAGGGTCCTGCAGATCCAACCCGAGACCGGATATGATGAGTTCTCGCGTGATCCTGGCGGTGCGCCGGTCTTCATCCCGAACTACACTTTCAGTGGCATGACGGACCTGGAAATTTCCGTGGAGTCCGTCGTGGCGCAGGACGGCGGCAGTGCGTACCCGATCCTCTGGCTGAGCACCAGCGGTTTTTCGGATACGCGATTCTGCGAGTCGCCCGAGAACTGCCGGGATGGATCCCGCCACTCCTGCGGCGGGATCCTCGACCCGGACAGTAGCATCGGCGTGCAGCTCAGTCACTACGACGTTCTGCACATAGTCGCCTGTCGAGCGCCGAGCGAAGGCGTACACGGCACAACCTATGATGTGCCGACGGATACCGATCCTCAAGTCCTTCTCTCCGCAGCGGATGCGAAGCGAATGATGCGCAGACTGATCAATGAGGATTCCGACGAGGCGTATCGGTACTGGCAGGGAATCGGCGAGCAGACCCGGGCGTTCATCCTCGGAAGCAGCAAGGCCATCGAGAATTGGTGGGAGTTGCGCTGCGCCACAAGCGTCCTCATGTCCAAGGGGCCGAAGATATTCTACAAGTACTGCAAGTCCCAGGATCCCGCCGTACGGAAGAATATCTTGAAGGATGAGCACTTGAGATCCGCTTACCTGTTGGGTCGGAGAAGGGCGCAGAATTAATTGATCGGGTGCTGGTGGACGTGCTCGACCTCGAGCGGCGAGTCGGCGCCTCGGCCGCGGTGTTGACTTCCCGGAGGATGCGTTCCACCGGTCGGTCCGTCGGCGACCGCGGGAGGAGGAACGCGATGATCGGCGGCCACCAGCGGAACGGGCCGGGGAGACGCGGGCGAGGGGGCCGTTGCGGTCCGTTCACTGCGGGTCGTCGACGATGTCCCGTCGGTTCTCGGCGTCCACGTCGTCGACGGCGATCACCCGCCGCACCAGCGCTCGGATCCGTTCGGCGAACTCCTCGCGGCGGACGCCGAGCTCCTCACGGCCCGCATCGACGAGGTCCAGCTGCCGTGCGAGCCTCAGTGCCCCCGCGAACAGCTCCCGGGACAGCGACTCGGGCCCGTGCAGCCGGGCCTGCAGCAGCATCTGCTGGCCGACCCCGCCGCATTCGTCGAGGAATTCCTTCTCGACGACGGGCGTGCGCGGGTTGCGGGCGGCGAGCCGTTCCGCGACGACCAGCTGGGCGTCGACGAATGACCGGAGCACGCGGTGGGCCATGAGGAACGGCGCCCGGCGGAGCACGTCGGGCCCGGTGCCCGGTCCGAGCCGGGCGAGCTCGGTGTCCAGGCCTGCGCGGTGGGTCGCGAGGTCGGGCAGGAAGAACTCGCCGCCGAGCAGCTCCCGCAGTTCGGCCAGCTCCGTCCCGCGTTCCTCGTCCGGGACGAGCACGAGCAGCTCGGCGAGGGCCCGGTCGACGAAGTGGTGCACGGCGGAGTTGCGGTAGAAGGCGGCGACGAGGTGATGGCCGGGTTCGATGGCGTACACGGGTTCCGTTCCACCGGAGTAGGTGGTGACGACGTTCTCCGCGGTGAGCGCCGCGAGCACGCCCCGCATCCCGGCCGGGGTGCGCAGGGACTCGTCCGAGTGGGGCAGCGCGCGTTCGTCGAGGTGGTCGAGGACGGGCGCGAGCACGCGTTGCACCTGTCCCAGTGTCAGCGCCCGGTCGCGGACGCCCAGCAGTACGAGCGCGACGAGTGCGGTGGCCGTGACGGGTGTGACCCGGTTGATCCCGGCTGCGACCTCGGCCGCCACCCGCCGTAGTGCCGCACGCCGGTCCGGGCCGGTGGCCAACGCGTCCCGCAGCGAGATCGGCTCGGCGAACCGGACGTGCGCGACGCCGATCTGGCGCAGCTGCGCGGCCGCGTACCGGGCCAGCCAGGCGATGCCCTCGCCCTTCTTCGTCGCGCCGGACTGCTCGGCGGCCATCGCGGCGACCTCGCGCAGCTGGTCGTAGGTGATCGACACCGGGACCAGATGGACGTCGGCGACGTGTTCGCGTTCGAGGGCGTCGGCGACGTTGGCGAGCAGCCCGTAGTGCGGGGCGCGCAGCTTCCCGGTGCGCGACCGGCCGCCTTCCATGTACCACTCGAGGTTGAACCTTCTGGCCAGCAGAAACGCGAAGTACTCGCGGACGGCGAGCTTGTAGACCTCGTCGTCGCCGAACACGCGCCGGATGAAGACGATGCCTGCGCGCCGCGCCACCGGGCCGACCGGCCAGAACCTCAGGTTCTCCCCGCTGAGGACGTGGTTGCGGGGGAAGTCGCGCTCGGTGAGGACGTCGGCGAGCAGCATCGGGTCGGCGTAGGAGCGGTGGCTGGGCAGGAACACCAGCGCCCCGGACTTGTTCAGCTCCCGCAGCCGCTCGATGCCGGACTCGTCCACCTGGACGTCCCAGGCCCGTGCGTGAAGTGGGCGCAGGACGCCCGCGAGCAGGTCGGTGGCCATCGGGCTCAGCGAGGCCACCAGTCCGCGCAGATCGCGGCCGATGCGGGAGGCGACCTCGTGTTCGGAGAGGTCGAGCCGCTGCGCGAGCGCCGCCACCTCGCGTCTGAACGCCGGATCGGCCTCGATGGACTCGACGATCCGGGTCGGCACCTTGTACCGGGCGCCGACGACGGCTCGTACGGCCCGGCGCAGCGCGAGGTGGGCCTGGGAGGAGATGAAGCGGCCGAGGTCGTCGCCGTCGGGCAGGCGGTCGCGCAGCTCGGCCACGGTCGCGGGCTCCGATACGACGACCTGGGCCCGGTCCGGTTCGCGGCGTGCGATCCGTGCCTGTTCGATCGGCGGGGGGCGGCGGGGGTCGCGGAGTGCCAGCGCGTCGCTCCAGCGTGCCCGGCGCACGCCGTTGCGCTCGCGTGGCAGCCATGCCACCTTCACCGCCGTCAGGGTTGTGTCGGCCGCGGTGCCGGCGCGCACGATGTCGTCGAGCGCGCGTGCGAGGTCGTCCCCGTGCAGGGGGAAGGTCCGGGCGGTGCCCAGCCCGTGCTCGGCCGCCCAGCGGTGTACGAGCGCGCGCTCGGTGTCGCTGTCGGCTTCCACGAGCAGCAGCGTCCGTTCCGCGGGTTCCTGCGTCGAGAACGCCATCGGACCCCTTCCGTATCCCTCCATGCTGTCCCAGACGGCGCCCGCGGTCATCTCCGGTCTCCGGCGAGGGCAGCGCCTGCCGACGCACCTCCGAGCGGAGGTGCCCGGAGGAGACAGGTTTTCCATTCCGAGCCACTGAATGAAGCGTATTTCAGGAGCGAACGTACATCGCCGCATCATCGGGATCCATGAGCCCTACATATTCGTCGGTCGGTCCGCTGCGTCGGTGACCGTTCCCACATGCGCGTCAGCCCCGGACGCCATCGCGCGACCGCTGCCGCCGGTGGACGGAACCATGCCGCCCGGGCGGGTCGGTCGGCACCGGGCCGAGCCCCGCCCGCGACGGTGTGGACGGCGATGAGCGGCCGTCGCTGCCACCGGACACCGGCCCCTGCAGCGGGTCTGCTTGTGGCGAACATCGGATTTTGTCACTGTGGGGCGATGACGGACCATCATGGACCGGCGGGGCCCGCCGTGTGCGCCGGCCCCTGCTGCGACCGGCGGCTGCCGAGCCGGGCCCGTACCGGCAGGCCGGGCCTGTACTGCGGACAGGCCTGCCGTCAGGCCGCCCTGCGCCGACGCCGCCTCGCCGAACAGGCCCCCCACCTGCGGGACCAGGCCCAGGAGCTGCTGCGCGGCATCGACCTGCCGCTCGCCGATTCCGGGCGGGAACGGCTGGCGGCGATGGACGGCGAACAACTCGTCCTGGCCGTCCGGCAGGCCCGGACCGTCCACAAGTACCTGGCGGCTCTGCGCGAAACGCTCGGCCTGCCGCCCCACCGGATGGGCCTCCGGACGGACTACAACGGTGAAACGCCAGGCCGCAACCCTCGTCCGGCCAGGCGCGGGCCGCATCCCGGCCCCGGCCAGCAACCCGTGCCCACCGAACTCATCAACCTGTTCCTCGAACCGCCGCCTCCGGCCCGATAACTGCCGCCAGGTGACAGCCGCACGGTGCGGTGCGGAGTCACAT
Source organism: Kitasatospora sp. MBT63 (assembly GCF_000710465.2). Classification (GTDB taxonomy): domain Bacteria; phylum Actinomycetota; class Actinomycetes; order Streptomycetales; family Streptomycetaceae; genus Kitasatospora. Next base: position 4,562 of record NZ_JAIZ01000460.1, on the reverse strand, counting down.
CCGGCGGTGCAGATCCGCCCCGGCCGATCGGCGAACACCCGGGCGACGTGGAGCACGCGCACCCCGGACGGCGGCCGGAGTCGCGGAGCGCAGCCGATTCGACGGCGACCGGTACGCTCCGGTCGCCGCACCTGGGGCTCGTCACGATGGGCGGCGCAACCCAAGTTCTGACGTGATGTCATATACCGTCCGTGTCCGCGATACCGGCGATCCAGGATTCCCCGTGCCGCATCGTCGGCCGAGGAAGGGAAGCGACCCTCTGCGCGCCGCGGGACTGCCGCGCGCCGTCCACGGCCGCGCGCCGGACACAGCACCGTGTGGACGACCTGCGTGCTGCAGGCGACCGGCCCTGGTGACGAGGTCCTGCGCCGGATCGCGCTGCCACGCGCGCCGGGCGCCTTGCTGACGGCGTTCCTGCCGGTGGCCGACGGATTCCTGCTCGTCTGGGAGCCGGGCACCGGGCGGCACTTCGCACAGGTGGAACAGGTCGGCGACTTTGATGCACGGAAGCTGCCGCAGTTACCCGATCGGGACTCCCGTTCGACCGACAGCCCTCAAGATCGGAACGGCAACGTCTTTGAGATCAGACTCGTTGTCGTCAATCTCCAGCCGTGTTCCGTTGGTCCTTGAGAAACAGATCTGTCTCCGGTGCCCGGGTGGACCCACTTTGTCCGAAACGTTCAAGGAAGTAGTCAGTGCCCACTGCGCAGCAGGTGGCCACTATGAGGATTATTCCCACGATCACAGCGTCCATGGACACATGATGTAAGAATTTGATCTGATCATGGATCCCCCGATCGGTGGTCGAAGGGGTGGAAAACACTCGTTCAACAGCGGAGTTCCCTACAAGAGACCGGACGCCCTAGGTGGCATGGGCTCCATGGAAACAAGCTTCATCCCTCCTCCCGGCCGATCGGAGGAGGCCTGAAGCGGCGTAACGAATGTGTACTGGGTACTGGCAGTACTCGTAAACCGTAGAGGCGAGGATGAAGATCATGAAATCCGCAGCACTGATTCTTGCTAGGCTGCGCCGCGTTGCTCACCGGGTCAGCTGCATGAGTGACAGTGCGATGCACGGAAGGTCCCGTCGTGGATTTGCCGGTCCGTCGGTATCTGGTGCACTGGCGGCACAGGGACTGAGGCTTCGCGGGGCAGATCACATGTAGGAGGTATTCGCATTCGGCGTAGGGTCGAGGTCGGACTGGGCTTCTTTGCCCCTGATTCCGTGGCTCACGTTGCGGGCGATGACCAGCTTGATGCCACGCTTCCACCGCAGTCGACGGTACGTACCGGTGGTTTGTTGGACCCGCAAGTAGAGATCGATGGCTGGTCCGCTGGCCAACGGGGGTGGGGGCCTGGAGTTCGGGCGGAGAGGACGTGTTGGACCAGGTGTGCCAGTAGCGTTGCAGGGTGTGCCAGGGGTTGAGCCAGGCGCAGACCGCGCGGATGGGCCTGATCTCGTTGCTGCGATGGGGACTTGTCCGCGGACCAGGCGTCCCGACAGAAAGAGAACGCGCAGTTCACGAGGGTCTGGTGGCGGCGGATCGCGATATCTGGGCGGACCTGGAAATCACCCCGGGCGAGTTCGTCCTTGATCTGCTTGTAGCTCTGCCCGATCCGGCGCCGCGGGCCGTGGAGGCGAAGGAGTTTTCGGTCAGTCGGAGTGCTCGTGCGGGCTGTCGGCGGCGCACCAGGCCCCGGTGTGCCCATCACGGAAGGTGCGGATAGCCGCCGTCCGGTCACCCGGATGCTCGGGATCCGTCCAGCTCAGGGCGCGGGCCGCTTCGACCGGGTGTGCGCGTCCATGCCGCGGGTCCAGGTGCCAGGCGGGGCTTGAGGGGGCGTCAGCGCTTGCCGGTAGCCGCGCCGCGTTCGACCGGTTACCGGATGCTTGTAGGTCAGGCCGGATGGTGCGGGTCGAGCTGGTCGAGGATCTGTTGGAAAGGGCGACGCAGGGCGACCGCGGCAGGGCGGGAATCGACGCGGACGTAAGCGGCGATGAGGTCGCGAGCGCTGGATAGGGCGGGCTCCGGCTCGCCCGTACCCAGTGCGCCGGTGATCACCTGGGTAGTGGAGGCGGCCAGCGCAGGCAGGTACCGTCGAGCGTCGGCGAGGACGGGAACGAGGTCTTTCCTGCCGGTGAAGGCTGCCGCCTCAGCGGCAAGGGTCGTCAGGTGAGGTGCGAGTCTTCCTGCAGCTTTGATCCCGTGGGCCAGTCGTTCCACCGCGTCGCGGTGCCTTCGCCGCAAGGGATTGAACCGTATGGTGCGTTCGGCCTCGTTGGCACGTACGGCGCAGTTATGAATCGCATCGGTGTGGCCGGTGACGGCGGCGACGTTGGCGCGGGCTGTGATGGGGTCGGTGCCGAGGACGGCAACGGTCCCGGTCAGACCCTGGACCAGGTGCATACGTGATTCGTGGGACAGCGATGTGAGAGTACGGCGCGGGTCGGGGGGCCACAGCAGGGGCGAGACCAGGATGGTGACGGCTGCTCCCGCTCCGGTCTCCCAGAGACGGTGGACCGCGTAGCCGTCGGGGGAGGTGCTGGCGAAGACCAGCAGGGAGGAGACTGCGACCTGGACGTTCAGCGGGCCGCCGGCGCGGAGGACCATCCCGGTTCCCAGGCCCAACGCTACGACGAGAGCGAGTGCGATGGTGGAGGGGTGCAGGACGTTGAGGACGATGATGCCGATCGCGACACCCGCGATAACACCCAGCACACGTTGAAGGGCGGTCGCCAACGCGGTGACCGGGTCGCCGCGCAGGGCGACGAGTGGTACGACGGCCGCATAGACCGGCGGCTGGTCCGCTCCCAGCCACTCGGCTACCTGCCAAGCCACGGCAGAGGTCACCACGATCCGTGCGGCGGTCGGTCCCTCGGTGCGCAGGATGTCTCCAGCGCGACTACCCATCGATCTGCCCTGACCGCGCACGCGTTCCCGGCTGTTCGCAGTGAGCAGGACCTGGTGCCGGTCCAAGTGTCCCGGACCTGAGGGTTGGGAGGATTGGACCGTCAGCGATCGGACGCTTCAGGACCTGTCGTGACGCAAGCCGTCGTCCTTCGGGCCGGGACAGAGTCTCCCGCCACGGCGGTCCCAGCCCAGGCTGGGCCCGCCGCACCATCCCGGACAGCGTCGCACGCGACTGGTGCACCCTGGCTCCCTGCCTCGACCGTGGTCAACAGGCACAGGGTGACCGCCGAACGCACAGCCACCCTTGATTGCGCCGAAGGTGGCATGTCGCAGACCAAGTCACGGGGAGTAGAAGGCACCACGTCATCGGAGAACATCGAATCGCCGCTGCAAGTGCCCCCCTCTGGCCGAGGCTGGGTCCTACCTCGCGGGCCTGTACGCCGAGTGCGCCGGCGACAGTCAGTGACAGCAGTGGCCGGGGGCCGGGCGGATGATGTGGAGCGCCGCGAGGGGAGCGTCTCCAGCGTCGGCGGTGCCTGCTCCTGCGCTGCCCAAGCAATGTCGGCGAACCAAGTGCTGGTTCGCGCAGGAGGCGGGCTCCCGCCCGCCCTGACGTGGGCTGATGGCGGTTCGAGATGCCGGAGGGGGTCTGTTCCCGCAAGAAGAGCACGGCGGCCCCGCTCTGGCGTACCTAGCGTAATTGAGGAATCGTCAGGTAGCAGGGCGGGGATTTTTCCGGTCTGACCAGGGAGGTCAGGCCGAAGGGTTCGGGAGCGTCACTTGTCGGAATTCAAGTATTTGACTCCGGTCATCTTGAAGTCCTTCGGGTCGAGTATTAGGAGATACTGAATCTTAGACCAGGAGTGCACGCTTTCATGGTAGTTCATAGAATGATAGGCCGCGCCATATCCATTCGCCTCTGCGTATTTGCTCAGGCCTGACTGGTCGAATACATTCTGCTCAATGAATGGGGGTGTGTGTCTCTGGCTGCCGGTCAGGCTGAGCGTTTCATCCTTATTGTAGTCTGGATTTACTGTCCGCCTCACGGAGGAGGGTGCCTCGTCATTCAGGGTCGGCATCCCCATTCCACCGTTGATCTTCATGGTGTTATAGGTTCGCGTCGCTTCCGGCTTTCCGCTGGCATGTGCATAGGAGTGTCCCCATACTTTCAGGACGGGCTTTTTGCCTATGTACCTTCCCTCGATAATTGCTTTCCCGGTGCCGCGTGACGTCTGGGCGTAGCCAAGGGCTGCATCGTACATCGGGGTGAAGTATGCCCCCTCTCCCATGGCAACCCGGGTGGCCTTTTTCATCCCGGTTCGGCTGATTTCTTGTGCGTTACTCGCGCTCGTTCCGTGGAAAATTTTCCGCTGTGCAAAATTGAATCGGGTGGCATATTTGGCCTGCTCCAGGGTGGCGTCACCCGTGGTCATGTCGTACTTGACTCGGCCGTTTTTGCCCATCTTGAATTCTGGCATGTCACTGAGGTCGCCCGGAGCGTTGGCGCTTGCGGCCGCCCTGTCCAGTGCGTCGACTCTGCCCTTGACGCTTCCTCCGCCCGTGAAGGCCTTGAGTTGGTGTGCCTCGGCGAACAGGTAGGAGAGAGCGATGTGGCCGCTGGGGTCTACGTAGTTGATGGGGTCGGCGTCG
>NZ_JAIZ01000459.1 GCF_000710465.2 Kitasatospora sp. MBT63 | reverse complement strand
CGGCGGCCCCCGCGCCCGCCACTACCGGGCCGGCCCCGCCACCCTCCTGCACCCCCCGCTGCTGCGCCCCGGCCGGGACCGGCCGATCCCCTGACCGGCCCACCCCCGCCGCACTACCATCCGTTCCATGACCAGCGCGCAGCCCAACCGTCCCCACTCCCACTGCCACTGGTGCGGCACCCCGTACCCGGCGGCCACCACCGGCTGGCCCCGCACCTGCCCCGGCTGCTCCGAGATCAGCTACCGCAACCCGCTGCCCGTCACCGTGGTCCTGCTCCCCGTCGACCTCCCCGACGGCAGCCGCAGCCTGGCCGTCATCCGCCGCACCATCGAACCCGGCCTCGGCGAACTCGCCCTGCCCGGCGGTTACGTCGACTTCGGCGAGAGCTGGCAGCAGGCCGCCGCCCGCGAACTGCGCGAGGAGACCGGCATCCACGCCGACCCCGCCGACGTCACCCTGGTCGCCACCGACTCCGACACCGGCGGCGGCTTCCTCTGCCTGTTCGGCATGCTGCCCGCCCGCCCGCTCGCCGACCTGCCGCCCTCCGTCCCCACCGACGAGACCGACGGCTGGCAGCTCGCCGACCCCGCCACCCCGCTCGCCTTCCCCTTCCACACCCGGGTCGCCCAGGCCTGGTTCAAGGGCGAGTACGACCACCTTGTGGCCGAACCCCACTGACCAGCACTCCCGAGTGGCGCGGCGGACCCTGGCGCGGCAGACGATCACATGGCATGGTCTGCTCCGTCAGCGTCCCCAGGACGGGCCCGCCACCAGCACCGCCCGTCCGCACGTACCGGCCGGGAGACCACCACCGTGAGCACCCCACCCCAGGACCAGCCGCTCTGGCGGCCCGCCGCCGACCGCGCCGCCGCCACCCAGCTGGTCGCCTTCCAGGCCTGGGCCGCCGCCCGGCACGGAGCCCCGGCCGCACCGCTCGCCCCCGTCACCGACGACGAGCAGGCCGCCGCCCGCTACGCCGCCCTGCACGCCTGGTCCACCGAGGACCTCGACCGCTTCTGGCGCGCGGTCACCGAGTACTTCGACGTCCGCTTCTCCACCGCCCCCGAAGCGGTCCTCGCCGACCCGGCCATGCCCGGCGCCCGCTGGTTCCCCGGCGCCCGCCTGAACTACGCCGAGCACGCACTGCGCCACGGCGAGGACCCCGCCCACGCGGACCGCCCGGCCATCCTGCACCTCGACGAGACCACCGCCGAGCCCGTCCCGCTCAGCTGGGCCGAACTGCGCCGCCAGGTCGGCTCGCTCGCCGCCGCCCTGCGCGAGCGCGGCGTGCGCCCCGGCGACCGGGTCGGCGCCTACCTGCCGAACATCCCGCAGGCCGCCGTCGCCCTCCTCGCCACCGCCGCCGTCGGCGCCGTCTGGACCAGCTGCGCCCCCGACTTCGGCGCCCGCAGCGTCCTCGACCGCCTCCAGCAGATCGAGCCGGTCGTGCTGTTCGCCGTCGACGGCTACCACTACGGCGGCAAGGACCACGACCGCACCGGGGTGGTCGCCGAGCTCCGCGCCGAACTCCCCTCGCTGCACACCGTGGTCCACGTCCCGCTGCTCGGCGGCGCGGCCCCCGAGGGCGCCCTGGACTGGACCGCCCTCACCGCCGCCGACACCGAACCGCTCTTCGAGCAGGTCCCCTTCGACCACCCGCTGTGGGTCCTCTACTCCTCCGGCACCACCGGCCTGCCCAAGGCGATCGTCCAGAGTCAGGGCGGCATCCTGGTCGAACACCTCAAGCAGGCCGCCCTCCACCTCGACCTCGGCCCCGCCGACCGCTTCCTCTGGTACACCTCCACCGGCTGGATGATGTGGAACTTCCTCATCGCCGGCCTGCTCACCGGATCCACGATCGTCACCTACGACGGCAGCCCCGGCCACCCCGACACCGGCGCCTTCTGGTCGGTCGCCGCCCGCACCCGCGCCACCGTCGTCGGCACCTCCGCCGCCTACGTGATCGCCAGCCGCAAGGCCGGCCTGCACCCCGGCCGCGACCTCGACCTCTCCGCCGTCCGCTGCCTCGGCACCACCGGCTCCCCGCTGCCGCCCGACGGCTTCCAGTGGATCTACGACGAGGTGAAGCAGGACATCTGGCTGGCCTCGGTCAGCGGCGGCACCGACGTCTGCTCCTGCTTCGTCGGCGGCGTCCCCACCCTCCCGGTGTACCTCGGCGAGATCCAGGCCCCCTGCCTCGGCGCCGCCGTCGAGTCCTGGGACGTCCAGGGCAAGCCGCACACCGACGAGGTCGGCGAACTGGTCGTCACCAAGCCGCTGCCCTCCATGCCCACCGGCTTCTGGAACGACCCCGACGGCACCCGCTACCACGACAGCTACTTCGACACGTACCCCGGCACCTGGCGCCACGGCGACTGGATCACCGTCACCTCCCGCGGCACCGTGGTGATCCACGGCCGCTCCGACTCCACCCTCAACCGCCAGGGCGTCCGGATGGGCTCCTCCGACATCTACGAGGTGGTCGAGCGCCTCCCCGAGATCGCCGAGTCGCTGGTCATCGGCCTGGAGGAGCCCGAGGGCGGCTACTGGATGCCGCTGTTCGTGGTGCTCAGCCCCGGCGCCACCCTCGACGACGACCTGATCGGACGCATCCGCACCTCGCTGCGCACCGAGCTCTCCCCGCGCCACGTCCCCGACGAGGTCATCGCGGTCGGCGGCCTGCCGCACACCCTGACCGGCAAGCGGATCGAGGTCCCGGTCAAGCGCCTGCTGGCCGGCACCCCGCTGGAGCAGGCCGTCAACCCCGGATCCGTCGACAACCTCGACCACCTGCGCTTCTTCGAGCGGCTCGGCCGCTCGCGCCGGGCCTGAACAGCCCGGAGGGGCGCTGCCAACCCCCACGGTGGCAGCGCCCCTCCGCTCTCCCTCACCCGCCCGGGCTCACTCCCCGGACAGCACCTGGTGCGCGGCGGCCCGCGCCTGCTCGGCGGTGTCGGCGGCCCGCGCCGCCTCCGCCGCCCGCCGGCACTGCGCCAGCGTGTACTTGGCCAGCGCGCTGCGCACGTACGGGATCGACGCCGCGCCCATCGACAGGCTGGTGACCCCGAGCCCGGTCAGCACGCAGGCCAGCAGCGGGTCGGACGCTGCCTCGCCGCACACCCCGCAGCTCTTGCCGACCGCCTTCGCGGCGTCCGCGGACACCGCGATCAGGTCCAGCAGCGCCGGCTGCCACGGGTCCTGCAGCCGGGCCAGCGCCCCGACCTGCCGGTCGGCGGCGAAGGTGTACTGCGCCAGGTCGTTGGTGCCCAGCGACAGGAACTCGACCTCCTGCAGGATCGAACGGGCCCGCAGCGCGGCCGACGGGATCTCCACCATCGCGCCGAACTTCGCGTCCAGCCCGGCCTCCCGGCAGGCGTCCGCGAACGCCTTGGCGTCCACCCGGTCGGCGACCATCGGCGCCATCACCTCCAGGTGCACCGGCAGCCCCTCGGCCGCCGTCGCCAGCGCCCGCAGCTGGGTGCGCAGCACCTCGGGGTGGTCCAGCAGGGTCCGCAGACCCCGCACGCCGAGCGCCGGGTTGGGCTCGTCGGCCGGGGTGAGGAAGTCGAGCGGCTTGTCCGCACCGGCGTCCAGCACCCGCACCACGACCCGACCCTCCGGGAACGCCGCGAGCACCGTGCGGTACGCCTCGACCTGCTTCTCCTCGGGCGGTGCCTCGGCCGAGTCGTCGAGGAAGAGGAACTCGGTGCGGAACAGGCCCACACCCTCGGCCCCCGCCTCCAGCGCCGCCGGCAGGTCCGCGGGCCCGCCGACGTTGGCCAGCAACGGCACCCGGTGCCCGTCCGAGGTCCGGCCCGGCCCGGAGGACGCGGCCAGCGCGGCCCTGCGCTCGGCGGCCACCCGCCGGAGCTCCTCCTGCCGCTCGGCGCTCGGCTCCACCAGCACGTCACCCGAACTGCCGTCGACCGCCACCACGGTGCCCTCGGCCACCTTCGCCGCCCCCGGCAGCGCGACCACGGCCGGTACGCCCATCGCCCGCGCCAGGATCGCGCTGTGGCTGGTCGGCCCGCCCTCCTCGGTCACGAAACCGAGCACCAGGGTCGGGTCCAGCAGGGCCGTGTCGGCCGGCGCCAGGTCCCGCGCGAACAGCACGTACGGCTCGTCGCTGTCCGGCACGCCGGGCATCGGCACCCCGAGCAGCCGGGCCACGATCCGGTTGCGCACGTCGTCCAGGTCGGCGACCCGCCCGGCCAGGTACTCCCCGGCCGACGCCAGCAGCGCCCGGTACGCGGCGAACGCGTCGTACACCCCGCGCTCGGCGCTGCTGCCTACCGCGATGCGCCGGCTGACGTCGGCCATCAGCTCGGGGTCCTGCGCCATCAGCGCCTGGGCCTCCAGCACGGCCTGCGCCTCGCCGCCCGCCAGGTTGCCGCGGGCGATCAGGTCCGCGGCGACCGCGTCCACCGCCGCCTGGGCCCGCGCCTGCTCACGCGGGGCGTCCTCGGTCGGGATCCGGGTGGCCGGCGGCTCCAGCACGGCCGTCCCCATGTGCCGCACCTGCCCGATCGCGACCCCGTGGCTGACGCCGACGCCCCGCAGCGACTGGTCCATGTCCTGAGTTCCTTCCACCACCGTCAGTTCCAGGTGAACAGTTCGCCGCCGACCGGTACCTCGCCGGTCTCGGCCACCGCGCTGAGCGCCTCGGCGGCCGCCTCCAGCGCGACGATCGGGGAGATCGGGGACTTGCCGGCGGCCTCGACCGCGGCCGGGTTCCACCGGATCACCGGCTGACCGCGCCGGACCTGGTCACCCTTGTTCACCAGCAGCTCGAATCCCTCGCCGTTCAACTGCACGGTGTCGATGCCGAGGTGGGTGAGCACCCCGTGGCCGTTCTCGTCCACCACGACGAACGCGTGCGGGTGCATCGACACGACCAGTCCGTCCACCGGCGCCACCGCCTCGGTGGGTTCCCGCACCGGGTCGATCGCGGTCCCGGGGCCCACCATGGCGCCGGAGAAGACGGGGTCGGGCACGGCGGCGAGCCCGACGGCGCGGCCGGCGAGCGGCGACGTCACAGTGGTCATGGTGGTGCCTCCCAGGTGCGGAGTACAGCGTGCGTGGCCGCCGGACGGCGGCTCGTACATCGACTGAAGCTTAAATTAGTTCAACTTGGGACATCTCGGTGCATAGCACTGCGACCCCGAAGGCCCGATGCGCGGCCCGCGCACACGCACGTGCACGAATCGAGCCACGCCCCGGCGGCTGCCGGGCTGCTGGCGCCCAAGTGGTCTAGTCCTCTTCGCCAACGCGCCGCACTCTACGGCATCCGGGTGAGCCCCGGCGATGGCCCCGCGACCCGTCCTGCCCCACCCCCTCGTGCGTCCGTTCGGGTGACATCCGCCGCGACCCGATTAGGTGCGCGGCGCCGAGCCCGCTATGGTTGGCCGAGTCGCCGCGAGCCGGTGATGAACAGAGCGAGTCCGACGCGCAAAGCCTCGGTGAAAACCTGGCAAACGGATCTGATAAGCTCGAATCACGAACGAAGCGCCCGGAGGGCCCGCTGGAAGGCGGTCCGAA
>NZ_JAIZ01000458.1:9738-18709 GCF_000710465.2 Kitasatospora sp. MBT63 | reverse complement strand
CGCACGCCCCTCCCATGATCCTCCCTCCTTCCCCCCAAGTCCTCCCAAGTCCCCCCAAGTCCCCCTGAGCCTCCCCCGCGTCCCCTCAAGTCCCCCGCAAGCGGCCCGAAAGCCCGCCGTAAGCCCTCCGTAAGGCGGCCGACGCACGGCGCGAAGTCTTGGCCTCCAGGGACCAGGAGGGGTACACATGGGCATATGGCCCGAATTCCGGGTCGGTCCCGGGTTCCGTCCGCCCCCGAATCCACCGGCCGACGCCCGCAGGACCGGCGTGAGCGTCCCGAACCGGGACGCCGACACGGCCGGCACGGGCAGCCGCGGCCGAGACGGCGTCCGTGGTCCGCGCTGGGCACCCGCAGTGTCGCCGGTCAGGTGTTCGTGCTGCAGGTGGTGATCGTGCTGCTGCTGGTGCTCGCGGTGGGTGTCGAAACGGTCCTGCAGGCCCGCAACGACACCGCGACGGAGGCGCGCAACCGTTCGCTGGCGGTGGCCGAGACCTATGCCAGTTCCCCGGGCATCGTGGCGGCGCTGCGTTCACCGGACTCGACCGCCATCCTTCAGCCGAGCGCGGAGAAGGCCCGGATGAAGGCGGGCGTGGACTTCATCGTGGTGCTGAACACCGACAGCATCCGGTACACCCACCCGATGCCGGACCGGATCGGCAAGAAGTTCGTCGGGAACACCGCCCCCGCGCTCGCCGGCCAGTCCATCACCGAGGAGGTCGACGGCACCATCGGGCACCTGGTGCAGGCGGTGGTGCCGGTGACCGACACCGACGGCACGGTGGTCGGGATGGTCTCGGCCGGGATCAGGACCAGCCGGGTCAGCGACAGCGCCGAACGCCAGCTGCCGATCCTGATCGGCAGCGCGGCCGCCGCTCTGCTCCTGGCCACCGGCGGTGCCGCGCTGGTCAGCCGCCGACTCAGACGGCAGACCCGCGGACTCGGCCCGTCCGCGATGACCAGAATGTACGAGCACCACGACGCGGTCCTGCACGCCGTCCGCGAGGGCGTGTTGATCATCGATGGGGACGGCCGGCTGCTGCTCGCCAACGACGAGGCGGGCCGGCTGCTGGGGCTGCCGCCCGACGCCGAGGGACGGCAGGTCACCGACCTCGGCCTGGAGCGCCGGATGACCGAGCTGCTGGTCTCGGCCCGGCCCGTCACCGACGAGGTGATCGCCGCGGGCGACCTGTTGCTGGCCGTGAACGTCCGGCCGACCGACCGCAACGGCGGACCGCCCGGCCTGGTCGCGACGCTGCGCGACTCGACCGAGCTGCGCGCGCTGTCCGGCAAGGCCGACGTGGCCCGGGGCCGGCTGCGGCTGCTGTACGAGGCGGGCATGACGATCGGCACCACGCTGGACGTCGCCCGCACCGCCCAGGAACTGGCCGACGCCACCGTTCCGGGCTTCGCCGACCATGTGACGGTCGACCTCGCCGAACCGGTGCTGCGCGGCGAGGAACCCGGGCCGCTGACCCGGATGTACCGCGCCGGGCTGGGCAGCATCCTCCCGGACGCGCCGTTCTACCCGGTCGGCGAGGACGTCCCGCTGGTGCCCGGGACCCCGCGGGCACTCGCTCTCGAGCGTGGCCAGCCGGTCACCGAGGACAACCTCGACGAGGCCCTGAACGCCTGGCTGGAGCACGATGCGGACCGGGTCGGCAGGGTGCGCACCGAGGGCGTGCACGCGCTGCTCGCGGTACCGCTGCAGGCACGCGGGGTGGTCCTGGGGATCGCCACGTTCTGGCGTTCGCAGCGCCGGGAGCCGTTCCACGAGGACGACGTCTGGCTGGGCGAGGAGCTGGTGAACCGGGCGGCCGTCTCCATCGACAACGCCCGCCGGTTCACCCGCGAGCACACCATGGCGGTCACCCTGCAGCACAGTCTGCTGCCGGGGGGCCTGCCCGAGCAGAGCGCGCTGGACGTGGCCTACCGGTACCTGCCCGCGCAGGCGGGGGTCGGCGGCGACTGGTTCGACGTCATCCCGCTGCCAGGGGCCCGGGTGGCACTGGTGGTCGGCGACGTGGTCGGTCACGGTGTGCACGCGGCGGCCACCATGGGCCGGCTGCGCACCGCGGTGCACAACTTCGCCTCGCTCGACCTCCCGCCGGACGAACTGCTCGGTCTGATGGACGACCTGGTGAACCGGATCGACCAGGAGCAGGGCGCCGGCGAGGAGGCCCCGATCACCGGCGCCACCTGTCTGTACGCGATCTACGACCCGGTGTCACTGCGGTGCACGGTGGCCCGGGCCGGCCACCTCTCGCCGGCCGTGGTCCGGCCCGACGGCACGGTGGACTTCCCCGAGGTCCCGGCCGGGCCGCCGCTCGGGCTGGTCGGGCTGCCGTTCGAGACGGCGGAGCTGGAACTCGCGGAGGGCAGCAAGCTGGTGCTCTACACCGACGGCCTGGTGGAGGACCGCAACCGGGACATCGACGTCGGCCTCGACCTGCTGCGGGGCACGCTGGCGGGCACCGACCGCACCCCGGAGCAGACCTGTGCGGACGTCCTCGCCCAGCTGCTCCCCGCCAACCCCACCGACGACATCGCCCTGCTGGTGGCCCGGACCCTCGCCCTGCCCGAGGACCGGGTCGCCGAGTGGGACGTACCCGCCGACCCGGCCGCCGTCCGCGAGATCCGCGCGGTGGTGGCGCGCAAGCTGAGCGACTGGGACCTGGACGATCTGGCCTTCACCACCGAGCTGATCCTCAGCGAGCTGATCACCAACGCGATCCGCTACGGCCTGCCGCCGATCCGGGTCCGGCTGATCCACGACCGCACGCTGATCTGCGAGGTCTCCGACGGCAGCAGCACCTCGCCGCACCTGAAGTACGCGGCCAGCACCGACGAGGGCGGGCGCGGGCTGTTCCTGGTCGCCCAGTTCGCCGAGCGCTGGGGTACCCGGTACACCGCCGAGGGCAAGGTGATCTGGGCCGAGCAGCAGCTGCCCTGACCCAACCGCCCCCGGCCGCCCCGTCGCGGGCCCGGCCGGGCCCGCGGCGGCCTCCGATGCCGTCCGCCCGCCCGGCGCGCACACTGGAACGGTGAGGTCCGCCGGGCTCGTCCAGGGCGGGTCCTGCGGTCGGGGTCGAGGAGGCGCCATGAGGAGCACGGACGTGCTGGCCGACGCGTTCGGCCGGATCCGGGAGACCGTGCACGGCGCGGTCGACGGCCTGAGCACCGCGGAGCTGGCCCGGCGGCTGGACCCGGACGCCAACTCGATCGCCTGGCTGGTCTGGCACCTGACCCGGATTCAGGACGACCATGTCGCGGAGGTGGCCGGTAGCGAGCAGATCTGGGTCGCCGGGGGCTGGGCGGACCGGTTCTCGCTCCCCCTCGCCGTCGGCTCGACCGGTTACGGGCACTCCCGCGACCAGGTGGCCGCGGTCCGGGTCGACTCCCCGGACCTGCTGACCGGTTACCACGACGCGGTGTCCGCATCCACGCTCCGCTACCTGCGGGAGCTCACCGATGCGGACCTCGACCGGGTGGTGGACGAGCGGTGGGACCCACCGGTGACCCTGGGTGTCCGGCTGGTGAGCGTCGTCTCGGACGATCTCCAGCACGCCGGGCAGGCCGCGTTCGTCCGCGGCGTGGTCGAACGGCGGTGACCGGCGGCGTGAAGGGAAGCGGTGACCGGCGGCGATCGCGGGCAGCGGTGACGTGCGGCGACCGGTGGCGGTGAGGAACGGCGGGTGGAGGCGGCATGTACACGGATGTGCACGCTCATCTGTGGAGCGACGCCTACCTGGATCGGCTGGAGACCTACGGCCGGACCGACACCGGCGGTCAGCGGGGGCTCGGGGCGGGTGACGGGGAGCGGGAGCTGGCGGAGCGGTTCGCGCGCAACGACGCGGCGGGGATCGGGTGCCAGATCCTGTCCGTCGCGCCGCAGGTGCCGCATTTCGCCGACCGCAACCACGCGGTGAGCGCCGCCCGGCACGCCAACAACCTGTACGCGACGGTGACCTCGCAGCACCCGGACCGCTTCGCGGCCTTCGCCGCCCTGCCCATGCCCCACCTGGACGCCGCGCTGGAGGAGCTGACCCGGGCACTGGACGGCCTGGACATGGCGGGTGTCACGCTCACCACCGACGTGCTGGGGCGGGCGCTGACGGATCCCGGTTTCGTCCCGCTCTTCGAGGAGCTGGACCGGCGCGGCAGCGTGCTGTACCTGCATCCGTCGGGGCAGGCGGCCGGCTCGCCGCTGATCGCGGACGGCCGGATGCGCTGGATGGTCGGCGCACCGGTGGAGGACACCGTGGCGGCGATGGACCTGCTGCTGAACGGCTACCCGGCACGCTTCCCGCGGCTGCGGATCGTGGTGTCGCACCTGGGCGGAGCGCTCCCGATGCTGCTGCCACGGGCCGACGAGCACCTGCGCTGGGAGGCCCCGGAGGTCGCTGAGCCGCCCACCTCGTCCGCTCGGCGACTGCTCTACGACACCGTCGCGCACGGCAACGTCCCGGCGATCCGGCTGGCGGCGCGCGCCCTCGGCGCGGACCGGCTGCTGCTCGGCACCGACTTCCCGTACCAGAGCGGTGACCAGCTGGTCCGCGCCGTGGTCTCGGTCCGGACGGCGCTGCCTCCGGCGGAGGCCGAGGCGGCCCTGTCGCGCGCGGCCACGCTGTTCCGCTGACCGTCTCCCGCCACTGCTCGCGCAATCTCCCCCACTCCCCCAGCCCGACCCGGCCCGGCCCGGCCCGCCCCGGACCGGCCGATCACGGCCACGGTCAAGGCCGGGCAAAGGCTGGCGGGATTGTCTGGCATGCCCCTATCAATAGCCGGGGTTTGCTGCCACGCTTCCTGATGTTCCGTCCGGCCGACAGGTGACGGTCCATCATCCCTTCGGTCCGACGGGCGACCCCCACACCCGAGAGGATCCGATGAGAAGCAGGCTGATATCCCTCATCGCCGGCTCCGTGCTTGTCGCGGCGGCCGGCGCGGCCACGGTGACGGCGCCCCAAACCGCCGTCGCGGCCGACTGCACCGCTACCCAGACCGTTGCCAACAGCGGTTTCGAGGCGGGCACTTCGCCCTGGACCTCGTCGAGCGGCGTGATCACCTCCCGCAGCGGCCAGAGCGCCCACACCGGCACCGCCTTCGCCTGGCTGAACGGCTACGGCTCGACCCACACCTCGAACCTCTCGCAGACCGTCACCCTGCCGGCCGGCTGCACCAAGGCGACCCTGAGCTTCTGGCTGCACATCGACACGGCCGAGACCACCACCTCGACCGCCTACGACAAGCTGACCGCCAAGATCGGCAGCACCACCGTGGCGACCTACTCCAACCTGGACGCCAAGGCCGGGTACGTGCAGAAGTCGATCGACGTGTCCTCGTTCGCGGGACAGACGGTGGCCCTCGCCTTCACCGGCACCGAGGACAGCAGCCTGCAGACCAGCTTCGTGCTGGACGACGTGACCCTCGACGCCTCCGGCGGCGGCACCACCCCGCCCACCACCGACCCGACCCGCACCCCGGCGGCCCCGGCGTACACGGTGAACCTGACCAGCGACGCGAGCGGCGCCACCTGGACCGGCCACGAGAGCGTCAACTTCACCAACGCCTCCCCCACCGCGCTCACCGAGGTCTACCTGCGGCTGTGGGACAACTACCACGGCAGCTGCCCGAGCACCCCGATCACCGTGACCAACGTGACCGGCGGCACCGCCTCCGCGCTGTCCGTCAACTGCACCGCCCTCAAGGTGACCCTGCCCGCACCGCTGGCCCAGGGCCAGAGCGGCTCGGTCGGCTTCGACCTCGGCATCGCGGTGCCCAGCGGCGCCGACCGGTTCGGCCGGGACGGCGCGTTCGCCTTCATCGGCAACGCCCTGCCGGTCCTCGCGGTCCGGGACGGCTCCGGCTGGCACCTCGACCCGTACACCAACAACGGCGAGTCCTTCTACTCGCTGGCCTCGGACTTCACCGTCACCCTCGACCACCCGACGAGTCTGCTCGTCCCGGCCACCGGCACCTCGGTGGACACCCCGGGGACCTCCGGACGGACCGTCACCAAGGCGACCGCGAGCAAGGTCCGTGACTTCGCCTGGGGCGCCGGAGCGTTCACCAAGGTCTCCGGCACCTCGCCGGCCGGCGTGAAGATCAACGTCTACGGCGTCAGCGGGATCAGCACCGCCGACGAGCAGTCCATGCTGTCCACCTCGATCTCGGCGATCGACGCGCACGCCCAGCGGTTCGGCGCCTACCCGTACGGCGAGGCGGACGTGGTGCTGGACAACAACTTCTGGTTCGGCGGCATGGAGTACCCCGGCTTCGTCCTCGACCTGGTCAGCACCACCGCTCTCACCCACGAGCTGGGCCACCAGTACTTCTACGGCATCGTCGGCGACGACGAGTACAACAGCCCGTGGCTGGACGAGGCGTTCACCGACTACGCCACCGACCTGGCGCTCGGCAAGACCGGGACCAACTGCTGGAGCAGCACCTCCTGGGCCTCCTCCGCCGAGAAGATCACCAACTCGATGGCGTACTGGGACGCGCACTCCTCCCGCTACTCCACCGTGGTCTACAACTACGGCAAGTGCGCCCTGCACGACCTGCGCCGGGTGCTCGGCGACACCGCGATGACCAAGCTGCTCCACGACTACGCCCAGTCGCACTGGTACGGCGTCTCCACCACGGCCGAGTTCAAGGCCGCGGCGCAGGCCGCCACCACGACCGACCTGACGTCCTTCTGGACCCAGCACCGGATCGACGGCTGACCGGCGGACCCGCGTCCGGCGACCCGACCGGTACGACCGGTACGACCGGTACGACCGGTACGACCGGCTGACGCCCCGGCACCCGCCGGGGCGTCAGCCGGCGGCCGGCTCCAGGCCGGTCACCTTGACCACGTGCCGCAGGCTCGGTTCGGCGAGCCTGCGGTGCAGGTCGGTGAAGACCCGGCGGGCCTCGACGGCGTTCCAGTCGGCGGGCAGCAGCTCGGTCGGCAGGCCGGGGTCGAGGTAGGGCAGGCGGCGCCAGTCGTTGAGCATCGGCACGTACTCGCGGAACGCCTCGACCTCGTCGATCCGCGGGTACTGCCCGAGCTCCTCGGCGACCGGCCGGTAGGTGCCGGTGAAGGCCGCGTACTGGGCCTCGATGGCGGGGAAGTCCCACCAGGAGCTGACCGCCTGCTCCAGCTCCGCGAACCCGGCGTAGTCGGAGGTGAAGAGGTGGACGTACTCGCTCAGCCCGAGGCGTTCCAGCATCCGCCGGGCGTCCGGCAGCAGGCGGGCGGGGGCGAGCCAGACGCCCGGCGAGGCGTTGCCGAAGCCGAGCCAGGTGAGCCGGGAGCGCAGCTGGTGGCGGTGGGCGCGTTCGGACTCGGGCACCGAGAAGACGGCGAGCACCCAGCCGTCCGCCAGCCGGGCCGGCTCCAGGCTGCCGAAGATCCGCCGGTCGCCCTCGTCGAAGACCGGTGCCATCTCGGGGCCGAGCCGGTAGCCGGTGCCGTCCCGGCGCTCCTGGACCAGGGTGCCGGCCTTCTTCAGGCGGGAGATCGCGGAACGTACGGAGGGGCCGTCGACGTCCAGCTCGGCCATCAGGCCGATCAGGTCGGCGATCGAGATCCAGCCGCCCAGCCGGCGGACGAACTCCCCGTAGACCGTGCTGATCAGGGCACTGGGCCGGGCCGTCGACTCCGACATGGGCACCCTTCCTCCGCTGATGGTCAGGTGATCATACCGAGCGGGGACCGACGCTCCGGGCAGCCCGGGGCCGGGTCCGGCCGCCGGGCCCGGACCGCATCTCACAGCAGCGTCTGCGGATGCTGCGGCCCAGTCCCGGTGAGCAGTCTCCTGGCCTCCTCCGGCCAGGGCGCGGCCCCCTTTGCGGTCGCCGCCGAGTGCACCACCGACATCCGGCCCGCCGCGGCGCGGCCCTCCGGGCCGTGCACGTCGAAGGCGTAGTGCAGCGAGCTGGTACCCACCCGGTCCACCCGCAGCTCGACCCGGACGGTGTCGCCGAACCACAGCCGGGTCAGGTAGTCCGCCTCGAAGTGCACCCGGGGGATGCTCCCGAACAGCCCGTCGAGGCCGAGCCCGCGCAGCAGGGCCGCCTCCGCCGCCTCGGCCCAGCGCAGCACGGCCGAGAAGTGGTGGTGCCCGGCCGCATCGGTGTCCGACCATTCGACCCGGCGCTCGACGGTGACCGACGGGAGGGCGGCGGCAGGCGCGGGGGCGGTGGGGTGGTCCATGGTGGTGCCTTTCGTCGGTCAGCCGGTGGCGCCGCGGGCCCGGCGGCGGAGTTCGGCGCGCTGGAGCTTGCCGCTGGAGTTGCGCGGCAGTTCGGTGACGAACTCGACCGCGCGCGGGTACTTGTACGGGGCGATGGTCCGCTTGACGAAGTCCTGCAGCGCGGCGGCGGTGGCCGGGCCGGCGGCGGCGCCCGGGCGCAGCACCACGTAGGCCTTGGCGATGGTGCCGCGGTGGTGGTCGGGGGCGGCGACGACGGCGCAGTCGGCGACGTCGGGGTGGGCGGCCAGGGCCTGTTCGACCTCGGGGCCGGCGATGTTGTACCCGGCCGAGACGATCATGTCGTCGCTGCGGGCCTGGAACCAGAAGTAGCCGTCGGTGTCGCGGATGTAGGTGTCGCCGGTGATGTTCCAGCCGTCGCGCACGTAGCTGAGCTGCCGGTCGTCGGCCAGGTAGCGGCAGCCGGTCGGGCCCTTGACGGCGAGCAGGCCCGGCTGCCCGTCGGGGACGGGCCGGCCGTCCTCGTCCAGGACGGCGGCCCGGTAGCCGGGCACCGGGCGGCCGGTGGCGCCGGGGCGGATCTCGCCGTCGGCGGCGGAGATGAAGACGTGCAGCAGTTCGGTGGCGCCGATGCCGTCGATCAGCCGCAGTCCGGCCGTGGTGTGGAAGGCGTCCCAGACGGCGGCCGGCAGGGACTCACCGGCGGAGACGCAGCAGCGGACGCCGGCCAGGCGGTCGGCCAGCCCGGCCTGCATGATCGCGCGGTAGGCGGTG
>NZ_JAIZ01000458.1:0-9637 GCF_000710465.2 Kitasatospora sp. MBT63 | reverse complement strand
GTGTGCGGCGACCGCCTCGGCCAGCTGCTCGGGGGTGGCCCGTTCCAGCAGCAGGCTGGCCGCGCCGGCGCGGAGCGGGAAGACCAGCAGCCCGCCGAGGCCGAAGGTGAAGCCGAGCGGCGGGGTGCCCGCGAAGAGGTCGTCGGGGCCGGGCCGCAGGATGTGCCGGGAGAAGGTGTCGGCGTTGGCCAGCACGTCGCGGTGGAAGTGCAGGGTGGCCTTGGGTCGGCCGGTGGTGCCGGAGGTGAAGGCGATCAGGGCGACGTCGTCGGCGGCGGTGTCGACGGCGGTGAAGCGCCCGCTCTTGGCGGCGCAGCGCGCGGTCAGGTCCTCGGGCCCGGGCCCGCCGTACGGGAGGATCCGGGTGCCGGGGAGCCCGGCGGCGGTGGCCTCGTCGAGGTAGCGGTGGTCGCAGAGGGCGACGACGGGGGCACTGATCCCGTGCAGGGCGGCGAGTTCGGGTGCGCGCAGCAGCGGCATGGTGGTGACGACGACCGCGCCGGCTTTCAGGACGCCCAGCCAGCAGGCGGCCAGCCAGGGGTTGTTGGGGCCGCGCAGCAGGACCCGGTTGCCGGGGACCAGGCCCAGGTCCTCGGTGAGGACCTGGGCCACCTGGTCGGCGCGGCGGCGGAGTTCGCCGTAGGTCCAGTGGTCGGCGGGGGTGAGCAGGCAGCGGCGGTCGGGGCCGTGGCGGTCGACGGTGTCGTCGAGCAGGACCTTGGCGCAGTTGAGGCGTGCCGGGTAGGCCAGCTCCGGGAGGTCGAACACGAGCTCGGGCCACTGCTCGGGCGGCGGGAGCCGGTCGCGGCAGAACGTGTCGACATGGGCGGAACGGGTCAGCTCCACGGGCGGCACCTCATTCGGCTCAGCAGGGAGTGAGGCAAGTATGCCGCGCCGGTGACGACAGTCAATGGTTCGGGATAGCCGGGCCGCGCCGGAGCGGCCCGCGGTCCGCGGAACTCACCCTGCGCCACCCAATCGCGCCCGGCAACCGGGGCGTTGGCCCGGCCACCGCGGCGGCCGACCGCCCGGCCCAGCCAGTTCAGCGCCCCCGTTCAGCCCCCGGCGGGCCGGTTGCGGACGAACAGGAGCGCGGTGGCGGCGGCCGCCAGCGCACCCACCGCGGGGATCAGCACCGCGGTGTGCAGCGCCCCGGCGAAGGACCCGGCGGCGGCGCCGCCCGTCAGCACCGTGCCGGTGATGCTCGACCCGAGCGTGCCGCCGACCTGGCGGAACAGGTTGACCGTGCCGCCGGCCATGCCGCCGTCCGAGTGCGGGACGCTGACCACGGCCGCCGCGGTGCTCGGCGGCAGCAGAAGGCCGGCGCCGGTGCCGAACAGGGCCATCCACCCGCCGACCACCAGGGTGGGCGTGGTGGCGCTCTGGCCGGTCATCAGCAGGGTGCCGGCGGCGGCGAGCAGCGCACCGGCCGCCAGCGTGGCGCGGAAGCCGAACCGCCGCACGGCCCGGCTGGACAGCGGGCTGGCCAGCACGTACGAGGCCATCAGCCAGAGCATCAGGACGCCGGTGGCGAGGATCGACTCGTGCCGGACCCGTTCGAAGTAGAGCACCTGGACGAACGCGACCGCCACGAAGCCGTACTGGGCGATGAAGGCGATCAGGTTGGCCGCGCTGAAGGAGCGTACGGCGAACAGCCGCAGGTTCAGCATGGGGGTGCGGGTGCGGATCTCGACCGCGATGAAGGCGGCCAGCGCCGCTGCCGCGAGCAGGGCCGCTCCGAGCGCCTTCGGCTGCCCGTAGCCGCCGTGGCCGCCCTCGATCACGGTGTAGTTGAGCGCGCCGATGGCGACCACGGCGAGGACCAGGCCCGGCGGGTCGAGGTGCCGTCCGGGGCTGCGGCTCTCGGTGACCAGGAACGGGGTGAGCAGCAGGACGGCGGCGCCGAGCACCACGTCGACCAGGAAGACCGCGTGCCAGGAGTGGTGCTGCAGGATCAGGCCGGCCGCGAGCGGGCCGACGGCCAGGCCGACGCCGGAGACGGCGACCCAGATGCCGACCGCCGAGGTGCGCCGGTGGGGGTCGGGGAAGGCGTGGGTGACCAGGGCGAGGCTGTTGGGCAGGACCATGGCGCCGCCGACGCCCATGACCGCCTGTCCGAGGATGACCCCGGTCGCCCCGGAGGAGAGGAAGACCGAAAGGCTGCCGGCCGCGAGCAGTGCGGCGCCCGCGGCGAAGGTCCGGCGGCGGCCGATGATGTCGCCGACCGTACCGGCGGACAGGACCAGGCTGGCGAGCACCATCGAGTAAATGCTGGCGACCCAGACCAGCGCGGACCCGGACAGCCCGAGGTCCTGCTGGATCGGGGCCAGCACGGTGGTGATCTGGGTGATGTTGACGAACATCACCAGCTGGCCGAGGCAGACGACCACGAAGCCGGCCCGGCGTCCGGCCGTCCGGGCCGGTGGCGGGGCCAACGCGACGGCGGGATTCGCGAGCTTGGTCATGGATGGTCCTTTCGAAAGGGTTCCCGATGCCGGGGATGCGAGCCCCGGGACGGGGTGGATCGGCACAACACGGCTGGCAGCAAGGCTGGTTCACCGCAGGGCACCCGATGGTCCCGGCTTTTCAGGAACGCTAACACCGAATGGAAACCGATCGGTACCGCAGAAAGTTGTGACCCGGCTCACGGCGCGAAATGGGCACCGTTTCACATCGGGGATAACGGTCGGTACCATGGACCCATGGCCAACCAACCGGCGACGACCCACGGGCCCCGCGAGCGGATCCTCGCCGCGGCGTCGGCCCTCTTCTACCGGCACGGCATCAACGCCACCGGGATCGGCGAGGTGGTGGAGGTCGCGGGCGTCTCGAAGCGGACCCTCTACCAGCAGTTCGAGAGCAAGGACGAGCTGGTCGCCGCGTACCTGCGGCGGATGACCGAGAGCGGACGGCTGCTCGACCGCCGGCTGGACCGCACCGAACTCGCGCCGGGCGAGCGGCTGGTGGCGCTCTTCGAGCGTCCGGGGGCGGCGTTCCGGGGCTGCCCGATGCACAACGCCTCGGTCGAGCTCACCGAACCCGCGCACCCCGGCCGGGCGGTGATACACGCCTACAAGCAGGGGTTCCTGGACAGACTGGTCGACACCGCGCGCCAGGCCGGCGCGGCGGACCCGGAGGAGCTCGGCCACCGGCTGTTCGTCCTGTTCGAGGGCGCGACCGCGCTGGCGACCTCGATCAACGACCCGGCGGCCTTCGACTACGCGCGGCCGGCCGCCGCGACCCTGGTCGGGCAGGCGCTCACCGCGGAGTGAGCGCACGCCCGGCCCCGGGCGCGGGCCGGGGTCAGCGCTTGGTGCCGTCCACGATCACGGGCGTACCGGTCGAACCGCAGGGGCTGGCGTAGACCGGGTTCTTCTCGGCCGCGGCCTTGAACGCCTCGATGCACTGGCTCATCAGGATCTTGTCGTTCAGCGAGCCCGCGATGGCGGCGTTGGCGGCCGCCGTGCTGTCCGCGTCGATCTTCCGCTTCTCCGCCTCCGCCTTGGCGGTGAGCACCGCGGCCTGGGCCTGGGCGGTCGCCTGGTCCTGCTGGATCTTCTGGTCGATCGCGTGCTGCAGGCTGTCGGAGGGCCGGACGTTGCGCAGGTTGACGGCGGTCACCAGGATGCCGCGCGGGGCCAGCCGGTCGGTGACCAGCTCGGCTATCTCGGCGCCGATCGCCTCCCGCTGCGAGGAGTAGCCCTCGACCCCGGTGTGCTTGGCGAAGACGTTGCGGACGATCTCCCGGCTGTCCGGCAGGACCAGGCCCTGCTGGACCGCGTCCGAGCTGCCCGCCAGCTGGTAGAGCGCCCGGGTGTGCTGCGGGTCGATGGCCCACTTCACCGTCAGGTCGGCGTACAGCACCCCGCCCTCGGAGGAACGGACCTCGACGGTGTCGTTGCCGGTCAGGTTGAGGTCGCGCGGCCGGGTGGAGAAGGCCGTCACCTCGGTCAGCGGGGACTTCAGGTGCAGGCCGGGCTGCCAGGTCCCGCCGACCCGGCCCAGCGTGGTCGGCACGGCCACCTCGTACGGCTCGACCACGTACGCGGCGGTGGACAGGCCGGCCAGCAGCCCGAGGACGGTGAGCAGCGACCCGGTGAGGGTGGCGAAGCGGAAGCCGGCGTTCCCGCGCAGGCGGCGCACGATCAGCGTGAGGCCGGCGGCGAGCAGCAGGAGGGCGAGGTAGAGCATGGTCGGGACTCTCGGTTCTTCGGACGGCAGGACGCCCGAAGCCTAGGAAGCGGCCCGCGCGCCCGAAGATCGATTCGGATGATGTTCACCGGATCGCCAGGTCCGCGCCGGTCGCCCGGCGCCCAGGACGGCCGGTGCCCAGGGAGGGACGGCCTCAGGGCGACCGGGCGGACCGGGCCGCCGACGGCGTCTCCCACGCCTGGGCCGAGGCGCTGGACGCCACCGGCCGGGTCAGGGCCCCCGAACTGCGCTGCGGCGAAGGATTCGCGGTCACCGCCGTGATCGCCGCCGAGACCGCGCTGCGGGTCGCCGCCGGGGCCGAACCGGGTGCCTGGACCCCGGGCGCGCTGCTCGGCGCCGACCTGGTCGAGGCGGCCGGCTGCACCGTCACCCTCGCCGACGCCGACGCCCTGCGGACGGCCGCCCGATGAACGTCTCCCCCGCGACCGCGCTGCCCACCGGGGTGCACCGGCTCGGCGACCGCCACGTCAACTTCCACCTGGTCCAGGACGGCACCGACCTGACCCTGGTCGACGCCGGCCTGCCCGGGCACCGGGCCCGGCTCACCGCCGAGCTGGACCGGCTCGGCCGCTCGGTGCGCGACATCCGGGCCGTCGTGGTCACCCACGGGCACCTCGACCACCTGGGGCCGGCCCGGTGGGTCGCCGTCGAAGCCGGCGCGGAGGTCTGGGTGCACGAGGCGGACGCCCCGATCCTGCGGGCGCCGCTGCGCACCGCCAGGTACTGGAAGCCCGAACGCCCGCTCGCCGCCTACGCGGTGCGCCGCCCGGCCGCCCTCGCCGCGCCGCTGCACCTGGCCCGGCTCGGGGCGCTCGGCACCCGGGCCGTCCCCGAGCCGCGGACCTTCACCGGTGGCGAGCGGCTGGACGTGCCCGGCCGGCCGCAGGTGGTGCACACCCCGGGCCACACGGCGGGCAGTTCGGTGGTGCTGCTGCCGGACCGGTCGGTGGCCTTCACCGGGGACGCGCTGGTCACCGGCGACAGCGTGGGCGGCCGGGTCGGGCCCTGTCTGATCTGCCGGGCCTTCACCCATGACAGCGCGCAGGCGCTCCGCTCGCTGCGGGTGATGTCCGCGCTCGACGCCGGGACCGTGCTCACCGGGCACGGCGAACCGTGGACCGGCGGACTGGCCGCGGCCGCGGCCGCCGAACTCGCCGTCGCCGCGGGCCTGCGCTGAGCGCCCGCCGGGCGCTCACGCCCCGCGCAGCACCGGCCAGAGCACCTTCGGGTGGAACAGCGTGGTCGGCGCCTCGGTGAGGCCCATCACCGCGACGAAGGCGGCACACACCTTTTCGTCGACGGCCGCCCGGGCGATCACCCGGTCCAGGTAGCGGTGCTGGATCCGAACCGCCGCACCCGACGGGCCGCCCTCGGTGGCCGGGAAGCGGACGTCCTCGCTGCTGGACATCAGCCAGGCGTCGGCCGCCGCGGCCGCCACCTTGCGGCGGGCCTCCCGGGCGCCCGCGCGGCCGATGCCGTGGGCCCGGACGGCCTCGCGCAGCGCCCGGGCGCCGAACACGGCGGTGGAGATGCCCTGTCCGTACACCGGGTTGAAGGTGCAGGCCGCGTCGCCCACCGCGACCAGGCCCTCCGGGGCGCTGCGCTCGTAGTGCCGGCGCACCCCGGGCCCCGGGCGGAACCCCCGGACCTCGCCGGCCGGTTCGGCGTCCACCAGAAGGTCGCGCAGGATCGGGTCGCGCAGCGCGTCCAGCGCCGCGGCGAACCCGGCCTCGCCGGGCGCAGGCTCCGCACCGCGCATCCCGCCGACGGTGACCAGCCAGCGCCCGCCCTCGACCGGGAGCAGCACCCCGAACCGCGGCTGGTCCGGCGCCTTGGTCTGCAGGTAGACCGCGGGCTGGTCCGGGTCCGCGCCGGCCGGGCGGTGGAACAGCCGGCTGGAGTAGGCCACCCCGGGGTCGACCCGCTCCTCGGGCGCGGTGGCGAGGCCCGCCGCGGCCAGCCAGCCCGGCATCCCGGAGGAGCGGCCGGCGGCGTCGACCACCAGTTCCGCGGGGAGTTCGGTGACCTCGTCCTCGGCCGCGCCCCTGGCCCGCAGCCGGACGCCGGTGACCGCGGCGCCGTCGTCGAGCACGCCGAGCACCGCGGTGCCCTCGAGGAACTCGATCGAGGGCTCGGTGCGGACCCGTTCCAGTACGGCGTGGTCGAGCACCGGGCGGGTGCAGGAGACGAAGGCCAGGCCCGTGCTGAACCGCGGCATCCAGCCCGCGGAGCTGAGCCAGTTCATGTCGGCGGGCACGTCGACCAGCCGGGCCTGCCGGGCGTCCAGCTCCGCGCCGATGCCGGGGAGCATCTCCTCCAGCGCCCGGCGGCCGCCCTCCAGCAGCAGGTGGGCGTGGTGGCCCTGCGGGGTGCCGGACCGGGCGGCCGGCTGCTCGGGGTAGCGGTCGCGCTCGACCACCACGATCCGGCGGGCCGTGCCGCGCAGCGCCCAGGCCGCCAGCGAACCGGCCAGCCCACCGCCGATCACGACCGCCGTGCCGTACCCGTCCGTACCCGTGTTCCCCGAAGACGCCATGGGGAGAGCCTAGGGGATCCCCGTCACGCTCCGGGAGCGGCCCGGCCGGGCGCACGGACGTCCTGACCGCAGCTCAGGACCTTGCTCGCGCCGGTCCGCGGGCGGTGGTGGCGGCCCGTCAGTCGTCGAGCACGGTCAGGTCGAGCCTGGCGAGCCGCTCCGGGTCGGCCAGGATGTCGATCTGCACGATCAGACCGCCCACCACCGTGAACCCGAGCACCGAGAACGGCTGCCCGCCGGGCGCCGCGACGATCCCCGCCGTGCCGTTGACCAGCGCCGGACGGGCGAACTGCGCGAACCGGTTGAAGGTGAGCGCCTGCGCCGCCACCTCGCGGGAGCCGCGCAGCAGCTTGGAGGCGCCGGCCGCGAGCGTCCCGCCGTCGGCGCGCAGCACCACGTCCGGGTGGAGCACCGCGACCAGGGCTTCGAAGTCGCCGCCGCGGGAGGCCGCGAGGAAGGCGTCCACCACCTCCCGCTGCCGGGTGAGGTCGTCCGGGACGGTGTCGGTGCCCCGGACCCGGCGGCGGGCCCGGCTGGCGAGCTGGCGGGCGGCGGCCGGGGTGCGGTCGACGATCGGCGCGATCTCGTCGAACGGCACGGCGAACATGTCGTGCAGCACGAAGGCCAGCCGCTCGGCGGGCGCCAGCTGTTCCAGCACCACCAGCAGGGCCAGTCCCACCGCGTCGGCGAGCAGCGCCTCGTGCTCGGGGTCGACGCCGTCCGCGCTGCTCAGGATGGGTTCGGGCACGTGGACGTCGAGCGGGTCCTCGCGCCGGGAGGCGCGCGAGCGCAGCATGTCGAGGCAGACCCGGGCCACCACCCTGGTCAGCCAGCCGGACAGGTTCTCGATGCTGTCGCCGTCCGAGCGGTCGAGCCGGAACCAGGCCTCCTGCACGGCGTCGTCGGCCTCGCTGAGCGAGCCGAGCATCCGGTAGGCGACCGCCCGCAGCCGGCCCCGTTCGGCCTCGAAGCGCTCCGCCGCCCAGTCGTGCTCGTCCATCGTCCGCATCCCCTCGTCGTGGTCGGTCACCACCTTGACGTACCGGGCCGCCCGGATGTGACCGCGACGTTCGAAAACCGCCCGTACACGTGCCTTGGCGGGCGGCCGGTCGTTGAGCCGACGAATGGACAGCGTCCACGTCTCGTCGACGGAGCACCCCAGCGCGGGGCTCCGGGCGCCCTGCCCGAGTGATGGATCAGATGAACCAGGGAGTTCGAGAGATGGGCGTTGTGCGCGACAGGCTGGCCGGGCTGGCGGGCGGCGAGCGCGAGGCGTTCCTGTCGGAGCTGGTGGCCGCCGAGGTCAACGCCGTCCTCGGGCACGAGCGGCACCGCCGGGTGGCGGGCTCGGAACCCTGGCGCCGGCTCGGCGTCTACCGGCAGCTGGCGGCCGAGCTGCGGGACCGGCTCGGCTCGCGGACCGGGCTGCGGCTCCCGGCGACCCTGCTGTTCGACTGTCCGACCCCGGACGACGTGACCCGCTACCTGCGGGCCGAGCTGCTCGGCGAACGGGCCGAGGCCGAGGCGCCGCCGGCCGAGGGCGGGGACGGGCCGGACGACCCGGTGGTGGTGGTCGGGATGGCCTGCCGGTACCCGGGCGGGGTGCGCTCCCCCGGTGAGCTGTGGCAGTTGCTGTCCGAGGGCCGGGACGCGGTCGGCCCGTTCCCCGCCAACCGCGGCTGGGACCTGGACGCGCTCTACCACCCGGACCCGGCCCGCTCCGGCACCACGTACGCGCGCGAGGGCGGCTTCGTGCACGACGCGGACGAGTTCGACGCCGGGTTCTTCGGCATCGGCCCGCGCGAGGCGACCGCAATGGACCCGCAGCAGCGGCTGCTGCTGGAGACCTCCTGGGAGGCCGTGGAGCGGGCCGGACTCGACCCGCGCTCGCTGAAGGGCACCCGGTCCGGGGTCTTCGTCGGCATCGCGTACCAGGACTACGGCCCGAGCTGGTACGAGGCGCCCGAGGAGTACGAGGGGCACCTGCTGATGGGCAGTCTGACCAGTGCCGCCTCGGGCCGGATCGCCTACACGCTCGGCCTGGAGGGGCCCGCGCTGACCGTCGACACGGCCTGCTCCTCCTCGCTGGTCGCGCTGCACCTGGCGGTGCGGTCGCTGCAGGCGGGCGAGTGCACGCTGGCGCTGGCGGGCGGCGCCCAGGTGATGGCGACGCCCGGGGTGTTCCTGGAGTTCAGCCGCAAGCGCGGGCTGTCGCCGAGCGGCCGCTGCCGGTCGTTCGGCGACGCGGCCGACGGCACCGGCTGGGCCGAGGGCGCCGGGGTGGTGGTGCTGGAACGGCTCTCCGACGCCCGCCGGCAGGGGCATCCGGTGCTCGCCCGGGTGCGCGGCAGCGCGGTCAACCAGGACGGTGCCAGCAACGGCCTGACCGCGCCCAACGGCCCGGCCCAGCAGCGGATGATCCGGCAGGCCCTGGCCAACGCCCGGCTCGCCGCGCACGAGGTCGACGCGGTGGAGGCGCACGGCACCGGCACCGCGCTCGGCGACCCGATCGAGGCGCAGGCGCTGCTCGCCACCTACGGCCAGGGGCGCCCGCCCGGGCGGCCGCTGCTGCTCGGCTCGATGAAGTCCAACCTCGGGCACAGCAAGGCCGCCGCCGGGATCGGCGGAGTGATCAAGATGGTGCTGGCGCTCCAGCACGGCGTGCTGCCCCGCACCCTGCACGTGGAGGAAACGTCCCGCCGGGTCGACTGGACGGCCGGCGCGGTCGAGGTGCTGACCGAGGCCCGGCCCTGGCCCGCCACCGGCCGCCCCCGCCGGGCGGCGGTCTCCGCCTTCGGGGTGAGCGGCACCAACGCCCACGTGATCCTCGAACAGGCGCCGCCGCCGGCCCGGCTGCCCGCCCAGCCGGCCGCCCGGCCGGCCGAGCGG
>NZ_JAIZ01000457.1 GCF_000710465.2 Kitasatospora sp. MBT63 | reverse complement strand
CGGTCGCCGCGGGCCTCGTCGTACCGCCCGTCGGCGAGCAGCGCCTGGCGGATGTGGCCGTCGGCGGTCACCCACATGCCGACGAAGGGGTGCGGGGTGTCGTAGCTGTCCATGCCTCAACTGTCGTCCGCCGGGGCGCGGGCAGCCAGGCCGCGGCGTTCATGGCTGTGTCGGTCCTGGGAGTGCGGCACCCACCCACCGCGCACCGGCGGCCGTCGCGTGCAGCTGCTCGAAGGCGGCGGCCGTCGGCCCGGCGGGCTCCGCCTGGTACACCACCAACTGCTGGTGCGGGGCGCCGTTCACGGCGAAGGCCGAGAAACGGATCTCCAGGTCCCCGACGGCGGGGTGCCTGAGGCGCTTGACGTCCTGGGCCTTGCCGCCGACCTCGTGCCGTTCCCAGAGCTCCGCGAACTCCTCGCTCCCGCGCGAGAGTTCCCCGACCAGTTCGGCGATCCTGGCCGAGCCCGGATCGTGGCCGAAGGCGGCCCGCAGCTCGGCGGCACACGAGCGCGCGGCCCGCTCCCAGTCCCGGTAGAACCCGCGGCCCGCGGGGTCGGTGAACACCAGCCGCGCCAGGTTGTCGAACCGCTCGAAGCCGCTGTGCAGGGCGGCGGCCACCGCATTGGCCGCGAGGACGTCGAGCGCCGGGCCGACCACGAAGGCCGGGGTGTGCGCCCAGCCGTCCATCAACCGGACGAGGTGCGGGTCGACCGTGGGCCGGGCGCGGCCGCGCGGCCGCTGGGAGGCGGCCAGGCAGAGCCGGTGCAGATGGTCGGCGGACTCCGGCCCCAGCCGCAGCGCCTGCGCCACGGCCTCCACGACCTGCGGTGACGGGCTGCGCTCACGCCCCTGCTCCAGCCGCACGTAGTAGTCGGCGCTCACCCCGGCCAGCAGCGCGACCTCCTCCCGGCGCAGCCCCGGGACCCGGCGCCTGCCGTGCTCGGGCAGGCCGACCTGGTGCGGCTTCAGTGCCTTCCGTCGGGCCCGGAGAAAATCACCCAGCGGCGTCCCGTTGCTCATTCCCCCCACCCTAGTAGGGCTTGGTCAGGTCGGCGCGGTGTTGGC
>NZ_JAIZ01000456.1 GCF_000710465.2 Kitasatospora sp. MBT63 | reverse complement strand
CCATCGGAGGCGGTCGATCCCCGGACCGTCGCGCCGACGGACCGGTGACGACGACAACCGGCTCCCGACGCTGCACCGACGGCTGTACTTCCGGTGTGCCGCAGGGGGCGGCCCGACATCGAGGATGGGCTGGCCTGTCACGCTGACCGATCGACCGCAGCGGTCAGGCCGGATCCTGATCGTCGTCGGCAAGGGTTGGCATCAATGGCGAAGTTCGAAAAGC
>NZ_JAIZ01000455.1 GCF_000710465.2 Kitasatospora sp. MBT63 | reverse complement strand
CGTCGGCAAGGGTTGGCATCAATGGCGAAGTTCGAAAAGCCACAGGCGAGTTCCGAGACGCTTCGCGGAATCCCCCTCGCAGCCGGGCCCCTGCCGGACGGTACGGAAGCAGCCTTCTACCTCCTGGAGAACGCCGGCCCCCGAGGAGCCTGGCCACTGATCGTCAAACGCGACGTACCCGGTGCCGACGGCCTCCCTGAGAAGATCGCCCCGGACACCCCGGCAGACTGCCTGAACCGGATCGAGTGAGCGCCGAGGAAGGGCTGCACCTCGTCGGTGGGGTGGGCGGGGCTCGAACCCGCGACCGGAGGATTATGAGTCCTCTGCTCTGACCTGCTGAGCTACCACCCCGCACCGTCGTTCCTGGCCGATCATCGTAGTGCTCAGCCCCGCGGACCGCCTGTCCGGTATGCCCCGGGCCCGACGGCTCCGACCGCGCGGAAGGGCCGTGGCGCGGTGAGATGCTGGAGATATGAGCCTCCGCTCGCCGGGGACGACCGACGTGATGCCGGTACCGGCACCCATGCTCGCTGTGATCGGCCTGCTGCCCGGGCCCGACAGCGAAGGGGACTACGCGTTCGAGCCACTGTGGAACGGAGCCCGGGTGATCGCCCGTTTCCCCGGGAACGGAACGGTGCAGCTGTGGTCACAGATGGCGACGGACGTCACCGCCGGCTACCCGGAACTCGTCGAGGAACTACCGGCCCTGGTGCCCACCGGGCTCCCGGCACTGCTGGACGGCGAGATCGTGGTCCTCGACGGCGCGGGCCGGCCCTCCTTCGAGTGGCTGCAACAACGCATGAGCCTCCACCACCCGGCAGCGGTCGAGCAAGTCAGACACCGGACCCCGGTCCGCCTGATGCTCTACGACGTGCTGCACCTGGGTGACCCCGTCCTCCACATCCCCTACCTCGCACGCCGCGAACTGCTGGACGACCTGCAGCTGGTCTCCGAGCACGTCCAGGCGCCGGCCTTCTGGCCGGGGATGGGAACCGAAGCCTTCGCCCAGGCGGTGCGGGAAGGCTGGGACGGAGTGGTCGCCAAACGCCTGGCCAGTCCGTACCTGCCAGGCCGCCGCTCCCGGGACTGGATAAAGATCAAAAGCTTCCCGTCCCGTCGGGCACCCGACGCCTGAGCCCTGCGACGCTCCCCGCCGGCCCACGGCCCCTTCGGACACACCCCCTCGGACGTCCCCCGGACGGGGACAGCCCGAGGACACCGGATCTTCCCGATCGTCTGCCCGAGGAGCGTGAAAGATCCATCTCCCGCCAGCGGACCATGGAGACGTCCGTCGTGCCCGTGGGGAAGGACCCAACCATGCCGCCTGGCCCCGTACCGCAACCTGCCGCCGACCCGAACCAGGAGGACGCAGCCACAGCTGAGATCCTCGACGGTCTCGTCGAAATCCTCCAACGTGATCTCGAAGTGGCGCTCGAAGACGATCCGGGCCAGCAGTCCTTCGACTCCCTGGGAATCGACTCCCTGTCACTGGTCGAGTTCGCTCTGGCGGTCGAAGACCGGTTCTCCGTACAGATCACCGACGAGGACATCCGGTCCCTGACCAACCTGGACGACGTGGTCGACCTGATCCGGGAGCAGCGGACCGAAGAAGGGACGGCAACACCTGACGTCCCCCGGTCCGAGGACGGGAACGGTGAGTCGTGACCTCCGCCCCCACCCCGCTCTGGCGAGCATCCGCGGAGGATCCCGCTCAACGCCTGCCACTGCAGTTCCTGAACGGTTCGGACAGCCCCAGGCAGGCGATCACCGCCCTCGCCCTGGCCTCGTTCGTGGACGGAACCCAACCGTACTCCTGCAGCGCAGAGATCCAGCACCTACGGGCGAAGCCGGACGGAGCCCCCGCACCCAACGACCCCCAGGTGGTGCGACGCCACACATCGGAGAGCTACGACATCTGCATGCTCGCCGGGCCCGGGTGGACGGGAACCTTCATCCGCAACCTCAAGTGCTCGACGTCCGTCGAAGGCCAGGTCCAGGTCACAGCCGCCACCCCCGACCTGGCAAGGACCGTCCTCGCCGACATCGTCACCGCCTACGGCCAGAACCCCACCACGGACGACCACACGGTCCCGATCGGATTCTGGCACCTCTCCGACCGCGGCACGCCCACCCGGGTCTGCCGGGACATCCGTGTCCCCCGCTGGACGGACATCCGTGAGAACTACGCCGGGACCGCAGCAACCCGCTTCGACCACCTCACCGACATGACCCCCGCAGCGCTCGGCGGATCCATCGTCCTGATGTACGGACCCCCTGGCACCGGGAAGACCACCGCCCTGCGATCACTCGCCCGATCCTGGCGGAGCTGGTGCGGATTCGAATACGTCCTGGACCCCGAGAAACTGTTCTCCTCCTCCGGCTACCTGATGACCGCAGCCGTACCGACCACCCCACGCGACTCCGAATGGAGCGCACTGATCCTGGAGGACTGCGACGAACTCCTGCGCTCCGACGCCAAGAGTTCCACCGGCCAGGGAATGGCCCGGCTGCTCAACCTCAGCGACGGCATCCTCGGACAAGGCGGCCGAACCCTTCTCATCATCACCACCAACGAGGACGTCCACCGCCTGCACCCCGCGATCGTCCGACCCGGCCGGTGTCTGGCCCAGGTCGAAGTGGGTCCCCTGAACCAGGAGGAGATCAGCCGCTGGAACGAGGGTGCAGCCGACGACCTCAAAGCCCCCGCCACCCTGGCACAGCTCTACGCCCACGCCTCCCGCACACCGGCCGTACTGCTGGACCCGAAACGGACCCAGGAGTTCACCGGCGTCTACCTCTGACGCCTCTGACGCACGCTCGTCCGCCCGCGCACCGGGTGAACACCACCGGCGCCCGCGCCGCGCCGCCGGGACGAAGACCCACCAGAGATACGCTTGGCTGAACAGCGCGAGGTAGCGTGGCGGAACTGGCAGACGCGCCGGATTCAAGTCCCGGTGCCCGACGGGCGTGAGGGTTCGACTCCCTCCACTCCTACCCGAACGGACGACCTCGTCGAGCAGCCCCACCAAGAGCCGCCCGCGTGTTCTGCCGGTACCAGGAGAACGCCTGAGGTTGTATGCAGGTCCCGCCGACGACAGGCGAGGAGAACGGGGCAGCACGATGGAGTCCGCCTATGCCGAGTTCGTGGGACGCGGCACCGAACTCACCACGGTGGCCGAGTGCGCCGCCAGGGCAGCGCAAGGCGCGCCGTGCCTCGTCATGGTCGAAGGCGAAGCAGGCATCGGGAAGTCCGCCCTGGTCCGCAAAGCGGTGACCGGCCTGGAAGGCTTCTCGCAGTACTGGGCCACCTGCGATCCCGCCGAGCAGGACTACCGGTTCGGCGTAGTCGAACAACTGCTGCGCCGGGTGCCGCAGAACGAGCTCCACGGCTATCCACTGCTACCGAGGGCCACCGAAGGCGCCGCCCCCGTAGAGGTCGGGTCCGAGCTGATCCGCCTGCTGGGGGCGCTCGAAGCGCACGGCCCGGTCGCCCTCGTCGTCGACGACGTCCAGTGGATCGACGAGGCGTCGATGGGCGTGCTCAAGTTCCTGGTACGGCGATGGTGGACCGAGCGGATCCTGCTGGTGGCCACCAACCGCACCGCCCCGCCCGGCCTGCCGACGGGAATCCGGCGGACCGACGAGAAGGACGCCCCGGAACGACTGGTGGCGGCCGCGGAGCACGCCGTCGTGGTGAGCCTCGCCGGGCTGGACAGAGCCGAGGTCATCCAACTGGCGCGTGCCTCAGGCGCCCCGGACCTGGACACCGGAGCCGCCGACCGGCTACGGGATCACACCGGCGGACACCCGCTCTACCTGCGCTCGTTGTTCACGCAGGCGTCGATACAGGACCTCGCCGACCCGCACAGCACCCTGCCGGTCCCCGACTCGCTCGCCGCCACCGTGCGCCAGATCCTCGCCGGACTGAACCACGACTCCCGCGGTCTCGTGGAAGCCCTCGCAGTCCTCGACGCCCAGGTCCCGCTGGCGGTGGCCGCCGAGGTCGCAGGCGTCGACCACGCCGCGACCGCACTCGAACCCGCCCTCGCCTCCGGACTCGTCGAGTGGTGGCCCGAGAGCACGACCACACCACTACGCCTGCGCCACAACCTCCAGCGCACCGCCATCTACGAAGCCATCTCGCCCCCGCGCCGCCACCAGTTGCACGCCGCTGCGGTCCCACTTGTCGACACCAACGCATCCTGGGCCCACCGCGTCGCGGCCACCGACCACTCCGACGCCGCACTCGCCGACGAACTGCACACCGAGGCCGAACGACAGGCCACCGCCGGCCGCGGAGCCCGAGCCGCCACACTCCTGCTCTGGGCGGCAGACCTGTCCGAGAACCGGACCATCCAGGAACACCGCCTGCTGGCCGCCACCACCCACCTGCTCCAGGCCAACGACTACCAGCGCGGATACTCGCTCCAGCAGTCCATCCAGCAGTGCGCCCCTTCGGCCGCGCGCAGCACGGTGCTCGGCCGTCTCGCCTTCGGACGCGGCGACTTCGCCACGGCCGAAGACCTGCTGACCCGGGCCGTACAGCAGGCGGACGAGCACGAAGACACCGAGGCGGCCGCGCTCGCCCTCATCTGGCTCGGAGGGGTCTACGTCTGGCAGAGCCGGGGAGCAGACGCACTGACACCACTGCGCCGGGCCCTGGAACTGGGACCGTCCAACCCCCAGACCGTCGGGTACGCCGAATACCTGTGGGTCCTCGCCTCCGAGTGGATCGACGGGGCCGCACCGACCCTGCGAGGATTCGAGGCCCGGAACCCCGGCCTGCCGATGGACGCGGAGGCGGTGGAGCTGCACGACAGCGTCCTGCTGCGCGCCAGGAGTATCGCGCGTGGAGCCATGGGGCACCTGGGCGGTGCGACCCAGGACCTGGTCACGCTCACGAAGCGGCAACGCGACGGACTCGTCGTGGACGTACGGGCGACGGACCACTTCATGCTCGCCTCCCACCAGTACTGGTCGGGCCTGTGGGAGGAAGCGGTGATCAGCGCCGAGCGGGCGCTGGGCCTGGCGGCGACCAACGGACCACTGTCCGGGCGCGCGCCCGGACAGGCGGTCACCGCGATGGTCGCGGCCGGACAGGGGCGCTGGCAGGCGGCCGAGGAACACTGCCGGGCCTCCCACGACGCGGCGAAGAGCAGCGCGCTCTTCTCGGACGCCATCTACCCGGCGCTCGCGGAAGCGGTCCTGGCCCAGGCACGGGACGACCCGGACGGCATGTTCCGCGCACTGCAGCCGGTCCACGACGGCCCGCAGACCGGGAGCATGTACTCCTGGAGGTTGATCTGGCTGCCGCTGTTCGCCCAAGGGCAGATCGGCGTCGGCCGACTCGACGAGGCCGCCCGCACGCTGCTCCGCATCAGGGAGCTCGACGTCCCCAGCCTGCAGGTGGGCATCCGGTGGCTCGAAGGGCTCCTCGCCGAGGGACGCCAGGACCCCGGGGCCGCCGAACGCTGGTACCGCGAAGGCGTCGATCTCCCGGCAGCGCCGGACGACATGCCGCTCCACCGCGCCCTGATCGAACACGCCTACGGACGGCTGCTCCTGGCAACCGGCAAAGCGGGCCGCGCGGCGGAGCGGCTGCGGGCCGCCCGCAGCCGCTACGACGCGTTGGGCGCAGTCCCCTTTTCCCAGCGCGTCGAGCAGGAACTCGCCGCCGTCGGGGCGCCGACCGGCGTACGCAGTCCGCTCGGAGACCTGGCGCAGCTCACGGAACGCGAGCGTGCCGTCGCCCACCTCGCGGCCCAGGGCATGACCAATCAGGAGATCGCCAAGGAGCTCTACGTCAGTGCCAAGACCG
>NZ_JAIZ01000454.1 GCF_000710465.2 Kitasatospora sp. MBT63 | reverse complement strand
TCGACCGGTGCCCCTCAAGATCGGAACGACAACAGCCACTTAGGCGCCTTTGGGGGCCGCGTGGGCCCCACCTTCGTCGTCCAGCATGATCAGGACCACGATGACCGGCCCATACCGCGCAACGACCAGCCCGCCACGCAGCCGGCCCGGCGACCGCTCGCCGACCACACCGCTATAACGGAATCGCGCCGCTGGTTACGCGAGGACGCCGCTGAGGGCGGGCTCAGTGAGCTAGCCCGCCCGCCAGCCGCGAGCGTGCCGCTGTTGCGGGCGCCCACGCCACCCACGCCGGGGTGGTCCCGGTATGCACTGCCCGCCAGGCTCCGCCACGGATCGGAACATAGTGAGCCGCAGCGATCCTCGCTTCGCCGGCCCAGCCCGGCCCGAATCCGACAGAGATTTTGTCAGGATTGTTAGTGATTAACCGGGCAGATCGCTAGCAGCTCATCCGCCAGTCGATTTCGGGAAAGTTGGATGCAAATTTAGAGACGGCATATCCATCTTCGGCGGCAATGGTAACAGAATACTCCGTCCCGTGGGAATCTGGCGGGGTGAAGCTTCCCTGATCGAACGGTTCAACTGAAGCCACGAGCGGGCCATTTTGGTACATGTCGCACACATAGGGAGCGGCGGGGTAAATTTTGCCATGGCCGAGTGATGAAGTAATCCTCGCCGCAAGCCTTTGGTTAATTCCGGATGCGAATGCCCAGTGATTTGCCGATTCGAGCACCTCGCGCAGGTGGATAAATTTCAAGAATGCCGAGAGCGATTTCGCAGAAATTTCCCATGTTGGCGATGACGGATCGCGATAGAATACTTCGGGATCATCATCTCCTATTTTGTAGGACCACTCCCAGCACCCCTGCGATTCAACTAGGAAAGTCACAAAGCCGAACTCGTCCTTGATGTCATTGAATTCAATCGGCCGAGTTATCGAATATCCCTGTGGGTTATCTTTGATGGTGTTGTGCCAATTCACAAGGGGGAGTGGGAGCTTCATCGCGGGTTGCGTCCTCCTGGCCGCCAAGATGCAATTTTTGTGAGGGTCGACGGCCTATATCGTTGATCAGCCATGAGTTGCCGTGGTGAAATTATACCCCATGGCGCTCATGGGTCATGCGAGGCGCCACACGCAGGCGGCGCCTCGCATGATTGAGGGTATTTATTTGGCAACTACCATTCTTTGGCTATCGCCGCCCCACATGTGGATGATTGTGCCATCCGCCCCGACTTCTAGACGGGGCATACACGTG
This sequence comes from Kitasatospora sp. MBT63, assembly GCF_000710465.2. Lineage (GTDB taxonomy): Bacteria > Actinomycetota > Actinomycetes > Streptomycetales > Streptomycetaceae > Kitasatospora. The sequence continues at coordinate 1,417 of NZ_JAIZ01000454.1, read as the reverse complement.
TAGCGTAACTCCGTTTGGGAGCATGTCGGGAAGAGTCCTTGCACACGTTGTGCATGCACCTTCGTCGTAGGAGATGTACAGGACCGCCGTTCGGATTTGTGGATTTTGACGCAGAAATGCAGCGACCTTGGCTTCGACATGCGTACCGAAGCCCATTGCTGTGCCGGGGGCCCGCCCGTTGGTTCCCTCTCCATCGTGCGATCCGCTAATGAACGGTATTAGTTCATTCCCGGTATCCAGAATTCCAACAGTTCGCGGGGTCTTGAGATCGGGTTCTTCAAGTCGAGCTTTTCGATCCAATTCATCTACTGCGGCTTGAATGTCGCAGCGAGCGAAGCTCGCATTGTGTACCAGGATCGGAATGTTGCCTGCGATGACGTAGTACGTGTGAACGTTCTCGACCGTCAGGTCGTAGGCAGTTGTCCGGGCCTCATGGTGATTCTTGACGCCAGACACAGTGACTGTCTGTCCGTTGGCGAGGCGGAGTCGGTGTCCTGGTTGGAGGTTCGCTGCCTCCGTCCACCTCTGGTCGGTTGCGTCCCAGAAGGGGTGGTGCTGAGTGGAAATGAGGGTTGTGGCGGATTTCCCAGAGTCGGCCGAGGCGACGGTGAGGTCGGTGAAGTCTTGGTCGTCAGGTGTGGTGATTGTGGCGGAGACGGCCTGCGTGCTGCTCTGACCGGTTGCGGGGTCGGTGGTTAGGACCTGGTCTCCGGGTTTGACGTCCTCGATCGCGGCGACGGTTCCGTCTGCGAGGAGTATCTGGGTGCCGGCCGGGAAGCTGTGAGGCTTCCCGCTGGTCGGGCAGGCGGGGGCGTTGACGGTAGTGGTGTCCTTGCCGGGGACGCCTTGAGACACGGCATCGTTAATTCCTTCGAGGGCCAGTTCGGCGGTCTTTATCTTCTTGGCTGGGCCGACGCCGGGGATGACGTTGAGGAGGTCGGATCCGGCCTCGAGGTACTTTCCGTCCTGGACATCCATGACAGTGGCTGCGACGGAGGCGACAATGTTGAGGCCAGGTATCCAGTTGAGGATTTCCAGGCCTGCGCGGAATCGCTCGCGCTTGGTGCCGTTCGGGTAAACATAGAAAATGTGGTTACCGACACGCGTCGGATACTTCTTGAGGTTGGTCAGACTGTCGGCGTAGGAGCCGGTCCAGGCGCCGTCGCGTTCGAGTTTCCAGCTTTCGTAGGTGGCGTTCCCCTTGTCGTCGTAGCAGGTACTGAACCCGCCGCAGACGCCCTCTGGACGCAGGCCGGACGGATCACTGAGGTTGACGGGGTTGTTGTTGCTGTAGGCGTAGCCGTTCCATTGCTGGGGGCTGGCTGCATCAAGGACGGGGTCGGGGTTGAGGAAGCGTCCGGTGGCGGGCTGGTACTGGCGGGCGCCGAGGTTGGTGAGGCCGGTGGTGTCGTCCTTG
>NZ_JAIZ01000453.1:18873-58001 GCF_000710465.2 Kitasatospora sp. MBT63 | reverse complement strand
GGAGACCCCCGCCACCCCGCCGGCCGCCGACCCGGCGCCGGCCCCGGCCCCGAGCACCGTGCCGAGCGCCGAGCCGTCCGCCGCTCAGCCCTCTGCCGCGCAGCCCACCGCGTCGCAGCCGCCGGCCGGGCAGCCGACCGGCGCGCAGACCCCCGCCGACACCGCTCCCGTCCCGGTCGCCGAGGCGCACCGGGCCAAGCCCAGCGACGACTACTCGGTGGCGCTCGCCGCGTCCGGGATCAGCGTGCTGCTGGCCGCCGTGCTGATCGGTTCGGTGGCCCGCCGCCGGGTCGACCAGCAGCGGGCCCGCCGCCCCCGGCACCGGATCGCGATGCCCGCGGCGCCCGCCGCCGCCTTCGAGGCGGAACTGAAGGCACGCCAGAACACCCCCGCCCTCGACCTGCTCGACCGCGCCCTGCGCACGCTGTCCCGCAACACCGTGCGCGGCGACAAGCGGCTGCCCGCCCTGGTCGCGGCCCGGGTCACGCCCGGCCGGACGGTCGAGCTGCACCTCGCCGCGCCCGCCGTGCCGATCGCGCCGTTCCGGGCCGCGCACGCCCCGAACGTCTGGTGGTGCCCGGAGGACTCCTCCGAGCTGCTCTCCGCCCACCAGGCCGCCAAGGCCGCCTCGCCGTACCCGGCGCTGGTGACCCTCGGCAGCTCGCCGGACGGCTCGGTGGTCCTCGCCGACCTGGAGACCGTCCGCCTGGTGCACCTGTCCGGGCACCCGGACGACGCCTCGGACGTGCTGCGGACACTGGCCGTGGAACTGGCGCACAGCCCGCTCGCCGACCGGCTCCACCTGCACCTGGTCGGCTTCGGCCCGGACCTGCCGATCGCCGGGCCCGCCGTGGAGCGGGTGCACCACCACGAGACCATCGAGGCGGCGCTCGCGGTGCTCGGCCCCCGTACGGCCAAGGCGCGGGCCACCCTGGTCGCCGCCGACGCGACCAGTCCGCGGGACGCCCGCAGCCGGGGCCACGCGGACGAGAGCTGGGTGCCCGAGATCGTCCTGTCGGCGCAGCCGCCCGCCGGGAGCGTCCCCGCGGAGCTGGGACGGCTGCTGGACGGCCGCCCGCGGACCTGCCTCGCGGTCATCACCCGGGCGCCCGAGCGCGGCGCCGGGCCGGTGGCCCGCTGGACACTGCCGTGCTCCGGCCAGGCGGCCCTCCCCGGCCTGCACCTGTCGGTGGAGCTGCAGCGGCTGAGCGGCGAGGAGTTCGGCCACCTGGACGAGCTGGTCCGCAGCTCCGGCGACACCACCCAGCACCCGGCGCCGGACTGGACCCTGGACGGTCCGGGACCGGACCTCGAGCCCGCCGAACTCCCGCTGCCGGTACCGGTGCTGGCCGGGGTCGGGGCGAGCGTCGGCGCGCTCGGCGCCGTCGGCGCGTCGACGGCGGGGGAGGCCGGCCCGCGGGTCATCACCCGGGTGGTGGGGACCGGGTCGAGCCCGTTCGCGGGGCTCGCCCCGACCACCCCGAGCGCCTCCGCGGTGGTCCCGGTCGCACCGGTGGCACCCGCGCCCGGCCCGTCGGCGCCCGGCTCTTCCGTCCCCCTCCCGGCTCCCGCGCCGCAGGCACCGGCCCGGCACAGCATCAACGGCCTCGGCCTGCACGCGGCCGGTGCGCCGGCTCCGGGGTCGGGACCGGGGTCGGGTCCGGGCCCGGCGGGTGCCCGGCCGTCCACGCCGGTGGGGGAGCCCACTCCGGTCCACGACGCCGCGCCCGTCCACGACGCTGCCCCGGGGCCGCAGGCCGTCCCTGCCCCGGCGCCCGACCCGGATCGGTCCGTTACCGGGCCCGCCGCCGCGCCCGTCGAACCCGCCGCGTCCCCGGTCGCGCCCTCCACCGCCGTGGAGCGGCCGGGCGGCGGCCGGACCGACAGCGACGACCTGCTGGCGATCCTGCGGTCGCCGGAGGCGCACTCGCTGCGCACCGCGCCCAGGCTGCGCCTGCTCGGCCCGGTCGACGTGCTCGGCGCGGCGGGCACCGCCGAACCGGGCGCGCTCCCGCACCTCACCGAGCTGGCGGCCTTCCTGGCGCTGCGTCCGGGCACCGACCACACCGAACTCGACCGCAGCCTGCATCCCGGCGCCGCCCACCTGGACCCGCATCCGACCGCGGCCGGGCTCGCGGTCAACCCGCTGCCCGGCAAGCTCACCGCGCTGGCGGCCTGGCTCGGCGTCTCACCGGAGGGCCGCGCGTACCTGCCCGCCGAGCAGTCCGAGGGCTACAGCCTGGCGCCCACCGTCAGCTGCGACTGGGACGAGTTCCGCAGCCTGTACCGGCGCGGTATGCGCAGCACCAGCAGCACCGCGGACGCCGCCCTGGCGCACGCGCTGGCGCTGGTGCGGGGGGCGCCGTTCGCGGAGTCCGCCCCCGGCGCGTACGGCTGGGCGGAGGCCGAGCGGCAGGACATGCTCGCGGCGATCGTCGACACCGCGCACGAGCTCGCCGCCCGCCGTCTGCAGTACGGCGACCACCGGACCGCGGAGGCGGCGATCTTCCGGGCCCTGGCCGTCGCCCCCGAGGTCGAACTCCTGCACCGGGACCTCTTCTACGCGTACGCCTCGGCCGGGGCCCGCGACCAGCTCGCCCGCGCGGTCAACCGGCTGGACGCGCTCAGCCGCCGCACCGGCCGTCAACTCGACCCGGACACCGTCGCGTTGCTCCGCGACCTGCTCTCGGGCGGCTGACCGGCGGCTGACCGGCGGCCGTCGTCGTCCGCGTGGGCCGGTGCTCCGGTCCGGCCGGCCCCCCATCGGGTGGTCAGCAGGACCGGAGCAGCGTCGGCCACCGGCCGAGGGCCGTGTAGTCGGCGTCGGTGAGCCCGCGCCGGGGGTCCACCCGGTGCAGCAGCGCCGGGCCGGGGTGGTGGGCCGACACCCAGGCCCGGTCGGCCTCGGTGATCTCGTCGTCGACCCAGAGGAACCGGCGGCCCGCGGCCTGCTCGACCAGCGGCCGGGTCTTCCAGTGCAGGCCGCCGCCGTGCCCGGCCCCGTCGTCCTCGGTGGGCTCCGGCCAGGCCGCCACCGGCAGGGCGGGCAGGCCGAGCAGCGGGGCGACGCACTCGTTCGCCTCCTCGCCCCAGGTGGTGGCCCACACCAGCTCGCACCCCAGCGCCGCCAGCCGCGGCCCGTGGGCGGGGTCGATCCTGGCCAGCAGCGGGTTCGCGCCGGGCCCGGACCCGGCGGGGGTGCGGAAGACCGGGTACCCGTCCGGTAGTTGCTCCCGCGTGGCGCCGAAGGGGATGAGCGGGCCGTCGACGTCGAGGAAGAGCAGCGGGGGCCGCGCGGTGCCGGTCATCACCCCACGGTAGCCGGGCCCGCGGACGCGCCGTCGCCCGAGGGGACGGCCCGCTCCACGGGGATCCACAGTTCGGAGTCGGCGTGTGTGCCGTCCTGGGACGGGCGGGTGCGCAGCATCTCCGGGCCGGGCCGGCTCCGGTACGGGTTGGACGGGAACCACTGGGTGTACACGTCGCGCCACAGGTACTGCAGCGCCTGCGGGTACGGCCCGGAGTTCTCGAACACCGCCCAGGTGCCCGCCGGGACGGCCAGCGCGTCCAGGTCGTCGGGCGGCTCGGCGCTGGTCACCACGGCGTGGTGGTAGTCCAGTTCGACGCCCTCCTCGCGGCTGTCGGTGAGGTGGTCGACCACCGAGACGACCCCTTCGGGCTGCTGGTCGGACAGCTCCGCGATGCGCCGGACGGTCTCCGGGTCGATGCTCCTGATGTGTTCGGCGATGGCGGGGTTGACGCCCTCGTGCACGAGCGGGACCCGTGCGCACCTGCCGACCACCGTGAACCCGGCCTTCTCCACGATCCGGTACCGCATGCTGCTACTCCCTTCGACGATGAGACGGAAGGACATCCGGGGCTGGGACCGCAGGGCCGCGCCGGTGCGCCGGGCCTCGCCCGGACCCACGCCGTGGACCGCCCGGAACGCCCGTGCGAACGCCTCGCCCGAGGTGTAGCCGTAGCTCACCGCGATGTCCAGCAGCGTCCGCCCGCCGGCCAGGACCTCGGCGCCCGCGACGGTCATCCGCCGCCGCCGTACGTACTCCGACAGCGGCATCCCCGCCAGCGCGGAGACCAGCCGGCGGAAGTGGTACTCCGAGGTCATCGCCGTCCGTGCGAGCACCGCCACGTCGATCTCCCGGTCGAGGTGGCGCTCGATGTGGTCCATGGCTTCGTTCAGCCGTTCCAGCACCCGGTCTCTCCTTCCCTTGCGATCACCGACTCTAGGAAGGTGCCACTGTGCCCGACCCGACGATCGGTGCCCGCATCGGTCGGGTCGGCATCGGCCGGGTCCGCGCCCCCGGGGCCCGCGCCGGACCGGGCGCCGCCGCCGGTCCCCGCGGTCGAGTCGATTCCTCGGCGGCGGATCTGACGGTCTATCATCGCGCCATGGCCTCCGCTGAGCTGATCCGCATCGTGTCCCGTTCCTCCCCGATGGCGCTGGCCCAGGTGGAGCGGGTACGGGCCGAACTCGCCGTGCTGCACCCGGGGATCACCACCGAGGTGGTGCCGGTCACCACCTCGGGCGACCGCTGGATGGGCGACCTGGCGGCGCTCGGCGGCAAGGGCGCGTTCACCAAGGAGGTGGACGCGGCGCTGCTGGCCGGAGAGGCCGACCTCGCGGTGCACTGCCTCAAGGACGTGCCGGCCGACCGCCCGCTGCCCGCCGGGACCGTGTTCGCGGCGTACCTGCGCCGCGACGACATCCGGGACGCCGTCGTCCACCCGGGCGGGCTGACCCTGGACGAGCTGCCGGCCGGCGCCCGGATCGGCACCTCCTCGGTGCGCCGGATCGCCCAGCTGGCCGCCTCCCACCCGCACCTGGATTGCGTGCCGATGCGCGGCAACGCCAACAGCCGGCTGGCCAAGCTGGACGCGGGTGAGGCCGACGCGCTGCTGCTGGCGGTCTCCGGTCTGGAGCGGATCGGCCTGCCCGGGCGGATCAGCGAGATCCTGCCGGTGGACACCATGTGCCCGCCGATCGGCGCGGGCATCCTCGCCCTGCAGTGCCGCCAGGACGACACCGCCACCATCGACACCGTGGCCGGCCTCGGTGACCGGGACACCTGGCGCGAGGCCACCGCGGAACGGATGTTCCTGCACGTGCTGCAGGGGCACTGCAACTCGCCGATCGCCGGGTACGCCAAGGCCGAGCCGGACGGCCGGCTGTCGCTGCGCGGGCGGGTGTTCTCGCCCGACGGCAAGCGGATCCTGGACGCCCACGAGTGGGCCGGGGCGCTCTCCCCCGAGGACCTCGGGACGGCCACCGCGCTCGCCCTGAAGCGGCAGGGCGCGCAGGAGCTGATCGAGGCCATCGCGCACTGACGTCCGCCGGCGGCCCGGGGCCGTCCGCCGTCCGGTCCGCCGCCCGCTCTTGACCTCAACCGCACTTCATTTCCGAGGATGACGGGGTCGAGCGGTTACGAGCGGGCGGAGGCGTCATGCGTGCGGTGTGGTTGAAGGAGTTCGGCGGGCCCGAGGTGCTGGCCGAGGGGGAGGCGCCGACCCCGGTGCCGGGGCCCGGCCAGGTGCTGGTGGAGGTCGCGTACGCGGGCATCACCTTCGTGGAGACGCAGTTCCGGGCCACCGGCCGGGGACCGTTCTCGGCCGGGCTGCCGATGATCGCGGGCAACGGCGTCGCGGGGGTGGTCACCGCCGCCGGCCCGGGCGTCGACCGCGCCCTGCTCGGCCGGCGGGTGGTCACCTCCACGGGCGGCTCCGGCGGCTACGCCGAGTACGCGGCCGTGCCGGCCGACGGCCTGTACGAGGTACCCGCGGAGCTCGCGCCGGACGAGGCGCTGGCGCTGCTCGCCGACGGCCGCACGGCCGTGCTGCAGATCGGCGCCGCCGCGCCGCGGCCCGGCGAACGGGTCCTGGTGGAGGCGGCCGCCGGGGGCGTCGGCACCCTGCTGGTCCAGTTGGCGCTCGCCGCCGGGGCCACCGTGGTGGCGGCGGCCGGCGGCGAGGACAAGCTGCGGCTCGCCCGCGGACTCGGCGCGCACGAGACCGTCGACTACCGCCGTCCCGGCTGGTCGGAGCAGCTCGAAGGCGTCGACGTGGTCCTCGACGGGGTCGGTGGCGAGATCGCCCGGGCCGCCTTCGCGCTGCTTCGGCCCGGCGGACGGATGGTCAGCTTCGGTCTGGCGAGCGGTGAATGGAGTTCGATCCCGGACGCGGAGGCCGCCGCCCGGCAGGTCACCCTGCTCCGGCCGCAGCCGACGCCCGTCCAGCTGCGGCAGGCCACCGCCCACGCGCTCGCCGAGGCGGCCGCGGGCCGGCTGCGCCCGGTCATCGGGCGGCGGCTGCCGCTGGCGCGGGCGGCCGAGGCGCACGCCGCCATCGGGTCGAGGGCGACCATCGGCAAGACGCTGCTGGAGGTGCGGGTCGGCCCTGCGGCGGTGGCCGGGAACTGAACGGCGGTCACCGGGAGGGATGTGCCGGCCGGGCCCGGGACCGGTCCCGTACGGTGCCGCGACGGTCGTCGTCCGCCCGGTGACGGTCGTGATCGGCCACGTCATGGTCAAGTCCGGACACTGTGCCGGTAATCCGGGGGATCCCCGGGGTTCCGGCGGCTCCGCGATCCTCCGGCGTTCGGCACCCGGCCTGGCCCGCCGCCCGGACGACCCCTTATGGTGGCGAAATCGGGCGTGGTGTGGGTGCCACAGTGGACAGCGGGACGTCGCGCGGCGGCGGGCGGGGCGGTGACCGGTAGTGGCGGACGTGACGACGACGCCTGGCGGCGACGAGTGGCGGTCCTTCGGTATCGAGGAGACCGTGGCGCTGCCGAACGGATCCGCCCCTGATGACCCGTCGGCGGAGCGGACCGTGCGGCTGCCGTCCGGCCGGATCCCGCCGCCGCCGCAGACGGCGCCCGCACCGGTGCCCTCCACCGGCTGGACCATGACCATGCCCGTCATCCAGCCGCCGGTGCCGCCGCCCGCCGCGGGCCCGGCCCCGGCGACGGCTCCCGCATCGGTGCCAGGACCTGGCGGGGAGCCGCAGACCACCCGCGGTGCGCGCGGCCGGATCCTGGTGATCGAGGGCGGTTACGGCGGCTCGGGCCGCCGGCCGTGGGGCCGTGGCGGCTCCGGGCAGGCCCCGGTGCTGTCCGCGATGCTCGCGGCCGTCCCCCCGCAGATGCTGCTGGTCGCCGACGCCGTCGACGCCGTCCACCTGCCGGGCGCCTGCGACCCGCAGAGCGTGCTGGCCCACCTGCGGGCGGCGGCCCGGCACCAGGGCCCGCTGCTGGTGCACCTCGGCGGCCACCTGGTGGCGGACCGCCGCAGCGGCCAGCTGCACCTGACACTGCGGGACGGCAAGGCGGGCGAGAGCCTGCCCTGGCAGGCGCTGGCGGCCGAGCTGCGGCACCGGCCGGCGGAGTGGGACACGCTGGTGATCGCCGACCTGAGCGCCGACCAGGCCGCGATGCCGCAGGTGCAGAGCGCGATCACCCCGCTGGTGGACGGTGTCCCGCTGTGGGCCGCAGTCAGCGCGGACCCCGACCAGATCGGCACCTTCACCCGTGCCCTGATCGAGGCGCTGCACGGCGGCCGGCCCGGGCTGGAAGCCGTCCTGACGCCCGAGCAGGTGCGCCAGCAGGTGCACTCGGTGCTGCGCCCGGACGTCGTCACGATCACCGCGCACGCCCCCGACCGGCCGGTCTTCCGCAACACCGCCCGGCAGATCGGCGGTGGCGCGGGGACCCAGCCGTACCAGGGACCGCGGCCCGCCGCCGTGATGCCGAAGGCGGCGCGGCCGGCGGCGCGGCCGACGGTCCGCCAGCCGGAGCCGGGAGCGGACCGGCCGACGGCCGATCAGCGCAGGCGGCCGCGGGTGCCGGTGTCGTTCTTCAAGCCGGACGTGCCGCTGACCCCCCGCCGGATCAACCCGGTGTCGCTGCTGAAGGGCGGCGCCGCCCCGGGCCCGGCCGAGCCCGCGGTGACGCTGGCGAAGGGCGTTCCGGCCCCGGCCGCGGAGCCGCCGGTGCGGCTCGCCAAGACACCGGCCGCAACCGCCGGGCAGCAACGGCCGGCGGAGCCGTCCGGGCCGCCCGCGGACCAGCAGGCCGCCGAGCAGCCGGGCACCGACCGGCCGGGCACCGGGCACGAGGCAGCGGGCGACCCCTTCGCGGCCTACCGCGAGGAGATCGGCGTGATCGTCCGCAGCGCGGACAACGGCGACCACGACACCGCCACCGGTCTGGCCCGGACACTGGAGGAGCGGGCGGTCGCCGCGTTCGGACCGGTCGCCCCGGTGGTGCTGCAGGTGCGTCAGGTCCGGGCGCACGTCTCCCGGCTGGCGGGCCGTCCGGCCGTCGCCGCGGACCTGTATCGGGAGGTCGCGCTGACCCTGCTGCGTACCGAGGGCCCCGAGCACCCCGAGGCCCAGCAGGCGGCCGCCAACGCGGAGGCGTGCTGGCGGGCGATCGAGAGCCCGGCGGAGGCGATCGGGGTCGCGCCGGACATCATCGAGCTGCGGGCGCACCTGCCCGGCCCGGAGGGCCGCAAGCTGCGGGCCGCCGAGCGCTATCTGCGGCAGCTGGTCGACGCCAAGGCGGCGGCCGAGCCGCAGCCGGTGCCGGCGGCGGACTGACGCAGGCCGCCCGGCCGCTCCCGGGGTCCGTCCGACCGTTCCCGCCGGGCGCGCGACGTCCCCCGGCCTCCGGCCGGGGAGGTGCCCCCGGCGCCACCGACGGCTGCGCCCCCCGTCCGGCCCGCGCTGGGGTGCGCGGAGCCGTACGGAGGGCGCTGGGCCGGGCGGGACGGTCGTGGGTCAGCGGCCCGCGAGCGCGCGCACGAAGCGGTTGGCGTCGATGGTGCCGAGGCCGGAGGCCAGGTCGTAGCCCTTGGCGGCCTGGTAGCCGGTCACGGTGTCCCAGGAGTTGTCACCGGCGGTGACGTCGGTGATGCCGCTCCACTGGGCGGGCAGGCCGGCGAGTGCGTAGAGCCGCCAGTTCAGCTGGCCGAGCCGGTGGCCGGCGAGCTGGTCGGCCAGCGCGACGATGCCCGAGAAGATCGGGGTGGCCTCGCTGGTGCCGCCGGTCAGGTGCCAGCCGACCCGGGTCGGGTCGTAGGACTCGTACGTCCAGGCGGCGCCGTCGACGGCCGCGCTCATGCTGATGTCGGGGGTGCCGCGGTGGTTGCCGGTGACCTTGGCGACGCCGAGCTGGTACCACGGGCGGTCGAAGACACCGGACACGCCGCCGCCGGCCGCCCCGTAGTCGTCGTGCCAGACCTTGTCGGGGGCGGTCCGCTTGCCGTCGTTGTCCAGGGTCAGCTGGGTGCCGCCGATCGAGGTGACCAGCGGGTCGGAGGACGGCCAGGAGTTGACCTTGTACGGGTACAGGTCGCTGCCGTTCTCCATCGCGTCGGTCGCGCCGGCGTCGCCGGAGGCGGCGAGCACGGTGACGTCCTTGGCGGCGGCCGCCTGGAAGGCGTAGCGCAGGTCGGTCAGCGACTTGAAGTCGCCCTTGTCGAAGCCGGGGAAGGTGTTCTCGGTGGCGCCGAAGCTCTGCGAGATCACGTCCGCGCGGCCGGACTTGATCAGTGCCTTCTCGGCGTCCATCATCTCGGGCAGGCCGACCACGCCCTCGGTCTCGGCGACCCCGGTCTCCACCAGCACGATGTGCGCGTCGGGCGCGATGGCGTGCGCGTACTCGACGTCCAGGGTGGTCTCGCCGGCCCAGCCGGTGTGGTCCCCGTTGGTCGGGTCGAAGGGCGGGACGTTGCCCCACTTGACCACCTCGACCTGGGTGTCGGGGATGCCCCACTGCTTGTCGAAGACCTCAAGGTCGTGCTGGATGGTCGGGGAACCGAAGGAGTCGACGATGACGATCGTCCGGCCCTTGCCGGTGACGCCGTCGTGGTAGAGCGGCCCGAGGTTGTACGCGGTCCGGTACTGCAGCGGCGAGTAGCAGTGGATCGCGAGCTTCGCCACGCAGTCGGAGGTCGGTATCGGCGCGGCCAGCGCGGCCCGGCTGATGTGGCCGCTGGAGGCGGGCCGGACGTGGACGGTGGCCTGCCCGGCCGCGTGGCCGGCCACGGCGGTCGCGGTCTGCGCGGTGACCGTCGCGCCGGTGAGGGCGGTGGCCCCGACGGCGAACAGCGCCAGGGTGCGCGCGGTGACGGAGCGTCGGGGACCCGCGGTGGCGGGGGTGATGCCCATGGGACTCCTCGGGAGGATGGGAGCCGGCCTTGGCGACCGGCCCCCATATCCCATCGGCAGTCGAGCGGGCCTTCCATAGTCAGAGCGGGGCCGTCCGGGTGGTCTGTGCAGGCCACCGGATCAGGTAAAGGGCGGCCCTGCTCTTGGTAAGGTCCCTGCTCAGCCGGTCGGCTGACGGTCGGTCAGCGGGCGCCGCCGTTCACGTAGAGGGTCTGGCCGCTGACGTACGAGGAGTCCTCGGAGACCAGGAAGGCGACCACCGAGGCGATCTCCTCGGGCTGCCCGACCCGGCGCAGCGGGGTGCGCTCGGCGACCTGCGCCTGGTGGTCCTCGGGGGAGGCGCCGACCCGCTCGGCGGTGGCGGCGGTCATCGAGGTGGCGATGTAGCCGGGGGCGACCGCGTTGACGTTGATGTTGAACGGGCCGAGCTCGATTGCGAGGGTGGCGGTCAGGCCCTGGATGCCGGCCTTGGCGGCGGCGTAGTTGGCCTGGCCGCGGTTGCCGAGGGCGGAGCGCGAGCTGAGCGAGACGATCTTGCCGTACTTCTGCTGCACCATGTACTTCTGTGCCACGTGGCTGCAGTTGTAGGCGCTGGTCAGGTTGACCGTCAGGACGGCGTCCCAGTCGGCCTTGGCCATCTTGAAGAACAGGTTGTCGCGGGTGATGCCGGCGTTGTTGACCAGGATGTGCAGCCCGCCGAGCTCCTCGGCGACCCGGGCGAAGACGGCTTCCACCGCGTCGTAGTCGGCCACGTCGCAGCCGTACGCCTTCGCCGTGCCGCCCTTGGCGGTGATCGCGTCCACGGTCTCCTGGGCCCGCTCGGCGCCGAGGTCGACCACGGCCACGGCCGCGCCCTCCTCCGCGAGGCGCCGGGCGGTGGCCGCTCCGATGCCCTGGGCGGCGCCGGTGACCACGGCGACCTTGCCTGCGAAACGTGTCACTGCATTCTCCTTGCTGGGTGAGGGGGGTTCGGGCGGTGTGGGCGGGGTCAGGCGTTCTCGACCAGGACGGCGCTGCCCTGGCCGACGCCCACGCACATGGTGGCGAGGCCGCGGCGGGCGCCGGTCCGGCGCATCCGGTGCAGCAGGGTGGTGAGGATCCGGGCGCCGGAGCCGCCCAGCGGGTGGCCGAGCGCGATCGCCCCGCCGGAGGGGTTGACCAGCTCCGGGTCGAAGCCGAGCTCCCGGACGCTGGCGAGCGCCTGCGCGGCGAAGGCCTCGTTGAACTCCGCCTCCTCGACGTCGGCGACCGACCAGCCGAGGCGGTCCAGCACCTTGCGGGTGGCCGGGACCGGGCCGATGCCCATCACGTCGGGGTGGACGCCCATCGAGGCGCCCGCGGCGTACCGGCCGAGCGGTTCCAGCTCCAGCTCGTTCAGGGCCTGCTCGCCGACCAGCAGCAGGGCGGCGGCGCCGTCGTTCATCGGCGAGGCGTTGCCGGCGGTGACGGTGCCGCCCGGCCGGAACGCGGGCCTGAGGGCGGCGAGCTTGGCCAGGGTGGTGTCCTCGCGGATCGACTCGTCCTGGCCCACGGTCACCCCGTCGGGCCGCTCGACCGGCAGGATCTCGGCGTCGAAGTGGCCGTCCTTGCGGGCCGCGGCGGCCCGCTGGTGGCTGCGCAGCGCGAACGCGTCCTGGTCCTCGCGGCTGACGCCGTACCGGGCGGCGACCTCCTCGGCGGTCTCGCCCATCGACAGGATGCCGTGCAGGTCCTTCATCCTGGGGTTGGTGAGCCGCCAGCCGAGCCGGGTGTCGAAGGTCTCGATCCGGTGCGGCAGTGCCTCGTCGGGGCGGGGCAGTACGAACGGGGCCCGGCTCATCGACTCGCAGCCGCCGGCCACGACGATCTCGGCCTCGCCGGAGCCGATCGCCCGGGCGGCCGTGGTGACGGCCTCCATCCCGGAGGCGCAGAGCCGGTTGAGGGTGGCTCCGGGCACCGAGTCGGGCAGGCCGGCCAGCAGGACGGCCATCCGGGCCAGGTTGCGGTTGTCCTCGCCGGCTTGGTTGGCGGCGCCCCAGTAGACGTCGTCGATCCGGGCCGGGTCGAGCCGCGGCACGTCGGCGAGCAGGCCGCGCAGCACGGCGGCCGACAGGTCGTCGGGGCGGACGGTGGACAGCGCACCGCGCAGCCGCCCGATCGGGGTGCGGCGGGCGGCGGCGAAGTAGACAGGGCGCACTTCTTCGGGCTCCTTATCGGGACTGGACCGGTGGTGGCGGGAGGGATCGGCCCGCCGGGCTCAGAACGCGCTGACGCCGGTGAGGGCCCGGCCGATCAGCAGCTTGTGGATCTGGCTGGTGCCCTCGTACAGGGTCATCACCCGGGCGTCGCGCAGCAGCTTGCCGACCGGGTACTCGTCGATGAAGCCGTAGCCGCCGAAGACCTGGAGGGCGTTGTTGGCGGCCCGCACGGCGGCCTCGCTCGCGAACAGCTTGGCGACGGAGGACTCGGTGGCGAACGGCAGGCCGCGTTCGATGTGGTCGGCGACCCGCCAGGTCAGCAGGCGGGCGGCGTCGACGTCCACCGCGATGTCGGAGATCAGCTCCTGGACCAGCTGGTGCCCGGCGATCGGGCGGCCGAACTGCTCGCGCTCCTTCGCGTAGCCGACCGCCGCGTCCAGGCACGCCCGGGCGATGCCGACGCAGCCGGCGGCGACCGACATCCGGCCCTTGGCCAGTGCGGCCATCGCGACCGAGAAGCCCTTGCCCTCGGCGCCGAGCCTGGCGCTGTCGGGCACCCGTACGGCGTCGAAGGACAGTTCTGCGGTGGCCTGCCCGCGCAGGCCGAGCTTGCCGTGGATCAGGGTGCGTCCGAAGCCGGGCAGGTCGGTCGGGACCAGGAACGCCGTGACGCCCCGGTGGCCCGGTTCGCCGGTGCGGGCGAAGACCAGCGCCACCTCGGCCCAGGTGCCGTTGGTGATGAACATCTTGGCGCCGCTGATCAGCCAGTGGTCGCCGTCGCGGACCGCCCGGGTGGTCAGGTTGGCGGCGTCCGAGCCGGTGCCCGGCTCGGTGAGGGCGAAGCAGCCGAGCGCCTCGCCGGAGGTCAGCCGGGGCAGCCAGTGCCGTTTCTGCTCCTCGGTGCCGTACGCGTTCACCGACTTGGCCACCAGGCCGAGGCTGACCGAGACGATCCCGCGCACCGCCGAGTCGCCGCGCCCGAGCTCCTCCAGCACCAGGCAGTACGAGAGGTGGTCGCCGCCGCTGCCGCCGTACTCCTCGGGGATGGTCAGGCCGAGGAAGCCGAGCTTCGCCAGCTTGCCGACCACCGCCCGGTCGACCGATTCGGCGCGGTCCCACTCGGCCGCGTACGGGGCGACCTCCCGGTCGGTGAAGGCGGCGGCCAGCTCCCGGACGGCGGTCTGTTCATCGGAGAGTTCCAGGTTCACGGCGGGGGACACCTCGATAAACTAGCGCTGCAAGTTTTATCCGGACTCTAACCCGCCGGGCCCCCGCCGCCAAGGGGCGCTGCCAGAATGTCGACCGCGAGCACCACCGGGCCCGCGCGACCCACCAGACCCACCCGACCGGAGGAGGCGACCATGGCCCGACCCCGCACACCCCTGCTCAGCCGCGAGCGCATCGTCACCGCCGCACTCACCCTGGTCGACGCCGAGGGCCTGGACGCGCTCTCCACCCGCCGGCTCGCCACCGAGCTCTCGGTCAGCGGCCCGTCCCTCTACAACCACTTCGCGACCAAGGACGACCTGCTCGACGCGGTGGTCGACAGCGTGATGGGCGAAGTCGACCTGTCGATGTTCTCGGCCGCCGCCGACTGGCGCACCGCGCTGCGCGACTGGGCCCGCTCCTACCGCGCGGCGCTCGCCGCCCACCCGCACATCGTCCCCGTCCTCGCCCAGGGCCCCGGCCGCCGGCCCAATGCGCTCCGGCTGGCCGACGCCGTCTTCGGCTGCCTGGTCCGGGCCGGCTGGCCGCGCGGCCAGGCGACCAGGATCGGCGCACTGATGCGCTACTTCATCACCGGCTCCGCGCTCGGCTCGTTCGCCGCCGGCTTCCCCGAGGACGCCCAGCTGTACGCCGCGGACTACCCGCACCTGGGCGAGGCCCACCTGCTGGCGGAACACCAGCGGCGGATTGACGAGGGTGCCTTCGAGACCGGCCTGCAGGCCCTGCTGGACGGCCTCGGGCTACGCTTCGAGCGGCTCGCCGCCGAAGCCCGCACCGGCACCGGCGCGACCACCGGCACCGGTGCCGGTGGTCCTGGTGCCGTTGACGCTGCCGCCGCCGACTGACGCCAGCGCCGCCCGCACCTCCGAGGCCGGATCGCCCGCGTGGTAGATCCGCTCGCTGGGCTCGATCCCGTCGAGGAACTCCTGGTACCGCACCGCGTACGAGAGGTGCATCAGCGGCTCGGCCACCACCAGCGCCCCCGCCGGGTCGCTGCCCGGCAGCAGCTCCGACCAGGCCCGCACCCAGGCGCGCCGGACCTCGGCCCACCGCGCGGGCGGCAGGAACGCCCGGGGCCGCAGCCCGTCCACGGCCGGGTGGCCGAGGTGCGCGTCGGAGAAGTCGACGGCCACCGTGCGCCGCCCGTCGAAGCGCCAGTTGCCGGGGTGGAAGTCCCCGTGCACCACCGTCACCGGCAGCCCGCAGGCCGCCAGCCGGGCCGTCAGCGCGGGCAGCGCGTCCGCCAGGCGGTACGCCGCCGCCAGCTCCCCGGCGCCCAGCTCGTTCACCGCCCCGGAGGCGAGCAGCGCCCGGAACCGTCCCGCCAGCACCCCGGGCGAGCGGTCGGGCAGCCCCGGTACGGCGGGGCCGCCGGCCAGCCTCGCCTGGGCGGCCGCCCACCGTCCGACCACGGCGAGCATCGCGTCGTCGGGAACGCCCCAGCAGTCCTCGCCGGGGACGTGGTCCAGCAGCATCCGCCGCCCGTCGGCCGCCAGCACCGCCGGTACCAGCCCGGGATCGACCACGGCGAAGGCAGCGATCACCTCGGCCTCCGCCACCGCGAACCGCGGCGTCGTCTTCAGCCACACCGGCCCGGCCGCGGTCGGGAGCCGGATCAGCCCGGACAGGTTCCAGCTCTTCACTTGCCGCACCGGCCCCGCCACCGGCCGGCCCAGCCGCGTCAGCTCCCGCCCCGCCCAGTCCAGCGCCGAGCGCAGCCCGTCCGGGGTGGCCCACTCGGCCCGCAGCGGGTCCCCGTCCAACCGCTCCCCGTCGTCCGCGCCCAGCACCTCCCCGGGACGCCGCAGCGCCTCCGCGTGGTAGGTGACCAGCCCGCCCCTGGCGTCCTCCCCGCCGACCACCGAGTGCAGCCGCAGCACCAGCGCCGGCACCCCGAGCACGCTCTCCAGCCGCTCCGCCACCGGGCCGACCTCGGCCCACCACGGGGACTCCACCGGGAACGGCCCGACCGTCCCCAGCCGCTCGCCCCGCCAGGTCACCAGCACCTTCACGGTGCGCCCCGCCGTCTCAGCCACCCGGGCATTGTCCGGGCCCGCCGGTCACCGGTCCAGCGCATTACCGGCCGTGCCGGCAGCCGTGCCCGTGGCTCCGCCCGCCGCCGTGCCCGCCGGACCTACCAGGGGGACCGGGTGACGAAGGCCGGCCGCTGGTCCGGGTCCACCGGGTCGTAGTAGCGGTGGTACACCGGCGTGAGGCCGCCAGAGACGGGTGGCACGATCCAGCTCCAGTCCGCCGGGGTCGGACGGCCGAGCCGCTGCTCCTGGGCGATGTGCTTGAGGAAGCGCACCGACTCGGTGTGGTGGTCGGCGATGGTCACGCCGGCCTCCTGGAAGGAGTGCAGCACCGCCAGGTTGAGTTCGACCAGCGCCCGGTCCCGCCAGAGCGTCCGCTCGTTGGTGGTGTCGAGGCCGAGCCGCTCGGCGACCGTCGCCAGCATGTCGTACCGGTCGGCGTCGGCGAGGTTGCGGGCGCCGATCTCCGTGCCCATGTACCAGCCGTTGAAGGGGGCGGCCGGGTAGCTGACCCCGCCGATCTCGAGTGCCATGTCGCTGATCGCCGGCACCGTGTACCACCGCAGGCCGAGTTCGGCGAACCAGCCGTGCTCGGGGTGGCTCAGCCGCACCTCCGACACGGCGTCGTCGGGCAGCTCGTACCAGTGCGGTGCGTCGGCCGGACCCTGCTGGATCAGCAACGGCAGCACGTCGAACCGGCCCTCGCCGCCCTTCCACCCCAACCGCAGGGCCAGGTCGGCCGGTTCGGTGCCGGCCGGATCGCCGAGCAGTCCGCCGTCGGGGAGCCGGTGGCCCGCGTAGCGCACCAGCTGCTGGTTGAGGATCCGCGGCGCCGGGCGGTCCGGCCGGTCGGGCGCGAAGACGGAGATCACCGGACGGATCCGCCCGCCGTTGGCGGCCGCCCGCAGGTGCTCGAAGCACTGCTCGGCCATCTCGTCCGGCGCGGTGACGTGCCGCAGGTCGCGGACCACCAGGCTGCGCCAGTAGAGCCGCCCGATGCAGCGGGCCGAGTTCCGCCAGGCGACCCGGGCCCCGAACGCCAGCTCCTCGGCGGTGTGGGTGTAGCTCCCGGTGCGGTCGATCTCGTCCAGCACCTGACGGATCCTCGGGCCGGGGCCGACGGCGCCGGGCCGCTCGTGGTGGAACTGCCGGATGAACGCCTCGGCCTGTGCGGCCGGCTCGGCCCGTACGGCCTGCGGGGTGTGCGCGCCCGACGCGGTCCCGGGACGCCGCACGGCCGGTCCGGACGGGCCCGGGCCCTCGGAGTCCGGTACGGGACGCGGCTCCTGGCCGAGGTGGCTGCCGTACCCGGCCGGTGTGCCGTGCCCGGGGTGGGCGTAGGGGCAGACGCCGGCCTGGCCGGGCTTGCGAGGACGAAACCGACTGAAGATCAAGAGCACATCCCTCCTGCCCCCATGGCTACCGGATGCGCGTTCCCGCCCGCAGGGAGAGGACGATTCGGGCCCCGCGCCGATCGTGACGGCGCTATGGTGCGACGCCGAGGGGCGCCCGCCCGGACAGCCGTCCGGTGGACGCCCCCGCGGCCTTGTGCCGTGGGCCGGCCAGGCAGTCGGCCCGGGTCAGCCCATGTCCTCCAGCCGGACGCCCTTGGTCTCCTTCACGTACCGGGCCACGAAGAAGGCCGAACCCAGCGCGAACGCCGCATAGATCGCGTACGTGGCCGACAGGTTCCACCGGGACAGCGACGGGAAGCTCACCGTGATCGCCCAGTTGGCGACCCACTGGACGGAGGCGGCGAGCGACAGGGCGGCCGCCCGGATCCGGTTCGGGAACATCTCGCCCAGCATCACCCAGACCACCACACCCCAGGACATCGCGAAGAACAGCACGAACGCGTTGGCCGCCACCAGCGCCACCGTGCCCTGCAGATCGGGGACCGAGACCTCGTCCCCGCTGCCGGTGGCGTAGCTGAACGCCCAGGCGGCGGTCGCCAGCGAGAGCGCCATGCCGGCCGAACCGATCAGCGCCAGCGGCTTGCGGCCGATCCGGTCGACCAGCAGGATCGCGACCACGGTGCCGACGATGTTGATGACCGAGCTGGAGAAGCTGATCAGCAGCGAGCTGCTCTGGTCCACGCCGACCGACTGCCAGAGGATCGACGAGTAGTAGAAGATCACGTTGATGCCCACCAGCTGCTGGAACACCGACAGGCCGATACCGGCCCAGACGACCGGCAGCAGGCCGAACCGCCCGCCGAGCAGGTCCCGCATGCGCGGCTGGTGGTCGGAGGCGATCAGCGTGCGGATCTCCTCGATCCGGGCGTCGGTGTCGGCCGCGTCGCCCTCGATCTCGCGGAGCACCGAACGGGCCTGCTCGGTGCGCCCGGCTGCGATCAGGAACCGCGGGGACTCCGGGATCAGCGCGGCCATCACGAAGTAGACGACGGCCGGCACCACGCAGATGCCGAGCATCCACTGCCAGGCCTCCAGGCCCAGCAGCTGCCCGCGGGTGTCGCCGTCGGCGGCCCGGGCGAGCAGCCAGTTGACCAGCTGGGAGACGGCGATGCCGAGGACGATCGCCGCCTGCTGGAACGAGGCCAGCCGGCCGCGGTAGCGGGTCGGTGCGACCTCGGCGATGTAAGTCGGCGCGATCACCGAGGCGATACCGATCGCCGCGCCGCCCAGCACCCGCCAGCAGGCCAGGTCCCAGGCGGCGAAGGGCAGCATCGAGCCGACCGCGCTCACCCCGAACAGCACGGCCGACACCTTCATCACCCGGATCCGGCCGTACCGGTCGGCGAACCGCCCGGCCAGCGCCGCGCCCACCGCCGACCCGAGCAGGGCCGAGGAGACGATCAGCCCGGTCACGCCGTCCCCGACGGCGAACCGGCCCTGGATGCCGGAGACGGCACCGTTGATCACCGAGCTGTCATAGCCGAACAGGAAGCCGCCGAGGGCGGCGGCCGCCGTGATGAAGACGACGAAGCCGAGCCGGTCGGCCGACCGGGTCTCCGGCTGCACAGCCGTGGGTAGGGCGCTCACGATTCGACTCCCGAGTACTCAACATTGAGCTTTCCGCCCGAGAGCGTAGCCGCAATCATTCAAGTCATGCACTCAGGATCCCGATTTGTCCGGTCAATGACCGATGGCATCCGTTCAAATAATGAACGGATGCCACGGGGTCGAGCTACTCGCGTCAGCTCGGCACCGCCAGCGACAGCCCGAACCGGCCCTGCTCGTCGGTCCACCACTCGGCCAGCCGCAGCCCGGCCGCCGTCAGCTCGTCCGCGATCCTGGTGCGGCGGAACTTCGCGGACACCTCGGTCCTCAGTTCCTCGCCCTCCTCGAAGTGCACCGGCAGATCGAGCGCCCGGATCTTGACCGTCTGGGCCCGGGTCGACCGCAGCCGCATCTCGATCCACTCCTGCTTCGGGTCCCAGACCGCCACGTGCTCGAACAGGTCCGGGTCGAAGTCCGCGTCCAGCTCCCGGTCCAGCACGGACAGCACGTTCTTGTTGAACTCCGCCGTCACGCCCGCGGCGTCGTCGTACGCCGCGACCAGCACCCCGGGATCCTTCACCAGGTCGGTACCCAGCAGCAGCGCGTCACCCGGCTTGAGCAGCCGGCGCAGCCCGGCCAGGAACTCGGCCCGCTCCTGCGGCAGCAGGTTCCCCAGCGTCCCGCCGAGGAACGCCAGCAGCTTCGGCCCCTCACCGGCCGGCATGCCCAGCCCGTGCGTGAAGTCCGACAGCACGGCCCGCACCGCCAGCCCCGGGTACTCGCGGGTCAGCCCGCGCCCGGCGGCGTCCAGCGCGCTCTCGCTGACGTCCACCGGCACGTACGTCTCCAGCGTGCCGAGCTCCTGCAAGGCGTCCAGCAGCAGCCGGGTCTTCTCCGACGAGCCGGACCCCAGCTCCACCAGCGTCCTGGCCCGGGTGATCGCGGCGATCTCACGGGCCCGGCTGGTCAGGATCTCCCGCTCCGCCCGGGTCGGGTAGTACTCCGGCAGCCGGGTGATCTCCTCGAACAGGTCGCTGCCCCGGGCGTCGTAGAACCACTTCGGCGGCAGGGTCTTGGGACTCGCGGTCAGACCGTGCTGCACGTCGTGGCGTAGCGCGTGGCTGAAGTGATCGGCGGGCAGGAGCCGGGTCAGGTGGTAGGAGCTCACGGCTGTTCGTCCTCTCGAAAGTCGTCTCAACACTCGTCATCCGCTTCGTACCGGGACGGCCGCGGGGGCCGTCCCGTCGCATCGTGGTCACCTGGTCCGTGAGGCGGGCGCGCCGTCAACCCGGCTGGATCGGCAGCACGTTGACCCCCGAGGAGTCGGCCGTCAGCAGGGAGTGGTCGGGTACCGCCGTCCAGCCCGGACCGTCGTCGCCCGGCTCGGAGGCGACCAGCACGCCCTCCCCGGGCCGCCCGGTGCGGTGGAACAGCGTGTCCCCCCAGGCCGTGGCGGCGATCGAAGTCCCGTCCGTCAGCAGCAGATTGAGCCGGGCATCGGGTCCGTACCCGGCCAGCGCCCGCACCGTCCCGGCCAGCGCCTCACCTGGCGGTGCCCCGGCCCGCAGCCGGTGCAGCACCAGCGCCCACACCAGCGCCGAGTCGCTGCGCGCCTCCAGCGCCAGCAGCTCCGCGGGCGGTAGCGCGGCGGCGGCCTTGTCGTACCGCTCGGGCCAGCCGGGCAGTGCGCCGTTGTGGCTGAACAGCCAGCGCCCCGCCGCGAACGGCGCCGCCGCCTCCTCCCCGGCCGCGCACCCCGGCGTGGCCGAGCGGACGGCGGCCAGCAGCGCCCGGGTGCGGACCACCCGGGCCAGGTCCTCGAAGGACCGGTCGGCCCAGATCGGCCCGGTCCGCCGGTACCGGGCGGGGACCTCGTCGCCGTCCGCGTACCAGCCGACCCCGAAGCCGTCCACGTTCACCGTGCCGTACCGCTGCGACCGGGGCGCCCAGGACTGGTGGTACAGCCCGAACGGCGGCGCCACCACCAGCTCCCGGATCGGCACCGCCGGCCCCAGATAGGCGAGATGGCGGCACATCAGTCGCCCTCCACCGAACAGGCGGTACGGAAACCGGAGAAGATCTGGCGGCGGATCGGATAGTCCCAGTTGCGGAAGGTGCCACGGCAGGCGACCGGCGCCACCGCGAACGAACCGCCGCGCAGCACCTTGTACTCCGGCCCGAAGAACACCTCCGAGTACTCCCGGTACGGCCAGGCCCGGAAGCCCGGGTACGGCAGGAAGTCACTGGCCGTCCACTCCCACACGTCACCGATCAACTGCCGGGCGCCGTGGGCGGAACCACCGTCGGGGTAGCTGCCCACCGGGGCGGGCTGGAGGTGCCGCTGGCCGAGGTTGGCGTGCTCGGGACCGGGGGAGGCGTCACCCCAGGGGAAGCGCCGGGAGCGGCCGCTCACCGGGTCGAACCTGGCCGCCTTCTCCCACTCCGCCTCGGTCGGCAGCCTGCGCCCGGCCCACCGCGCGTACGCGTCCGCCTCGTACCAGCTGACGTGCAGCACCGGCTCCTGCGGCGGCACCGGCTCCACCACGCCGAACCGGCGGCGCAGCCACTGGCCGCCCTCCTCGGTCCAGAACAGCGGCGCCACCAGCCCGGCCTGCAGGCGGTGCTTCCAGCCCTCGGGGGTCCACCAGCGGGGCTCGTCGTAGCCCCCGTCCGCGATGAACCGTTGGTAGGCGGCGTTGCTCACCGGCGTGGTGTCCAGCCGGAAGGCGGGCAACTCCACCTGATGCGCCGGGCGTTCGTTGTCCAGCGCCCACGGCTCGGTGTCGGTCCCCATGGTGAACGGCCCGGCCGGCACCAGGACCTCGGGCGGCAACCGGTCGGCACCCACGGGGGCGGGCGGCGGGGGAGAGGTCAGCGCGACGGGGCCGCGCCGCAGCTGGTGGGTGATCAACATCGTCTCGTCGTGCTGCTGCTCGTGCTGCGCGATCAGCCCGAACGCGAACCCGTCCGTGAGCAACCGGGTGCCCTCCAACGGGCTGGCCTCCAGCAGGTCGAGCACCCGGCCGCGGACCTCGTGCGCGTAGGCGCGGGCCTCGGCGGGCGGCAGCAGCGGCAGGGTGGGGCGTTCGGAGCGCGGGTGCTCGAACGCGTCGTACAGCGGGTCGATCTCCGGATGCATCGGGTCGCGGCCGGCGACGTTCCGCAGCAGCCACAACTCCTCCTGGTTCCCGATGTGGGCCAGGTCCCAGACCAGCGGCGACATGAGCGGCGAGTGCTGGGCGGTCAGGTCGTGGTCCTCGACGCAGTCCGTCAGCCGCGCGGTGCGCTCGCGCGCGGCGATCAGCTCACCGGCGATCAGCTCCCGCAGCGCGGCGGTTCCGGGGGCGGGGGTTCCGGGTGCGGGGGGTCCGGATGCGGCGGGGCCCGGTGCAGCAGGGCCAGGTGCGGCGGGTGGTGTGGCGGTGCCGGGGTGTGCGGCGGTGCCGGGGGTCGGCTCGGGCCGGTCGGTGTTCAGCACGGTGCGGCCTCCTCGGGTACGGGGCGGGCGCCCGCTCGCAGGGTGTCCAGCTGGTCGTCGGCGGGGCAGCGGCCGCGCGCCGGGTAACGCTCGGCGAAGGCGGTGAGCCTCTCGCGCAGCAGGTCGGCGCCCTCTGCGGCCTGTGCGCCCGCGGGGCGGTCAGCGCGGCCGAGCGCCTGTTCGGCGGCGCCGAAGCAGGCGAGAGCGGCGCGCCGCAGCTCGGGGTCGGACATCCCCAGCACCGCCGCGCGCTGCCACAGGGCGTTGCGCGGGGCGTTCACGGTGAAGTCCACATTCGCGCGGGTGCGACCGTTCACGTAAGCGTGAGCGTTCGCGGGGCTGCGGCCGTTCACGGTGTGGTGAGCGTTCGCGCTCCGGCCACCGTTCACGTTTTCGGTCATGCGATCGTTCACGTCAGCGCGACCGTTCGCACCCGCGCCGCCATTTGCGCCGCCGCCACCATTCACGCCGCCGCTACCGTTCACGCGCGCGCCACCGTTCACGCGCGCGCCACCGTTCACGCTCGCGCTGCCGTTCACGCTTGCGTGACCGCTCACGCTCGCGCCACCACTCACGTTCGCGTGAACGCTCGCGCCGTCCACCGAGTACAGCCGCTCCAACGCCGCGAACGCCGCGTCGGCCGCCACCGGGTCGTCCAGCAGCGCACTCACCAGCGCCAGCGGCGTCAGCCAGCCGTCGCCGGGCTGCGCGTCGAGCATCCGCAGCTCCAGGTGGCCGCGTGGCCGGACCGGCGGGAAGAGCGTCGTGCGGTGGTAGTCCAGGTCGGCCAGGGTGGCGGGTCGGTCGCCCGCGCCACGCAGCCAGTCCCGGAAGGTCAGCCCGGTGGGCGCCGTCCACGGCTGGCCGTCCGGGCGCTGGACGCACAGCACCTTGGCATCCAGCACGTACCGGGCCCACGCCTCCCGCGGGTCGCCGCCGGGCGGCGGGGCCAAGGTGCGGCTCGGGTCCATCCGCGACCACACCATCTGCCGGGTGGAGCGGTAGCCGGTCGGCCGGCCGTCCAGCAGCGGCGAGTTGGCGAACGCCGCGACCAGCACCGGCCCCAGCAGGTGCACCAGCCGCCAGCGCTCCGCCAGCGACTGCGCCCCGCGCTCGGTGCCCGCGTCGACGCTTACCTGCACGGATGCAGTGCCGCACATCATGATCCGGCCCCACGGCCCGGCCCGGTCGAAGTACTTCTCCATCGCCACGTACCGGGGGTGGGTGAGCTGCATCCGGCGCTCGCGGGCCAGCGGGTCGGTACCGCTGCCGGTGAGGCACAGCCCCTGGGTGGCGTACGCCGCCCGCAGGGCCGCCTGGTCGCGGAGCAGATCGACGGCGCATCTGCCGGGGTCCTCGGCGGGGAGGGAGCTGAGCTCGACCTGGCCGCCGGGTTCGTGCGTGAGGGTGGCGCCCGCGGGAAGCAGCGGGCCGTCGGGGTGGTCGGGCAGCGCCGCCACTGCGGCGGCCGCGCGGGCCGGGTCGACCGGGATGTCCGGACATCGGGAGTCATGGACGAACCACTCGGTCTCGACCCCGATCAGCCGGGGCGGCCCGATTTTGAAGCAGATCCCGGCGAGGTGTTCCTCGGCCGAGGCTTCGGTCAGCGGGGTCACGCTGGGTGGCGTTTCTTGCTGTGCTGTTGCCGGGTGGGGGCGTACAGGTATCACCGGACTCACCATCCTCGGTTCGCGGTATGCGGCCCGGTTGTTCCTGCTCAGTCTGCAACGGGGCAAACCTCGCCGCCGCTCAGAGTCCGTTTTCGCAGGTCAGATGGGTGAGTGCGGCACGTAGACGGGCCAGCGGGAGCGCATAGTTGAGCCGGAGGAAGCCGTGGCCGCCCGGGCCGAAGTCGGATCCGTCCGCCAGTTCGACGTCACGTTCGGTGAGGATCGCTGCCCTGGCGTGTTCTCCCGGAAGACCGGGCAGCCCGGCCTTCCGGGCCACGGCGGCGGCGTCCAGCCACAGCAGGTACGAGGCCTGCGGCCGGGCCGCCACCGCGCCGCCGAGGGCCTCCACCGCCAGATCGCGGGCCACGGCGAGGTGGGCGAGCAGCCCGTCCAGCCACGGCCCGCCCTCGCTGAACGCGGCTCGCTGGACCAGTTGTTCCAACAGGCCGCCCTCCCAGAACCCGTGCCCGGCCATCACCGCCGTCAGCCGCTCGCGCAGCGCGGCGGCCGGCACCAGCGCGAAGCAGCTCGGGATGCCGGAGGTGTTGAACGTCTTGCCGACCGAGTTGAGGGTGACGGTGTGCCGCACCGCGCCGCCGTCGCTTCCCGTACCCGGGAGGGCCACCGCGACCGGGTGCCGGGCGTCCGCGTCGGGGTGCACCAGATCGCCGTGGACCTCGTCCGACAGCAGCAACCCGCCGGACTCCTCGGCGAGTTCGGCGAGAGCGCGGATCTCCCGGGCCCGCCACGGCCGACCCGACGGATTGTGCGGGCTGCTCACCATCACCACGCCCGGCCGCAGATCGGCGAACTCCTCCACCGGCAGGCGGTAGCCGTCCTCGTCCCGGGCCAACGGCACCTCGCGGTACGGCAGTCCGGCCGCCCGGCAGACCGGACCGAACCCGCCCCACTCCGGGGTGCCGAACACCACCGGCCCCCGCGGCTCCGCGGCCTCCAACAGCAGCCGTACAGCCGTCCGGGGCCCGAAGGGCAGCAGCATCACCCAGTCCGGATCGACCACGACCCCGTGACGGCGGCGGTACCACTCGGCCACCAGCTGCCGGCCATCCGGATCGCACACCGTGTACCCGAACGCGCGGTGCCCGGCTCTGGCGGCCAGCGCCGCACCGATCGCGGGCGGGCCGGGCAGGTCCATGTCCGCCAGGCCCAGCGCGATCCGCCCGGCTCCGGCCCGGGCCCACTTGCTGCTGCCCGTCCCGGTGCGGTCGAACGCCTCGAACACGGCTGCTCCTCCCGGTCTCGCCTGGGCACGCCGGCCCGCGCCCACGGTACCGGGGCACACTCGGCCCGGACCGTACGCGCCCGCCGCGCCCGCGTGCCGCACCTGTGTACCGCGCCGCGCCCCCGTGCGAACCCGTGCGTACCCGGCCTCTCCGATCCGTGGACGGCCGCGACACGGGCCCGGCCCGCCCGCGTACCCTGCGCGCCAGGGCGGGCCCACCTGGAACGGGGCAGTGGACCGCCCGCCGCCGGAGAGGAACGAGGCACGAATGACCACGACGGAGGGCCTGAACGGCATCGGAGCGGGCGCGGGCGGCGGGCGGGCGGCCGCCGGTGAGGAGGTCACGCTGTTCGTGGCCCGGCGGGTCGATCCCGGGTTCGAGGAGGCCTTCGAGGGGTGGGCGCGGGGCATTCTCGCGGCTGCGGCCGACCATCCGGGCAACCTGGGGACCGGACTGCTCCGTCCGGCCGGGTCCGAGGACCCCTGGCATCTGTTGCTGCACTTCCGCGACGCCGCGGCGTTCGCCGACTGGCAGGCCTCCCCGGCCCGGGCGGCATGCTTCGCCCGGGCGGACGTTCACCATGTGGAGGTCGCGCGTCGTGAACTTCACGGCATGGAGGGCTGGTTCGCCACCACCTCGGTGGGCGCGCGGCGCAACCCGCCCGCCCGCTGGAAGATGATGGTGGCCTCCACCGTGGCCATCGCCCCGCTCACCGTCACGGCCAACCTGGTGCTGACACCGCACCTTTCGGGCCTGCCGGTGGTCGCCCGTACCCTGCTGATGGCGCCGGTGATCAGTGCGCTGATGACCTACCTCGCGTTGCCGGCGGTCACCCGTCTGCTGCGCCGCTGGTTGTTCCCGTCCTGAACGGGCTCCCGGTCCTGGGGAGTTGACCCCTGGGTGCAGTGGCCCGTGGCGCGCCGGTCCGAGGCCGTGGCCGGCTCGGCCCGCTTCCGTGCGCGGCGCCCCGGCGGGCGGCTGACCGGCCGCGGACCGGTCGGTGGGCGGCGGTTCGGCGGGATGGGCCTCGGACAGTCGCGATGCTGGTCGACGGCCTCGGCCCGGTCGTTGATGGGACGGACGGGCCGCCCCAGAACGTAGTCCCCGCAGTCCACGCAGTACCCCATGGTCAGCAGGACGGGGGCCTCCCCCACGGCAGCGGTGGTCGCTGCGGCCGTACGGGCGGCGGCTGCCGGGCCCGTCGCACCGGCTGTGCTGGTCGTCTCCTCGGGCATGTCACTCCCTTCCATCGCGGCGGCCTCCCTGGCCGCGGCATTCTCCTGAGCCGCGGGGCCGCCCCTCGTCCACGTAACGGCGGGCGCGGATCCACTGCTGGGCGCTGCTCCGCAGCGGGTACCGCTCGAGTTCGCCGCCGGTCTCCACCCAGGCACCGCCGTCGTGAAGGTCGCGGATGCCCCACATCAGCCGGCCGGCGGCGTCGGGCGGCAGGCGGTCCACCAGGTAGCGGTCGGGCTCCCAGCGCGGTGCCGTCACGGTGTGAGGTCCGGTCGGATGCCCGGTCGCACGGCCGTCGGGGGCGGGCGGAGTCGGGTGCTGCTCACGGATCCTCCTGGATCTCGGCCCAGATCTGGGTCAGTCCTGCGGCGTCGGTCGCGCCCCAGCGTTCGGCCACCGTGATGGCCTTGAGGATGTCGGCCCAGCGTTCCGGGCCGCAGTCGGTGGGGACCGATGCGGTTATCCGCAGGCCGGTGGCGGTCGGGTGCGCGTGGGCCAGCTCGCCGGTGGCCTGCTCGATGGCGCTCCGAAGAGCGGCCGCGCGCACACTGATCTGCACCGATCTCCCCTATAGGTACGGTTGAACCGTATCGATAGAGTATCCCGACTCGCGCTACCGTGTCATCCAGGCCACACCGATGCAGTAGAGAGGACGCCGTGACGGACACCCCGCCGTACCTCCGCATCGCGGACGAGCTGCGCGCCCGGATCCTGGACGGCGGCGTCGTCGCGGGCGAGCGCCTGCCCTCGATCAGCGAACTGGCCGAGGAGTTCGGCTACTCGGGAGGCGTTGCGCAGCGCGCCTACGGGATTCTGATCGAGGAGAACCTGGTCGTCGCGCGGCCCGGTGCGGGCTACTTCGTCCAGTCGCAGGAGGCGCCGCAGGTTCTGGTGCGGCATCAGCGCGTACGTCCCGGTCAGGGATCACCCGTTCGAGTGATGCTGGTGGAGCAGGGGATGGACGCCTCCCGCCGTTCCGAGTCCGCGACGGCGAGGGCGGACGCGGTGGTCGCCGAGCGGCTCGGCATCGCGGCCGGTGAGCCGGTGGTGCACACCGCGTACGTGCACCTGGCCGACGGGGTGCCGGTCCAGCTCACGGACTCCTGGGAGCCGATGGCCGTGACCGGCAACAGCCTGATCGTCCTCCCCGAGGCCGGGCCGCACGGCGGTATCGGTGTCGCCGACCGGATGGCCGTCATCGGCATCGAGGTCGGCCTGCCGGTCGAGCGGGTGAGTGCCCGTCAGGCGACCCGGCAGGAGGCGCAGCGGCTCGCCGTCCAGCCGGGTGCCGTGGTGCTGGCCGTCGAGCGCACCCACTACGACCGTTCCACGGGCCGTCCGGTGGAGACGGCGGACATCGTCCTGCTCGGCTCCCGCTGGATCGCGGAGTACGGCATCAGGCCGGAGCCCGGCGCGCCCTGATCGGCGAGCCCTGATCGGCGCCCGTCATGCGCCGGCCCTCCCTGAGGGAGCGCTCCCACTCCGCCACGGGTCGCGTCCGCTGACTTCATCTTCTGAACTCTGCTGCACCGCTTGACGATTGACAGCGTGCATGGCTTGATAATCCATGAGCTCAGGACCAGCCCGGCAGTGGGAGTTGGCCCCTCCCGGCCCCTGGTGCACCCCTTTCCCCCGTAGCGCCCGAGTGCGCGAGGCTGCAGATCTCGGCCATATGGGAGCGCTCCCACAATCGTGTACCCGTCTCGGGCACCCCCCACCACCAACACCAGCACGTCGGGATCCACCCCCACCCGAAAGGATCCGCAAGTGCAACCTCGTCTCCTGCCCGGAATCCGGGCCGTGGCCGCCGTCGCGGCGCTGACGGTCGCCGGTGTCGCGCCGAGCGCCGCCCCGGCTGCGGCCGCGTCCTCCCCCCAGCCCGCCCGAGCCCAGTCCCTGTCCGCCGCCCGGGTCGACAACCCGTACGCCGGGGCGGGTGTCTATGTGAACCCGGAGTGGTCCGCCCGTGCGGCGGCCGAGCCCGGTGGCAGTGCCGTGGCCGGTCAGCCGACCGCGGTCTGGCTGGACCGGATCGCCGCCGTCCAAGGCGCCTCGGGTGCGATGGGCCTGCGGGCCCACCTGGACGCGGCGGTGACGCAGGCCGCGGGCCGGCCGTTCGTGGTCCAGTTGGTGATCTACGACCTGCCCGGCCGGGACTGCGCGGCGCTGGCCTCGAACGGGGAGCTCGGTCCGACGGAACTGCCGCGCTACAAGAATGAGTTCATCGATCCGATCGCCGCCATCCTGGCCGATCCCGCCTACGCCGGGCTGCGGATCGTCAACACCATCGAGATCGACTCGCTGCCCAACCTGGTCACCAACGCCGGTGGCACGGCGACCGCGACGCCGCAGTGCGACACGATGAAGGCGAACGGGAACTACGTCAACGGCGTCGGCTACGCGCTCGCCAAACTCGGCGCCGTGCCCAACGTCTACAACTACATCGACGCCGGCCACCACGGCTGGCTGGGCTGGGACTCCAACCTCGACCCGGCCGTTCAGATACTGCACCAGGCGGCCACGGCGGCCGGCAGCACGGTCGCGGACGTGCAGGGCTTCGTGGTCAACACGGCCAACTACTCGGCGCTCAAGGAGCCGAACTTCACCGTGGACGACGCCGTGAACGGCACCTCGGTGCGGCAGAGCAAGTGGGTGGACTGGAACCGCTACGTCGACGAGCTCTCCTACGCCCAGGCGTTCCGGCAGCGGGCGGTCGCGGCCGGGTTCGACCCGGGTGTCGGCATGCTGATCGACACCTCCCGCAACGGCTGGGGCGGCGCCGCCCGCCCGGCCGGGCCCGGGCCGACGACCGGCGTGGACGCCTACGTGGACGGCGGGCGGATCGACCGGCGGCTGCAGACCGGCAACTGGTGCAACCAGTCCGGTGCGGGCCTCGGAGAGCGTCCCACGGCAGCGCCGCAGCCCGGCGTCGACGCGTACGTGTGGGTGAAACCGCCGGGCGAGTCCGACGGCGCCAGCTCCGCGGTCGCCAACGACGAGGGCAAGGGCTTCGACCGGATGTGCGACCCGACCTACACCGGCAACGCCCGCAACGGGAACCACATGTCGGGCGCGCTGCCGAACGCCCCGCTGGCGGGGCACTGGTTCTCCGCCCAGTTCCAGGAACTGCTGCGGAACGCGTACCCGCCCCTCGGCGGTGGCGGCGGGGACACCAGCGCGCCGAGCGTGCCGACCGGGCTGCGCTCGACCTCGGTCAGTGCCTCCGCGGTCTCGCTGGCGTGGACGGCGTCCACCGACAACACGGCGGTGACCGGCTACGACGTCTACCGCGGCGGCGTGCTGGTCGGTTCGACGTCCGCCCCGGCCTACGCCGACAGCGGGCTGAGCGCCTCGACGGCCTACAGCTACACCGTCCGGGCCCGGGACGCGGCGGGCAACGCGTCGGCGGTCTCGGCCGCGCTGACGGTGACCACCGCGGGAGGCGGCGGGGGAGGCGCGGGCTGCACCGCCGCGTACAGCGTCAGCAGCGACTGGGGGAGCGGCTTCAACGGGGCGGTCACGGTCACCAACACCGGTACTGCGCCCACCACTTCCTGGAAGGTGAGCTGGACCTGGGGCGGCAACCAGCAGATCACCAACCTGTGGAACGGTGGCCTGGCCCAGTCCGGTACGGCGGTCACCGTGGTCAACGCCCCGTACAACGGCGTACTCGCCCCGGGCGCCTCGGCCGGCTTCGGCTTCGGCGCCGGATACTCCGGCGCCAACCCGTCCCCGACCCTCACCTGCACCGCCGGCTGACTCGACCGACAGCTCCTGACCCGGGCCCGGCCCCGCACCGCGCGGGGCCGGGCCCGGGCCGTCCGCCCGGCGCAGCCCCTACGCGGACAGCCCCTACGCGGACAGCCGCCGCTCCAGCGGGGTCCGGAAGCGCGGGGTGACGCGGGTGTCGCCGATCCAGCCGCGCAGCCGTTCCGCCTCCGCCTCCAGGGCGTCGCGGGCCGCCCGGTCGACGGGGCCGAGCAGTTGCCAGGCGATCTCGCCGTCCGCGCGCTGGGCCCAGCCGCCGACGATGCGGCCGTTCCACCACACCGTGGGGCCGATGTTGCCGGAGCGGTCGAAGAGTTCGGCCCGGTGCTCGTCGGGCAGGAACCAGTGGCGGTACCGGGTGCCCATCGGCGCGGGGTCGAGCGCGGGGAGCAGCGCCACCCAGGGTTCGGGGTCGGGGACCGGCTCGAGGTCGTCGGGCAGGGCGAAGCCTTCGCCGTCCGAGAGGTCGACGGGGACGGCTCCGCAGCCGGTGAGTGCCGTGCGGACCTCCCGTAGTCCCCAGCCGGTCCACCAGCGCAGGTCCTCCGCGGTGGCGGGGCCGTAGGCGGCGAGCCAGCGGGCGGTGAGGTCGCGCTGGGCGGCGGCGGCCGGCTGCTGCGGGTAGGGCCGGTGGGTCGCCCACCGGTGCTGGCCGCTGGTCCAACTCCCGACCGGGCGGCGGCGGATGATCGATCCCTCCATGCCGAGCACCCGCAGCATCCGGGTGCCGATGGTCTGGACGGCCTGGTACGGCTTGCCGACGGCGACCGCGATCTCCTCGCGCATCCTCGGTACCAGGGAGCCGAGTTGGGCGCCGGTCGCCTCGCCGGCGCGGTCCAGTGCGGCCAGGGCCTCGTGTTCGACGTCGGTGAGCCAGTCCTGGTCGAAGCCGCCCTCGGCGGCGAAGGCGGTGAAGCCGCGCCGTTCGCGCTCGGCGACCTTGCTGGTGGTGGACGCCTGCACGGCGGGGGCGAGGGCGGCCGGGACCACGAACAGGGTGTGCCGCATGCCGTGCATCCGCACCAGCGTGCCGTCCTCGTACAGTGCGCGTTCGAGTGGTGGGACGGGGTCGGGTGCGGTCCGGCCGGGGCCCTGCGCCGGGCCGAGGCGGGCGGCGGTAGAGAGGAAGACGGTGGCCGGGTCGGTGGCGTGCAGGGCGACCACGGCGTCCGCGACCTGTTCCGGGGTGGCGGCGCGGTGCGCGGGTGCCAGGAGTTGGCGTACGGCGAGCCGGGTGCGGCGCTGGTGGTCGTCGATGCGGGGGCGGGTGGTCATCCGGGCCTCCGGGCTGGGGGTGCGGGCCGGGCCGTCGGGCCGGTGGCGGAGGTCCAGTGTGCCCGGTCAGGCGCCGGACAGCACGAAGGCCGAGTTGACCAGCGCGACATGGGTGAACGCCTGGGGGGTGTTGCCGAGTTGGAGCTTCTCCAGCGGGTCCCACTGTTCGGAGAGCAGCCCGAGGTCGTTGCCGAGGGCGACCACCCGGGCGAACAGTTCGCGGGCCTCGTCCCGGCGGCCGATCGCGGCCAGGGCGTCGGCGAGCCAGAACGAGCAGGCCAGGAATGCGCCTTCGGTGCCGGGCATGCCGTCGGCGTCGGGGCCGGTGGAGTAGCGGCGGACGAAGCCGCCGTGGTCCAGTTCGCTGCGGACGGCTTCCACGGTGCGGATCACCCGGCGGTCGTCCGGCGGGAGGAAGCCGGTCTTGACGATGAACAGGGTGGCGGCGTCCAGGTCGGTGCCGCCGTAGTGCTGGACGAAGACGCCGCGGCCCCGGTGGTAGCCGTTGGCGCAGACGTCGGCGTGGATCTTGTCGCGCATGGCGCGCCAGCGGTCGACGGGGGCGGGCAGTCCGGTGCTCTCGGCCATCCGGACGGCGCGGTCGGCGGCGACCCAGGACATCACCTTGGAGTGGACGAAGTGGCGCCGGCCGCGCCGGACCTCCCAGAGTCCCTCGTCCGGTTCGCTCCAGTGCTGTTCCAGGTAGCTCATCAGGCTCCTCAGCAGGCTCCAGACCTGCCGTTCCATCGGGATCCCGGCCAGCAGGGCGAGGTGCAGGGTGTCCACCACCTCGCCGTAGACGTCGAGTTGGAGCTGGTGCACGGCGGCGTTGCCGAACCGGACCGGGGTGGAGCCGCGGTAGCCGGGGAGCCAGCCGGCGACCGTCTCGGGCAGGCCGCGCTCGCCGGCCACGCCGTACACCGTCTGCAGGTCGCCGGGGTCGCCGGCGATGGCCCGCAGCAGCCACTTGCGCCAGGCGGCGGCCTCCTCGCGGAACCCGCTGCGCAGCAGGGCGGCCAGGGTCATGCTGGAGTCCCGCAGCCAGCAGAAGCGGTAGTCCCAGTTGCGTTCGCCGCCGATCTGTTCGGGCAGGGATGCGGTGGGGGCGGCGACGATGCCGCCGGTGGGTTCGTAGGCGAGGGCCTTGAGGGTGATCAGGGAGCGCAGGACGGCGTCCCGCCACTCGCCGGTGTAGCGGCAGCTGGCCGCCCAGTCGTGCCAGCCGGCGACGGTCCGCTCCAGTGCCTGTGCGGGGTCGGTGCGGGGTGGGATGTGCTGGTGGGAGGGTTGCCAGGTGAGGACGAACGGCACCTGTTCGGCGGCCCGTACGGTGAACTCCGAGAGGGTGGCGCCGTCCTGGCCGAAGGTGTGCACCCCGGGCGGGACCCGGAGCCAGGCGGAGTCGGGGCCGGCGACGGCGACCCGGTGGCGTTCGGTGCGCCGGACCCAGGGGGCGACCCGGCCGTGGTTGAAGCGCAGCCGTAGTTCGGCGCGGACCGGGACGCTGCCGCGCAGGCCCTCGACGATCCGGATCAGCTGGGGGACGCGGTCCCGGTGCGGCATGAAGTCGGTGACCCGTACCGCTCCTTGGGGTGTCTCCCAGTCGGTCTCCAGGACCAGGCTGTCCGGGCGGTAGCGGCGGGCGGTGCAGGTGCCGCCGGCCGTCGGGGCGAGCCGCCAGGCGCCGTGCCGGGCGTCGCCGAGGAGTCCGGCGAAGCAGGCGGGGGAGTCGAACCGGGGCAGGCAGAGCCAGTCGACCGAACCGTCCCTGCCCACCAGGGCGGCGGTCTGGAGGTCACCGATGAGGGCGTAGTCCTCGATGCGTCCGGCCATTGCACCCCATTGTCCGTCCGGTGGGCGCCGCGCGCCGGGTACGCGCCGGGGCCCGGTCGCGCGCCGTGCCGGGTGCGGCCCCTTGGCGGTGCCGGGTGGTGCGGGTGCGACGCGCCGAAGCGGAAGACTCCACTTGCAAAGAAGATCGGATGATAGGAAGATCTTTATGGCCTGTTGTCTTTTTCCCTTGCGGAAGGGGTGCCGTGATGCGGCGACCGAACTGGGTGCCCGCCGGAACGGATCTCGACAAGCCCAACGCGGCCCGGGTCTACGACTACTACCTGGGCGGCTCGCACAACTTCGAGGCCGACCGTGAGATGGCCCGCAAGGCCATGGAGCTCTGGCCCGACCTTCCGCAGATCATGCGCGCCAACCGGGCCTTCCTGCGCCGTTCGGTGGAGTACCTCGCCGAGCAGGGCCACACCCGGTTCCTGGACATCGGCTCGGGCATCCCCACCTTCGGCCCGGTGCACGAGATCGCCCGGGCGATCCGGCCCGAGGCCCGGGTGGTGTACGTCGACCACGACCCGGTGGCGGTCGCGCACAGCCGGCTGATCCTCAAGGACGACGAGCTCTGCTCGGTGGTCGAGGCCGACCTGCGGGACGTCCCCGACCTGCTCTCCCGGCCCGAGGTGGCCGAGCTGCTCGCCCCGGGCGAGCCGGTGGTGCTGCTGCTGGTGGCGGTCCTGCACTTCGTCAAGGACGAGGACGAGCCGGAGAAGCTGGTCGCCCGGCTGCGGGACGCCCTCCCGCCCGGCAGCGCCCTGGTGATCTGCCACGCCTCGCTGGAGGGCCGCCCCGACCAGGCCGGCTCCCACCAGGACCTGTACAAGCGCACCCCGACGCCGCTGACCATGCGGTCACTGGAACGGATCACCGGGTTCTTCGAGGGGTTCGAGCTGCTGGAGCCGGGGGTCGTCTTCCTCCCCGAGTGGCGGCCGGACCGGCCCGAGGCGGTCGGCGCCCACCCCGAGCGGATGACCGGCGCGGCCGGCGTCGGACGCCTGCCGTGAGCGAGGGGCTGTCGCAGGACGACCCCGACGGCCGCGCGGCGGAGTTCCACGACGCCTGGGCCGGGCTGCTGCGGGCGGGCCACGGCAGTGCCGTCCACCCCGGCACCCTGAGCCGGCTGGCCGGCCGCAGCGCCGACCTGCTGCACCGCGCCCGGCAGGACGAGGAGTTCGACGCCCGGCTCGCCGAGCAGGCCGGCGCGATGCTGGTCGACTCGCACTTCACCGACCCGGCGGTGCTCGCCGACGCGGTGGTCCTGCTCCAGCGGTACCCGGTCCGCGACGGGCGCGGCCCGGCGCTGTGCGGCGCCTTCGCGGCCGGCTGGGCGGCGGCGCTGCGCGAGCGGACGCTGCGCGAGCAGGAGGCCATCCGGCTGGCGGCGGACACCGCCCGGCAGGAGGTCGAGCGGGCGCTGCGCTCCTCCGAGGCCCGGTTCCGGGCGCTGTTCGAGAGCGCCGCGATCGGGATCGGCCTCGGCGACACCGAGGGCAACATCCTGGCCGTCAACCGGGCGCTGCAGGAGATCTTCGGCGCCGGCCCCGAGGACATGCGCGGCCGCCGGGTGAACGACCTGGTGCACCCCGAGGACACCCCGGGCGTCTGGGAGGCGTACGAGGAGCTGATCAGCGGCAAGCGGGACTACTTCCAGTTCGACAAGCCGTACTACCGGCACGACGGCGAGGTGGTGTGGACCCACCTGACGGTGTCGCTGATCCGCGACGACGACGGCGTGCCGCAGTACCAGGTGGCGATGCTGGAGGACATCACCGACCGCTACCGGCTGCAGGAGCGGCTGCGCCACCAGGCCACCCACGACCCGCTGACCGGGCTGCCCAACCGGGCGGCCTTCTTCGAACGCCTGGACGACCTGTTCGAGGATCCGGAGCCAGGTGCCCGGTTCGGGCTGTGCTACGTCGACCTGGACGGGTTCAAGGTGGTCAACGACAGCCTGGGCCACGACATGGGCGATCAGCTGCTGACCGCTGTCGCGGCCCGGCTGGACGCCGCCCTCACCCCGCTCGGGCACATGGTCGCCCGGCTCGGCGGCGACGAGTTCGTGGTGCTGCTGGAGAACTGCCGGGGTGAGCAGGAGGCGGTCGCCGCCGCCAAGACGGTGCTCGCCGCGCTGGCCAAGCCGGTGCTGATCGGCGACCACAAGCTGGCCGTCGGCGCCAGCGTCGGCGTGCTGGAGCGGCGGATCGCCACCACCACGCCGGGAGCGGCGGTGCGCGCCGCCGATCTCACGCTGTACCGGGCCAAGGAGGCCGGCCGCGGCCGGTGGACGCTGTTCGACCCGAAGGAGAACGCCCGGGCGGTCAGCCGCTACGCGGTGTCGGTGCGGATGCCCTCGGCGCTGGACCGGGGCGAGTTCTTCATCGACTACCAGCCGATGGTCGACCTGGCCTCCGGTTCGCTGGTGGCGGTCGAGGCGCTGGTGCGCTGGCGCCACCCGCAGCTCGGCGTACTGGGCCCGGAGGAGTTCGTCGGGGTGGCCGAGGAGACCGGCCTGATCATGCCGCTCGGGCGCTGGGTGATGGAGCAGTCCTGCGGTCAGGCCGCGGACTGGGTGGCCAGGTTCGGCGAGCGGGCGCCCAAGCTGAGCGTCAACCTGGCGGTCCGTCAGGCCCGCAACGCCGGTCTGGTCGGGGACATCGACCGGATCCTGCGCAGCACCGGGCTCGACCCGGCGATGCTGCAGCTGGAGATCACCGAGTCGACCGTGGTCGGGCCCGAGGACGAGGCGCTCAAGGCGCTGCACGCGGTGGTCGACATGGGCGTCTCGCTCGCCGTCGACGACTTCGGTACCGGCTGGTCCAACTTGGCGTACCTGCGCGATCTGCCGGTCTCCGGGCTGAAGATCGCCGGGTCCTTCGTCGGCGACCTGCACGACCCGGCCAAGGACACCCACCTGGGCTGGCGGATCGTCAGCGGCCTGGTCTCGCTGGCCCACACGCTCGGCCTGACCGTCACCGCCGAGGGCGTGGAGAGCCGGGCGGACGCGGAGCGGCTGCGGCTGATGGGCTGCGACTGGGCGCAGGGCTGGCACTTCGGCCGCCCGGTGCGGCCGGGTGAGATCGCCCGCCGGATCGCCGAGGTCAACCTCCCCGCGGCGGACTTCGCGCGCGAGAACTGAGGGCCGGCCGCCGGTCCGGGCGGGTCCGCGGGGGAGCCCGTAGGGCGGCCGTGCGGTGGCCCGGGGAGTGGTGACCGAGAGTGGTCGA
The DNA here is from genome assembly GCF_000710465.2 of Kitasatospora sp. MBT63. Taxonomy (GTDB): domain Bacteria; phylum Actinomycetota; class Actinomycetes; order Streptomycetales; family Streptomycetaceae; genus Kitasatospora. The sequence goes on along the minus strand of NZ_JAIZ01000453.1, from coordinate 21,682 downwards.
TACCCGGCAATCTTATGAAATACGGACATATCCCCTTGACGCGCCGCATCCGTGCTGATGTGATGGGGCTCTGGCACCGCCTCACGGCGGACGTACATTTCGCCAGTTGCTGTTCGTGTCGGCGCTTCGGCGCCCGAGATCGGCCGGCACGTCTGTGAGGGGCTTCGGGGGAGTTCGTACGAAGCAGCCCGCAGCGCCGCGACCCGTCTCCGTTCCCCGTTCGGGGCTTCTCGACGCCCCGCCAGGTACCCGCGTGCCGGGCCTCTGTGTGCCCGGTGGCCTTCTTAGGGACTGCCCTCGATGAGCACCACGCTGCCTCCTGACAACGTTCTTCCGTACCCCGACCGCGACGGTCGTCCGATGCGCCGCGCCGGCGACCGCGCCACGGTACGGCCACCCATGCGCCGGGCGACCGACTTCTCCACCGCGCACAGCGTCAGCCTGGTCGTCCCCGCGCACAACGAGGCCCGCAACATCCCCTGGGTGTTCGAGCAGATCCCGCGCTGCGTCGACGAGGTGATCCTGGTCGACGGCGACTCCAGCGACGCCACCGTCTCGATGGCCAAGCACTGCCTGCCGACCGTCCGCCACGTGGACCAGAGCGGCCCCGGCAAGGGCAACGCGCTGCGCACCGGCTTCGCGGCCGCCGAGGGCGAGTTCATCGTGATGATGGACGCCGACGGCTCGATGTGGCCCGGTGAGATCCCGCACTACCTGCACTTCCTCGCCAACGGCTACGACTTCGTCAAGGGCTCGCGCTGCATCGCCGGCGGCGGCTCGCTGGACTTCACCCGGGTCAGGTCGCTCGGCAACCGGGCGCTGCTCGCCGTGGTCAACCGGCTCTACGGCGCCCACCTGACCGACCTCTGCTACGGCTTCTGCGCCTTCCGGCGCAGCTTCCTGGACGAACTCGACCTGCGCTCCTCCGGCTTCGAGATCGAGGCCGAGATGGTCGCGCACGCCCTCCGCTCGGGCCTCCGCCTCGCCGAGGTCCCGAGCCTCGAACTCCCCCGCCGAAACGGGCGCTCGCACCTGCACGCCGTCTCCGACGGCAAGCGGGTGCTGCGCACCCTGATCGCCGAACGTCCCGGCGCCAGGGCGGCGACGCCCGCCTCCGCAGGGGAGCGATGATGAATGGCTCCGACCGGCGCACCGCAGCTGCCTGCCCCTGCCTTGCCGCCCGCGACTCGCTCTACACCCCCGTCCGGGTAGTCGAACTGGACCTGGACGAGCCCGGTGAGCTGCGCTCACCCGGCGGTCTCGGACCGGCCGACCCGGACGGCCGCGTGTTGGCGTTGGTGCGACTGCACGGACACCCGCTCGGCCTGGTCACCGCCACCGGAACAGCCGGCGCCCCCGCCGCACTGTGCCGGGCGCTGGTCGATGCCGCACATCGCGAACTGCACGTCCCCTCGCTCTCCACGGCGACCCGGGGAACCCTGCCCGACCGCACCCGCCGCGTCCGCCCGGCCACCGAGCCGGTGACGGTCAGCGTGGTGGTCTGCACCCGCAACCGTCCGCACCTGCTCCCGCGGGCGCTGGACTCGCTGCTGCGCACCGCCCACCCGCGGGTCGAGGTGATCGTGGTCGACAACGCGCCGGACGACGACGCGACCGAGCAACTGGTCCGCTCCCGCTACCCGGGCCGGGTCCGCTACCTGCGCGAGCCGGTGGCGGGCCTGGCCCGGGCCCGCAACCGGGGCCTGGCCGCCGCCCACGGCGAGCTGGTCGCCTTCGCCGACGACGACCTGGTGGTCGACGCCGGGTGGGTGTCCGCGCTGGCCGAGGCGTTCCGCTCGGACGACCGGATCGGCTGCGTCACCGGACTGGTGATGCCCGCCGAGCTGGACACCGAGGCCCAGGTCGCCCTGGAGGAGTACGGCGGCTACGCCCGGGGCTTCACCGCCCGCAGCTGGTCGCTGCGCGAGCGGCCCGAGGACCCGCTGGTCCGGTTCTCGGTCGGCCGGTTCGGATCGGGGGCCAACATGGCCTTCCGCACCGACCTGCTGCGCCGCCTCGGCGGATTCGACACCGCGACCGGCGCCGGCACCGCCGCCCGCGGCGGCGAGGAACTGCTGGCCTTCTTCCGGGTCCTGGGCGGCGGCCACACCGTCGCCTACCAGCCCGACGCCATCGTCTGGCACCCCCACCCGCGCACCATGGACGCGCTGACCAGGCAGGTCTTCAACTTCGGCGTCGGCTTCGGCGCCTACCTGGCGGCCGCCATCTCGCACCAGCCCGAGGTCCTCGCCGGAATCGTCCGCCACCTGCCCCGGGGCGTCTGGCGCTGGCAGGCCGCCCGCCGCACCCGCACCCAGGGCGCGCCCGCCGCCGGCGCGATGGCGGGCCTGGGCCGGCTGGAGTTCCGCGGCCTGCTGTACGGCCCCTTCTGCTACCTGTTGAGCGTCTGGCACCAGCGCGGTGTCCGGACCGGAGAGTAGCCCGTGATGACTACACCCACCTTCCAGCCGGTCGCCGCCCCGACCCAGATGGTCGAGCTGGACCTCGAGAGGCCGGACGAGCTCCGCACCCCGGGCGGGCTGCGCCCGGTGCCGTCCGGGCGGGTGCTGGCCCTGGTCCGCCGGCACGGGCACCCGCTCGGGCTGGTCACCGTCACCGGCACGGCCGGCGACCCGGCGGCCCTGCCCCGGGCCGTCGCCCGGGCCGCCCACCGCCAGCTGCGGGCCGCGCAGGAGCCGCGGGTGCCGTCCGCCGTCCGTACCGGCCAGGTGGCCGTCAGCGTGATCGTCTGCACCCGCAACCGCGAGGACCTGCTGGAGCCGTGCCTGGACACCCTGCTGCGCACCGT
>NZ_JAIZ01000453.1:12537-18863 GCF_000710465.2 Kitasatospora sp. MBT63 | reverse complement strand
CACCCGCGGGTCGAGGTGATCGTGGTCGACAACGCGCCGGCCGACGACACCACCGAGCTGCTGATCCGCACCCGCTACCGGGACCGGATCCGCTACCTGCGCGAGCCGGTCCCGGGCCTCGCCCGGGCCCGCAACCGGGGCCTCGCCGCCGCCCGCGGCGAGCTGGTCGCCTTCACCGACGACGACGCGCTGGCCGACCCCGGCTGGGTGTCCGCGATGGTGGCGGCCTTCCGCTCCGACGAGCGGATCGGCTGCGTCACCGGACTGGTCCTGCCGGCCGAGCTGGACACCGAGGCCCAGGCCGCGTTCGAACGCTTCGGCGGCTACACCAAGGGCTTCACCGCCCGCAGCTGGTCGCGCGCGCAGAGCACCGACCCGCTGCTGGCGCTGCGCGTCGGCGGCTTCGGCACCGGCGCCAACATGGCGTTCCGCACCGACCTGCTGCGCCGCCTCGGCGGATTCGACACCGCGACCGGCGCCGGCACCCGCACCCGCGGCGGCGAAGACCTGCTGGCCTTCTTCCACGTCCTTGAGGGCGGTCACACCGTCGCCTACCAGCCGGACGCCATCGTCTGGCACCGCCACCGGCGGACCATGGACGGCCTGCACTCCCAGATCTTCGGCTTCGGCGTCGGCTTCGGCGCCTACGTGACCGCCGTGCTCGCCCGGCGCCCCCGGCTGCTGGCCACCCTGTTCCGGTACTCCCCGCGGTGCGCCGCCGAGATGGTGCGCCGCAGCCGGGAGCGGTCCGCCCGCGCCGGCGGGCGCAGCCCCGCGCCGCTCGGCCGGACCGAGATCCGCGGCCTGGTCTGCGGACCCCCCAACTACCTGCTGAGCCGCTGGCAGCAGCGCGGCATCCGGGGTGGCGAACCGTCGTGACCGCCGGTCTCAGCGCCCGCGCCGGCTCCCGGGCCGCCCGTCCGTGCTCCTGCCCCGAACCGCTGCCCTGCGAGTGCTCGTACCTCACCCTGGTCCGGGCCCGGGTCCGGTCCGCGCGCAAGATCCACTCGGGTGAGCCGCTGCTGCGCAACGGGCACATGCTGGTGGCCAGCACGGTGCTGGCGGCGGCGCTGGGATCGCTGTTCTGGATCTTCGCCACCCGCTGGTACTCGGCCGAGGCGGTCGGCCGCAGCTACGCCGCCCTCTCGGCGGCCACCCTGCTCTCCGCGCTCGGCAGCTTCAACCTCGGCAACGTCCTGGTGCGGTTCGTCCCCCGGGCCGGCCGGCACACCCGGCGCCTGGTGCTGCGGTGCTACGCCGTCAGCGCCGGCGCCAGCGCGCTGGCCGCCGTGCTGTTCCTGCTGGTGATCCCCTGGGCCGCGCCGGGCCTTGGCTACCTGCGCGAGCCCGTCCTGGCGGCGGCGTTCGTCGCCGCGACGGCCGGGTACTCGGTCTTCGTCCTCCAGGACGGCGCGCTCACCGGCCTGCGCCGCACCGGCTGGGTGCTCGGCGAGAACGCGCTGTTCGCGGTCGCCAAGACCGGGATGCTGGCGCTGTGCGCGGTCCTCGCGATCGGCACGGGCATCCTGGTGTCCTGGTCCGTGGCCCTGGTCGTCGCGATCGTGGTGACCAACGTGGTGCTGTTCCGCCGGGCCGTGCCCGAACAGCACCGCGCCGACCGCAGCGGCGCGCCCGCGCCCCGGCGGGTGTTCCGCTACGCGATGGCCGACTACCTGGGCAACCTCTCCAGCATCGCCGCGTACAGCATCGTGCCGCTGATGGTGCTCAACCAGCTCGGCGCCGAGCAGAACGCCTTCTACTCGCTGGCCTGGATCATCGCCGACACCCTGTACGTCGCCGCGTTCAGCATGGGCAGCTCGCTGATCGTCGAGGCCGCCCGGTCCCCCGAACGCCTCGCCGAGCACGCCCGGCGGATGCTGCGCCACACCGGCCTGCTGCTGCTGGGCGCGGTGAGCCTGGTCATCGCCGCCGCCCCCTGGATCCTGAAACTGTTCGGCCCCGGCTACTCGGAGAACGGCACCACCGTGCTGCGCCTGATGGTGCTCTCGGCGCTGCCGAACGTGCTGCTGAGCGTCGCCATCGACGTCTGCCGGGTGCGCCGCGCGCTGCGCTGGCTGATCGCCCTGCAGTTCACCTTCGCCGTCCTGGTGATCACCCTGGTAGCCGTCCTGCTGCCCGCGTACGGGCTGACCGGGGTCGGCCTCGCCTGGCTGATCGCCGGGACCGCGATCGCCCTGCCGCTGCTGGTCGCCCTCCCGCGCTGGCTGCCCGCACCCGACCGGAGGCCGACATGAGCACCCGACGCAACGACGCCCCGACCCTGTCGGTGGTGATCTGCGCCTACACCCTCGACCGGTGGGCCGACATCCGCGCGGCCGTCGCCTCGGTGCAGGCCCAGCAACTGCCGCCGGCCGAGCTCCTGCTGGTCACCGACCACTGCCCGGAGCTGGCCCGGCGCGCCGAACGGGAACTCCCGCAGGCCAGGGTGGTCCCCAACGCCCACCGCAAGGGCCTGTCCGGCGCCCGGAACACCGGTGTCGCCGCGGCCGCCGGCGAGGTGGTGGCCTTCCTCGACGACGACGCGGTGGCCGACCCGCAGTGGACCCGGCGGCTGCTGGCCGGCTACCGGGACCCCGCGGTGGTCGGGGTCGGCGGCCTGGTCGACCCCTGGTGGGAGACCGGCCGGCCCGGCTGGTTCCCGCCGGAGTTCGACTGGGTGGTCGGCTGCACGTACCACGGTTCGCCCGGCGTCCCGGCCCCGGTCCGCAACTTCACCGGCGCCAACATGTCCTTCCGGCGGTCCGACATGCTCGCCGCGGGCGGCTTCCGGCAGGACCTCGGCCGGGTCGGCACCAAGCCGCTCGGCTGCGAGGAGACCGAACTGTGCCTGCGGCTCGCCGCCCGCGACCCGCGCGCCGAACTGCGCTTCGAGCCCGCCGCCAGGGTCCGCCACCACGTACCGCCGACCCGCACCACCTGGTCCTACTTCCGGGCCCGCTGCTACGCCGAGGGCCGCTCCAAGGCCCTGGTCGCGCAGCACGCGGGCACCCGGCCCGCGCTCGCGGACGAACGCCGCTACCTGCGGCGCACCGTCCCCGCGGCCGTCCTGCGCAGCCTGCTGCGCGCCGAGTTCCGTACCGCCGGCACGCTCTGCGCGGGCGTCGGCATCACGGTGCTCGGCTACACCTCGGGCCGGGCACACAGCTTCCTTGCCGGATCCACCGGTTCCGCAAGGCGATCGGTGAGGAGCCCGTCATGATCCCGGTCCCCGTCTTCCTGTGGCACTCCGTCTCGGACGACCCGCCCGGCTGGATCGCCCCGTACACGGTGACGCCGAGGGTGTTCCGCGAGCAGATCGAGCGGATCATCGACAGCGGGCTGTCCGTGATGCCGCTGCGGCGGCTGGTCGCCGCGATGCACGGCGGGCCGCCGCTGCCGCCCAGGGTCGCCGTGCTGACCTTCGACGACGGCTTCGCCGACTTCTACTGGACGGTCGCGCCGATCCTCTCCGATCTCGGACTGTCGGCCACCCTCTACGTCACGGTCGGCGCCATCCACCCGCCCGGCGGCCGCGGCACCGGCAGCCTGCTGCCGCCCGCGCAGATGCTCAACTGGCGCCAGGTCAACACCCTCGACGCGCTCGGCGTCGAGATCGGCGGCCACTCGCAGACCCACGCCCAGCTGGACACCGTTCCGGCCCAGAAGTGCGCCGACGAGGTGGTCGGCTCCAAGCGGGTGCTGGAGGACGTGCTCGGGCACGAGGTCACGGCCTTCGCCTACCCGCACGGGTACTCCAGCCCGGCGGTGCGCTGCCGGGTCCGGCAGGCCGGCTGGACCTCCGCGACCGCGGTCGAGAACAAGTTCAGCTCGGCCGCCGACGACCCGATGCGGATCTGCCGGCTGATGGTTCGCGACGACACCCCGCCCGCTGTGTTCGAGGATTGGACCATGGGCCGCGGGCCCGTGACCGGGCCGGTGCCGGAGAGCCTGTACACCCGGGGGTGGCGTGCCTACCGGCGGCTGCGGGCCGCGATCGGCAGCCCCGTCGGCGGCCCGCCGCAGGAGTCCTGACCATGATCGAGCCGCTCAGCGGCCCCGACCCGGGAGAGACCGCGATGGCCGACCAGCAGACCACCGGCACCCCGGACCCCGCCGCGCGCCCGCTCGCCGACCGGGCCCCCGCCATCCCGGCGCGCCGGGGCCTGCGCGCCCTGGTCCCCGGCCGCGGCGGCTGGTCCGCCTGGCTGGTCCGGGCCCCGCTGCCGCTCGCGCTCGGCCTGTGGCTGGTGTCGCTGTCCGGCGTCCGGCTGGAACGGATGGGCACCCTCGGGCTGCTCCAGGCCCTGCCGCCGCTGTACTGGGCCGCCGTCGTCCTGCTCACCCTCGGCTTCGTCGCCACCCTGCGCGCACCGCGGCTGCCGCAGCGCTGGGCGGCCGGGTACGTGGTGGGACTGATCGCCCTGATCCACGCCACCCCCAGCCTGCTCTACCCCGAACTGCGGTACGCCTGGGCCTGGAAGCACGTCGCGATCATAGACGCGATGATGCGTCACAACGGCTCGGTGCCGGGCGCGCACGACATGGACGTCTACGACCAGTGGCCCGGCTTCTTCCAGCTCAACGTGGTGTTCCTGCGCGCCACCGGCCTCCACTCGGCGCTCGGTTACGCCTCCTGGTACCCCGTGCTGGCCAACCTGCTGCTGCTCGGCCCGCTGATGATGATCTACCGGACGCTCACCCAGGACCGCAGGCTGGTCTGGGGCGGCCTGTGGCTCTACTACTCCACCGCCTGGATCGGGCAGGACTACTTCTCCCCGCAGGCGTTCGCCTACTTCCTGTTCCTCAGCGTGCTCGCGCTGGTGCTGCGGCGGCTCGCGGACACCCGGGCGAGCGGGCCGGGCCCGGACCCGGCGGGCCGGGCCGAACCGGCCGGGGCCCGGGCCCTGTCCCGGCGCTCCGACACCCCCGGCCGCGGCGGCTGGCGCCCGGTGCCGTTCGCCCTGGTGATGGTGCTGGTGGCGGCGATCGTCTGCTCGCACCCGCTGACCCCGCTGATGATGATCAGCTTCCTGGCGCTGCTCTCGCTGCCGCGCCGCAACCGGCGGGTGGTGGCGCCGGTGCTGGCCGGCGCGGTCGCGCTGACCTTCCTGTGGGACGCCACGGTCGCCCGCCCCTACATCTCCGCCAACCTGAACAGCCTGGTCTCCGCGCTCAGTTCGCCGGACCAGAACGCCCTGCCCAACCTGTCCCGGCTCGGCACCGCCGCCCCGCAGCAGGTGATGGCCTCCTGGGTGGACCGCGGGCTGACCGCCTCCGTCCTGCTGCTCGCCGTGGTCGCCCTGCTGTGCCACAGCTGGGCCCGGCACAGCCCGCTGCCCTGGCTGCTGGTGGCCCCGCTGCCGCTGCTGCTCAGCAACAACTACGGCGGCGAGATGGTGTTCCGCGCCTACCTCTTCGCGCTCCCGGCCGCCGCGTTCCTGCTGGCCACCCTGCTGGTGCAGCCCCCGCCGCGCCGCCGGGTGCGGACCTGGATCTCGACCGTGGTGATGCTGGCGCTGCTGGCCGGGCTGTTCGTCGGCTACTACGCCAAGGAGACGATGAACTACTTCACCCCGCAGGAGGCCGCCGCCACCCGGTACCTCACCCGGCTGGCGCCGCCCGGGTCGCTGGTCGTCTCGGCCACCGGCGACCTGCCGGGCGGGGAGATGCGCTACGACCAGCTTCAGCGGATCGTGTTGTCCCAGGGCAGCCTCCCCGACCGGCAGCGGCTGCTCCAGGAGCCGCTGACGGCGCTGGAGGACACCATGAGCGACCCACGGCTGACCGGCCCGGCGTACCTGATCCTGACCCGGGCGCAGGCGGCGGACACCGACCTGACCGGCCTGTTCCCGGCGGGCACCGTCGAGCGGCTGAACGACGTCGTCGCGGCCTCCCCGGACTTCCTCCCGCTCTACAGCGGCCCCGACGCCGCCGTCTACCGCTACCTGCCGACCGTCCACGACGCCGCCCCCGCCCCCGGCGGAGCACCGCAGCCATGACCGGCACCGTGCGCCCGCACCCGGCCCGGCTGCTGCTGGCGCTGTCCGGCTGGCTCGCCCTGCTCACCACCCTGCTGCCGGCCGCCGACCCGGTGCGCACCACCGTCACCGCGGCGTTCCTGCTGCTCGGCCCGGGCACCGCGGCGCTGCTGGCCGCCCCCGCCCGGGCCCGGTCCGCCAACTGGCCCGACCGGCTGGCCACCGTGGCGCTGGCGCTGGCGCTCAGCGCGGCCATCGTCACGCTGGTGGCCGTGGCGTTCTTCCTCGCCCACCTGTTCACCCTGGGCCGGGCGATGGCCGTGCTGGCGCTGCTCACCTCGCTGCTCG
>NZ_JAIZ01000453.1:0-12435 GCF_000710465.2 Kitasatospora sp. MBT63 | reverse complement strand
GGGGGGGGGGGGGGGGGCGGCGCCCCGCCGCTGCCCGCGACGGACGAACCACCGGTGACCGTGGCCGACCCGCGCCGCCGCGGCCGCCTCGGCCGGCGCAGTGCCGTGGTCGCGGGCTCCTGCGTGCTGCTGCTCACCGCGGCCTGCGCCGGCCCGGCCGCGTCCCACGGCCTCACCGTCGTCCCGCAGGCGGCCGAGGCCACCGCGACGGGCGCCGCCGCCTCCGCGACGCCCGCCGCGCCCGGGGCCTGGCACCAGGTGTTCCGGGACGACTTCAACGGCCTCGGCCTGGACCCCGCCAACTGGGTGACCTGCTACGACTGGAACGACGCCGGCTGCACCAACGCGGGCAACCACGAGGAGCAGTGGTACCTGCCCGGCCAGGTCGCGGTGAACGGCGGTGCCCTGGTCCTGTCGGCCGAGCGCACGCCGACCGCGGGCAGCGACGGCAAGAGCTACCCCTGGACCTCGGGCATGGTCAGCACCGGACGGCAGTCCTGGGACGGGACGCCGCTGCACACCTTCACCTACGGCTACTTCGCGGCCGCCATCCGGACCCCGCAGGACCCCCGGGGCATGTTCCCGGCCTTCTGGCTGATCCCCGCCGAGACCCGCGGCGCCCCGCCCGAACTCGACGTGGCCGAGTTCCCCGGCACGGACCGGTTCGTCGCGATGAACCTGCACTGGAGGACCGCGGACGGCGGTGACGGCAGCGTCGGCCACCGCTACACGCCGCAGAGAGTCTCCGCCGGTTCCACGGTGTTCGCGATGGACTGGGAGCCCGACTCGGTGACCTGGTACGTCGACGGTGTGCAGCAGTTCCGGGTGACCGACCCGGCCGTCATCCCGAGCGTGGCGATGGAGCTGATCCTCAACCTCGCGGTGGGGTACCCGCAGTCACCTCCGTCAGACGTCGGCTCCGCCCAGTTGCACGTCGACTGGGTCGCGGTCTGGCAGCACTGATCCCGCCGAGGAAGCTGGGTGTCGACATGGAACGAGCCGGGCCGGCCCTGGACCCCACGGTCCCCGTCCTGCTGGTCAAGGTCGGGCGGTACCCGCAGGCGCACAGCCCCGTCGGCGTGGCCAGGTCGTTCGGGCGGCTCGGTGTCCCGGTCCACGCGATGGTGGAGGACCGCTTCACCCCGACCGCGCTCTCCCGGTACCTGACCCGGCCGCTGGTGGCCCCCACCGACGGCCGCGAGCCGCCCGAGCGGCTGGTCGCGCTGATCCGGGCGGCGGCCCGTTCGGTCGGCCGCCGCAGTGTCGCGGTGGCGACCGACGACGAGGCGGCGGTGCTGCTCGCCGAGCACGCCGAGGAGCTCGCCGCCGAGCTGCTGCTGCCCCCGGTGCCGCCCAAGTTGCCGCGGATGCTCGCGGACAAGGGCGAGCTGAGCGGGATCTGCCTGGCCAACGACGTCCCGACCCCCCGCGCCCTCGCCCCGCGCGACCGGGGCGAGCTGCTGGCGGCCGCCCGCGACTGGGGTTACCCGGTGGTGCTGAAGAACGTCGGCTCGTTCAGCCGGCTGAGCCGCCCGGCGGTCGCCGCCACCACGGTGGTGCACGACGAGCGCGAGCTGCTGGCGGCCTGCCCGCAGGCGGTGGTGGCCTCCGTGCTGGTCCAGGAGTACCTGCCGGCGGAGCACGCCGAGGACTGGTTCACCCACCTGTGCTGCGGCCCCGGCGGCGAGCCGCTGGTGGTGTTCACGGGAGTGAAGCTGCGGTCCTGGCCGCCCGGCGCCGGGATCACCACCCGGGCCCGCGCGGTGCCCAACCCGGAGCTGGCCGAGCTGGCCGCCCGGCTGTGCCGGCAGATCGGCTACAGCGGGGTGGCCGACCTGGACTGGCGGCTGGACCGGCGCGACGGCCGGTACAAGCTGGTCGACTTCAACCCGCGCACCGGCGCCCAGTTCCGGCTCTTCGAGACGGCGGCCGGGGTGGACGTGGTAAGGGCCCTGCACCTGTCCCTCACCGGCCGCGAGGTCCCCCGCGGTGGGCAGCTGGCCCGGCAGTTCGGAGTCGGGCAGGTGGACCTGATGTCGGCCGCGGTGACCGCCTGGCACGAGCGGCGCCCGCCGCGCGGGCTGCGCCCGCACCGGGGCACCGAGCGGGCCTGGCTGTGCCGGGACGACCCGGCGCCGGCGCTCGCCGAAGCCGTGCGGTTCGGCGGAACGCCGGTGCTGCGGGTCGCCCGGCGGGCGCTCAGCGCGGCTTCGAGGCCACGGCCGCGCTGATCCGACGCGCCGCGAAGCCGGTGCCGGCGACGAAGCGCAGCAGCGGGCCGAAGCTGTCCGCGGCGGACAGCCCGGAGAAGTACAGCCCCGGCACCGAGGACTCGAACCCGGCCGACAGCCGCGGCGCCCCCTGCGGGGTGAGGCGCAGTGCACGCAGCACCGGCTCGTCGAGCAGGCCGATCCGCTCGACGTCGACCCGGTAGCCGGTGGCCGCCAGCACGTGGTCGGCCTCCACCGTGCGCGTCGGTCCCAGCAGCCGGAGTACGGCGGTGCTGTCGTCGGCCTCGGAGGACTCCAGGGTGTGGCCGGTCAATACCGGTACCCGGCCGTCCACCCGGTCGCGCAGCCACCAGGCGCCGGCCGGGCCGAGCACGGTGCGCACCGACCTGGCCCGCCGCCGGTCGGGCAGGTAGCGGAAGGCGGCGGGGAGCCGGCTGAACGCCAGCAGCCCCCAGCCGGGGCCGAGCGGCGATCCGGGGCCGGCCAGCCGGGAGGTCAGGGGCCGGTCGTGGTCCTGGTCGGTCTCGGGCGGGACGCCGAACAGCAGCTCGTGGGTGCGGGCCACCACGGTCGGCCGGGCGTCCGCCTCGTGCAGCAGGGCGGCGCTCTCCAGCGCCGACTGCCCGGCGCCGACGATCGCGACCCGCTGCCCGGCGAACTTCGCGAGGTCCACGTGGGCGTTGGGGTGGGAGGCCAGGCCCGCGTCGACCAGCGGCTGCAGCACCGGGGGGACCCAGGCGTACGGCTGGAGCCCGGTGGCGAGCACCACGGCGGCGCTGGTGAAGGTCTCGCCGGTGTCGAGCAGCAGGGTGAACCGTCCGTCCTCGTACCGCAGGCGGAGCACCTTGGTGCGTTCGACCTCGGGCACGCAGGTGCGTTCGAACCACTCGCCGTAGCTGATGAACTCCTCGATCGGGATGGGGTGCTGGTCGCCGCCGAGCGGGCGGCCGGCCTGGATCCGGTAGTCCTCCAGCCGGAACCGGCCCCAGGGGTCGGAGATGGAGGAGGCGCGGGGGGTGGACTTCAGGTACATCCCGACCGGCATCCGGGAGCGCCAGCTGTCCATCGGCTCGCCGAGGATCCGCATCGGGATCCCGCGGCCCTTGAGGTGGGCGGCGACGGCGAGGCCGTAGGGTCCGGCTCCGATGACCGTCACGGGGACGGCGGTGTCGGCTTTCACGGTCGCCTCCGCGGCGACGGGCGCCGGTCGGCGGGGCGGGACGGGCGGTGCGGCGTCATCGAGCCACCTCCTCGGGGCGGGGGAGTCCCCGCTTCCCAGGGTGCACCGTGGCCACGGGCCCGGCACGTCCGGCGGCGCGGCCCGCGGCGGCCCGGGGGCTCAGCCGACCAGGCGGGCCAGCGGGATGGCGTGCCCGGTGTGCTCCACCTTGGCCCGCAGGTAGCGGATGTTGCTGGCGGAGACGTGCACGCCGGTCGGGACGTGCTCGGTGACCTCGATGCCGAGGGCGGCGAGCTGGCGCGCCTTGTCGGGGTTGTTGCTGAGCAGGCGGACCGCGGTGGCGCCGAGGGTGGTGAGCATCTGGGCGGCGGCGGTGTAGTCGCGGCCGTCCTCGGGCAGGCCGAGCGCGGTGTTGGCCTGGTAGGTGTCGAGCCCGGTGTCCTGCAGCGCGTAGGCGTCCAGCTTGTTGTAGAGGCCGATGCCGCGGCCCTCCTGGCGCAGGTAGAGCAGGTAGCCGCCGGTCTCGGCGATCCGCTCGGCGGACTCGCGCAACTGGGGGCCGCAGTCGCAGCGGTCGGAGCCGAAGACGTCGCCGGTGAGGCACTCGGAGTGCAGCCGGACCAGGGGAGCGGCGCCGGCGGTGGGGTCGCCGAGGGCGAGCGCGAGGTGCTCGGCGCCGTCGGCGAGGCCGTGGAAGGTGAAGACCTCCGCCTCGACGTGGTAGCCGTCCGGGAAGGTCAGCGGGATGCGGACCCGCGAGCGCACGGTGGCGGGGGAGGGCGCGGCTGCGGGCTGGTGCTGGTCGGTCTCGGTCTGCGTCATGCCCGGCCTCCGGCGTGGTTCAGATTTGAACGGTGTCTCGGGCTGAGACCGTACACCTTAGTTCCAATTTGAACAACACGAGTTTTCGGGAGCCACTTTCGGCCCACCATCCCCAGCCGCCACCGGCGGGCACCACGCACAGTGGGCAGGGGGAGCAGCCGACACGACGAGGGAAGCTCCATGTCCAAGGCATTCGGATTCACCGACTACGGCGGCCCGCAGCACCAGGCGTTCCTCGACCGGCCGGCCCCCGCGCCGGGCCCGGGCCAGCTGCGGATCGCCGTCCGGGCCGCCGGGGTCAACCCGATCGACTGGAAGATCCGCCGGGGCCTGACCGGCAAGCACGTGGCGCTGCCGGGCGTGCTGGGGGTGGAGGCGGCGGGCGTGGTCGAGGCGGTCGGCGAAGGGGTGACCGGTTTCGCCGTGGGGGACGAGGTGTTCGGGGTGGCCGCGGTCGGCGGCTACGCCCGGCAGACCCTGCTGGCGGCCGACGCCACCGCCCGCAAGCCGGCCGGCGTCACCTTCGCCCAGGCCGCCGCGCTGCCGGTGGCCGCCGCCACCGCGTACGACGGGGTGGACAACGTCGGGCTCACGGCCGGGCAGACCCTGCTGATCCTCGGCATCGCCGGCGGCGTCGGGAGCGTGGCCGCCCAGCTCGCCCGGGCCCGCGGCCTGCGGGTGCTGGGCACCGCCAGCGACGCCCGCCGCGCCTTCGTCGAATCGCTCGGCGCCACCCAGGTCCGCTACGGCGACGGCGTGCAGCAGCGCATCCTGGCCGAGGCACCGCAGGGCGTCGACGGCATCCTCGACCTGGTCGGCGGCGCGGACGCCAGGGCGGCGGCCGAGACGCTCGCCGACCGCAGCCGGCTGATCGCCACCTCCGACCCCGGCACCGCCGCCGAACTGGGCGGCTCCTTCATCCGCCGCAGCCCGGCCGCCCCCACCCTGACCGCGCTCGCCGAACTGGTCGCGGCCGGCCGCCTCGACCCGCAGATCACCGCCACCTACCCGCTCGAGCAGGCCGCCGACGCACTGGCCGAGGTCGAGTCCGGCCACGCCCGCGGCAAGCTGATCCTGGAAGTGAGCTGACCCGTGAAGATCACCACCACGACCCCCGGCGCGCCCTGCTGGGTCGAGCTGGGCACCGTCGACCCGGGGGCCGCCAAGTCCTTCTACGCGGAGCTGTTCGGCTGGCGGGTCGAGGAGGACCCCCGGGCCGAGGCCGGCGGGTACACCAGCCTCCTGCTGGGCGACGCCCCGGTGGCCGGGCTGACACCGCTGCACCAGCCCGAGCAGCCGACCGCCTGGACAGTCTCCTTCGCGGTCGCCGACGCGGACGCGAGCGCCGCCGCGGTCACCGCGGCCGGCGGCCGGATCCTGCTGGAACCGTCCGAGGTCTTCGACCTGGGACGGTTCGCGGTCGCCGCCGACCCGGCCGGCGCCGCCTTCTCGCTCTGGCAGGCCCGGGCCTTCAACGGCGTCGCCGTGATCGACGAACCTGGCTCGCTGGGCTGGGTCGAGCTGACCACCCGCGCCGTCCAGCAGGCCAAGGAGTTCTACCCGAGGGTGTTCGCCTGGAGCGTCACGGTCGGCGAGATGTACACCCAGTGGGGCCTGCGCGGGCACGACTTCGGCGGGATGGCCGACATGAGCGACCAGTTCCCCGCCGACACCCCGCCCTACTGGATGCCGTACTTCGCGGTCGCCGACGTGGACCGCACCGCCGAGCGGGCCGCGGCGCTCGGCGCGTCCGTGCTGCTGCCGCCCACTGACGTCCCGGACGGGCCCCGGCTGGCGGTGCTCAAGGACCAGCAGGGCGCGGTGTTCGGGGTGCACGTCGCGGGCGCCGCCGGGTAGCGGCGGCCTCACGCGTCGGCGGGCTGCTCCTCGTCCTCGGCCGGTGCCGGCGCCGCCTGCGGGCGGCCCGGCCGGCCGACCGCGGGACGCAGCGCGGTGCCGGCGGCGGCCAGCGTGATCAGCACGCACGTCACCGGCACCCAGTCACCCAACCGGTCGTACCAGGTCAGCGCGGTGGGGGCGGCCAGCGGCAGCCGCACCGTGACGGACCCGGTGGCGCCGGTGTCCATCCGGGCCAGCCGCCGGCCCTGCCGGTCGTACGCGACGGACTCGCCGGTGAGCGCCGCCTGGACCACCGGACGGCCGGTCTCGGCGGCCCGGATCGCCCCCAGCGAGGCGTGCTGCGCCGGGGCCCAGGTGTTCTGGAAGGTCGAGGTCGCCGACTGGTAGACGATCATCCTGGCACCGTCCCGGGCCGCCGCCCTGGACATGTCGGGGAACGCCGACTCGAAGCAGATCAGCGCGCCGACCGGCATCGCCTCGCCCGCGCGGTCGGTGGTGGGCAGCAGGTGGAACGAGGTGCCGGGGGCGCGGTTCTCGCCCGCCGCCTCGCTCACCCCGGCGATCCAGCCCAGCAACGGACGCAGCGGGATGTACTCGCCGAACGGCACCAGCCGGATCTTGCGGTAGCGGGCCGCCACCCCGTCCGGGGTGACCAGCACGGCGTCCTTGGAGATCCGCCCGTCGGCCTTCCTGGCGTCCTCGCCGACCAGCAGCTGGGCGCCGCTGAGCGCGGCCAGCGCCCGGACGTCGCCCAGAGCCGCCGGATCACGGTCCAGGTCGGCGGTGGTGCTGCTCTCGCCCCACACCACCAGGTCGACCGGCTGCCCCACCAGCTTCTGGCTGATCCGGACGTTCGCGGCCAGCCTGGCGTCCGCGTCCGCGGTCTGGCCGGGCTGCACCAGCGCCACCGTGGCCAGCCCCTGCGGGGCGCTCTGCCGCTGCACCGCGAACAGCAGCGGCCCCGACACCAGCGCCGCCACCAGCACCGCCGCCGCCAGCGCGCGCACCGGCAGCCGGTGCGCGGTGAGCACGATCAGCACCGCCGTGTTGGCCGCCGCCACCGCCGAGCTGACCAGCCACACCCCGCCGACCGAGGCCAGCCCCAGGATCGCCGGGTGCTCCCACTGGCTGGCGCCCAGCAGTGCCCACGGACCGCCGAGCGCGGCCCAGGAACGGGCGAACTCGCAGGTCACCCAGACCGCCGGGACCACCACCAGGGCGGTCAGCGCACGCCGCGGGGTCAGCGGCGGGTTCAGGGTCCGCCAGACCGCGAGGCCCAGCGCCGCCTGGAGCGCGCCGAACAGCAGCGCCAGCAGGACCAGCCCCGGACCGATCGACGGGACCAGCCAGTACATCGCGACCAGGATGAAGCCCGCGCCGAACCACCAGCCGCGGACCGCCGCCTCCCGGCCGCTGGGCGCCCGCTGCATCGCCAGCATGCCTGGGACCAGGGCGACCCACGCCAGCATCGCCAGCCCCAGCCCCGGGAAGGCCAGCACGGGCAGGGCCCCCGAACCGAGGGCGGCGTAACGGGCGGGCTGGGTGAGGCCGGCACGAAGGGTCATGCCGTGATTGTCCGCTTCTCGAGCCCCGGTCACCTCATTCCCGGGTCACCCGCGTGGCGGACCGGAGGTGAAGATCTGGTGTACCCCCGGTCCGCGCGGCGGAAGGCTCAGCCCTCGCCCTCCAGATCGCCCTCGGTCTCCAGGAAGGCGGTCCGCAGGGCGTCGATCAGCGCCGGGTCCGGCTCGGCCCACAGACCGCGCTCGGCGGCCTCCAGCAGGCGCTCGCTGATCCCGTGCAGCGCCCACGGGTTGGCGCCGGTGAGGAACTCCCGGTTCACCGGGTCGAGCACGTACTCCTCGGTCAGCTTCTCGTACATCCAGTCCGCGACCACGCCGGTGGTGGCGTCGTACCCGAACAGGTAGTCCACCGTCGCGGCCATCTCGAAGGCGCCCTTGTAGCCGTGCCGGCGCATCGCCTCCAGCCAGCGCGGGTTGACCACCCGGGCGCGGAACACCCGGGCCGCCTCCTCGGTCAGGGTGCGGGTGCGGACCGTCTCGGGCCGGGTGGAGTCACCGATGTACGCGGCCGGGTTCATCCCGGTCAGCGCGCGCACGGTGGCGACCATGCCGCCGTGGTACTGGAAGTAGTCGTCGGAGTCCGCGATGTCGTGCTCACGGGTGTCGGTGTTCTTGGCCGCGACGGTGATCCGCTTGTACGCGGTCTCCATCTCCTCGCGGGCCGGGCGGCCGTTCAGCTCGCGGCCGTAGGCGTAGCCGCCCCAGACCGTGTAGACCTCGGCCAGGTCGGCGTCGGTGCGCCAGTCCCGGCTGTCGATCAGCTGCAGCAGACCGGCGCCGTAGGTGCCCGGACGGGAGCCGAACACCCGGACGGTGGCCTTGCGCTCGTCGCCGTGCACCGCCAGGTCGGCCTGGACGTGGGCGCGCACGAAGTTGTCCGCCCCGTCCTCCTCCTGACGGGCGGCGAGCCGCACCGCGTCGTCCAGCAGTGCCACCACGTGCGGGAAGGCGTCCCGGAAGAAGCCGGAGATCCGCAGCGTCACGTCGATCCGGGGACGGCCCAGTTCGTCGAGCGGGATCACCTCCAGGCCGGTGACCCGGCGCGAGGCGTCGTCCCAGACCGGGCGCACACCCAGCAGGGCGAAGGCCTCCGCGATGTCGTCGCCGGCCGTGCGCATCGCGCTGGTGCCCCACAGCGACAGGCCGACCGACGGCGGGTAGGCGCCGTCGTTGTCCGCCAGGTAGCGCTCGACCAGCGAGGCGGCCAGCGCCTGCCCGGTCTCCCAGGCCAGCCGGCTCGGGACGGCCTTCGGGTCGACCGAGTAGAAGTTGCGGCCGGTCGGCAGCACGTTGACCAGGCCGCGCAGCGGCGAGCCGGACGGGCCGGCCGGCACGAAGCCGCCGTTCAGCGCGTGCAGCACCGCGTCCAGCTCGTCGGTGGTGGCGGCGAGCCGGGGCACCACCTGGCGGGCGGCGAAGTCCAGCACGTCACGGACCGCCTCCGGGTGCCCGGCGGCGACCTTCTCCACCGCCTCCGGCGCCCAGTCCTCGGCCTCCATCGCCTCGACCAGGGCGCGGGCCTGCGCCTCGGCCGCGTCGGTGGCGCCCAGGGTCAGCGCGGCCTCGTCCAGGCCGAGCGCCTCGCGCAGGCCGGGCAGCGCGGCCACCCCGCCCCAGATCTGCCGCGCCCGCAGGATCGCCAGCACGATGTTGACCCGGTCGGTACCGGCCGGCGCCTGGCCCAGCACGTGCAGCCCGTCCCGGATCTGGGCGTCCTTGACCTCGCACAGCCAGCCGTCGACGTGCAGCAGGAAGTCGTCGAAGCCGTCGTCCTCGGGCCGCTCGTCCAGGCCCAGGTCGTGGTCGAGGCGGGCGGCCTGGATCAGGGTCCAGATCTGGGCCCGGACCGCCGGCAGCTTGGCCGGGTCCATCGCCGCGATGTTGGAGTGCTCGTCCAGCAGCTGCTCCAGCCGGGCGATGTCCCCGTACGAGTCGGCGCGGGCCATCGGCGGCACCAGGTGGTCGACCAGGGTGGCGTGGGCGCGGCGCTTGGCCTGGGTGCCCTCGCCCGGGTCGTTGACCAGGAACGGGTAGATCAGCGGCAGGTCGCCGATCACCGCGTCCGGGCCGCAGTCGGCGGACAGCGCGGCCGTCTTGCCGGGCAGCCACTCGAGGTTCCCGTGCTTGCCGAGGTGGATCACGGCGTCGGCGCCGAAGCCGCCGTCCGACCGCTCGGCCGCGATCCAGCGGTAGGCGGCCAGGTAGTGGTGGCTGGGCGGCAGGTCCGGGTCGTGGTAGATCGCCACCGGGTTGGCGCCGAAACCGCGCGGCGGCTGGATCAGCACCAGCAGGTTCCCCGAGCGGATCGCGGCCAGCACGATGTCGCCGTCCGGGTTCTGCGAGCGGTCCACGTACAGCTCGCCGGGCGGCGGGCCCCAGTGCTCCTCGACCCGGCCGCGCAGGCCCTCCGGGAGGGTGGCGTACCAGCGGCGGTAGTCCGCGGCCGGGATCCGGACCGGGTTGCGGGCCAGCTGGTCCTCGGTCAGCCAGTCCTGGTCGTACCCGCCCGCCGCGATCAGCGCATGGATCAGCGCGTCACCCTCGTGTCCTCGCCCGCTCGCCTGGTCGCCCGCTCGGGGCGGGTTGGGGCGGTCCTCGGACGCGTCGTCGTCCAGACCGGGCAGACCGGTGCCCAGGTCCATGCCCTCCGCACGGAGCCGCTCCAGCAGCCGCATCGCGGAGGCCGGGGTGTCCAGGCCGACCGCGTTGCCGACCCGGGCGTGCTTGGTCGGGTACGCCGAGAGCACCAGCGCGAGCCGCCGCTCGGCGGCCGGGATGTGCCGCAGCCGGGCGTGCCGGACCGCGATCCCCGCCACCCGGGCGGCCCGCTCGGGGTCGGCCGCGTAGACGGTCAGCCCGTCCTCGTCCAGCTCCTTGAACGAGAACGGCACGGTGATCAGACGGCCGTCGAACTCCGGGACGGCGATCTGGGTGGCGGTGTCCAGCGGGGACAGGCCGTCGTCGCTGGCCTCCCAGGCCACCCGCGACCAGGTCAGGCAGAGCGCCTGCAGGATCGGGCGGTCCAGCGCGGCCAGCGCGCCCGCGTCCCAGGCCTCCTCGTCGCCGCCGGCCTGCGCGTCGGCCGGGCGGGTGCCGCCGGCCGCCAGCACGGTGGTGACGATCGCGTCGGCGGTGCCCAGGCGCGCCAGCAGCTCCGGCTCGGCGCCGCGCAGCGAGGAGCAGTACAGCGGCAGCGCCCGCGCCCCCCGGTCCTCGATCGCCCGGCAGAGCGTCTCGACGAAGCCGGTGTTGCCGCTCATGTGGTGGGCGCGGTAGTACAGCACCGCGATCACCGGGCCCTCCGTGGTGCGGGCGGTGCGCTCCAGCGGGCCCCACTCCGGCGCGGACACGGGCGGCGCGAAGCCGTGGCCGGTCAGCAGCACGGTGTCGGACAGGAAGGCGCCCAGTTCGGCCAGGTTGGCCGGGCCGCCGTGCGCGAGGTAGGCGTGCGCCTCGGCGGCGAGCCCGGCCGGGACGGTGGACAGCTCCATCAGCTGGGCGTCCGGGGCCTGCTCGCCGGTCAGCACCACGACCGGGCGGGGGCCGGCCAGCAGCGCGTCCAGGCCCTCCTGCCAGGCCCGGCGGCCGCCGAGCAGCCGGACGATCACCAGGTCGGTGCCCTCGGTCAGCGCGGGCAGGTCCTCGACGGCCAGCCGGGCCGGGTTGCCCAGGCGGTACGGCACCGGGCCGTTCGAGGCGCGGGCGCTGAGCAGGTCGGTGTCGGAGGTCGACAGCAGCAGGATCATGCGAGGGGCCTCCCGGCCTCGTCGGCGAACGGGCGGGCGGCGCAGGACATGCGGCAGCGCACAGGTCAAGCCTTCCTCGGGGTCCGCGCCCCGTGGCGGTTCCCCCCGGCCACGCGCCGGAGGGCTGGTCTGAGGGACGGCAGGAGTTCCTGGCTCCCACGGCGGTGAACCGTGGTCACAGTGGCGGGACCGCACCGGGTTTGCACCGGTTTCCTCCCCTTGCGCCGTCGCTGGCACGGGTGGCCCGCGGGCCACCCGGGCAGCATCGTACGGGGTGCCGACCGGCTGCGGAGCTGGTCCGCGGCTGTGATCTACGAGACCGGGGCATCCGATCGGACCATCTGTATGCTCGCCGCCATGCCACCCACACCCGACGCCTCCGCGCCGGGCCCCGCCCTGCCCGACCGGGGCCGGGCCGACGCCTGCCCCGGCGCGCTGCGCCTGCACCGGGCCGACGACGGCGCGCTCGCCCGGGTCCGGGTACCCGGCGGACTGCTGACGGCCGCTCAGGCACTGGTCCTGGCCGAGGCCGCCGAGCAGCTCGGTGACGGGCAGCTGGAGACCACCTCGCGCGGCAACGTCCAACTGCGCGGCCTCGGTTCGGACGCCGGCGCCGAGCTGGGCGGGCGGCTGCGCGCGGCCGGCCTGCTGCCCTCCGACACGCACGAGCGGGTCCGCAACATCGTCGCCTCCCCGCTGGCCGGCCTCGACGGCCGCGGCCACGCCGACGTCCAGGCCTGGGTGCGCGAGCTCGACCGCCGGCTGTGCGCGAGCGACTGGGCGGCCGCGCTGAGCGGCAAGTTCCTGTTCGCGCTGGACGACGGACGCGGCGACGTGGCCGCCCTGGACGCCGATGTGACATTGATCGCAAGGCCCGGCGGCGCGGCCCTGCTGCGCCTGGGCCGGGCCGCCACCGCCCGGCCGGTACCCGCCGGCGGCGCGGTGGACGCGGCCCTCGGCGCCGCCCGCGACTTCCTGGCCGCGCTGGAGGCCGCCGGCCGTACCGCCTGGCA
>NZ_JAIZ01000452.1 GCF_000710465.2 Kitasatospora sp. MBT63 | reverse complement strand
GCGCGGGCCGGGGTGCGGGCCCGGGCGGGCGGCCGGGGAGGCCGAGGAGCGGCGGTCGGCGAGCCGGGCGGAGCGCCGGGCCAGCGAGCGGGCCGCGTGGGCGTCGAGGTGGGCGGTGGCCCGGGCGGCCATCCGTTCGGCGACCCGGTGGGTGGCCGTGTGGTGGGCGGGGACCTTGTCGGGTGCTCCGGCGATCAGGTCGAAGAGCCAGGTGCGGGCACGGTCGGCGCGGGCGTGCAGCAGCCGTTCGCGGCGCACCGCCCGCCGTCGCCGGCGCGGCCGGTCCGCGTACCGCCAGCGGGCCCAGGGACTGCTGGGCCTGGCCAGCCGGACGGCGCCGACCGCGGACAGGCCGGGCACCATGATGCCGAGCATGCCGGTCCACATCTTGCCCTTGAGCAGGGCGATGACCGAGAGCAGCGCGTTGACGGAGATACCGGCGGTCAGGCCCCAGTGCCCCCAGCCGGCCGGCGCGGTCTGCCCGGGTACGGCGCCGAGCGGGACGTACCCGGTGAGCAGCAGGGCGGTGATCAGGATGCCGAGGATCACGGCGTCCACCGACTTGCGGCCCTGCTCGCCCCAGTAGACGTCGTCGAGGTGCAGGATCAGGGCGAACTCGTCGAGGACCAGCCCGCACCCGATGCCGAAGCTGAGGCTGAACCAGTTGATCCAGGGGTGGCCGCCGTTGGTGGCGATCACGCCGATGCCGCCGACCAGCAGGAAGCCGAGGCCGAAGACCATGTGGTGGATGTGCAGGCCGCCGGGGGTGATGTTGCCGGGCCACCAGCGGACCTTGGCGCGGATCATGCGGACGCTGAAGCGGATGCAGACGAAGGAGGTGATGAAGCCGACCAGCAGCAGGAGCAGCGGTTGCTTGTGGGTCGCGACGATGTGGTCGCGGTAGCTGTCCAGCAGGGTGCCGATCATCGTGGTACTGCCTTCGTCGGGTCGTGCGGCGGGCTCCTCCGGTGCCGGGCTAACGTCCGGTCAGAACCCCCGGGTGCGCTTGGCCGCCCGCCGGGGTACCAGCAGTTGGGGCGCGAGGCGGTCGGCCGCGCCGGGTGCCTTCATGAACAGACGCGCGACCTCGCCTCCCAGGTTCACGCCGATCGCCAGCGCCATCGCGATGGCGGCGGCCCGGGTGATGGAGACCAGTCCGGCGCTGGCATGCCCCTGGGCGAGCGAGAGCATGCCCAGGTAGAGCGCGGATCCGGGCATCAGCGGACCGATCGCGGCGGTCACGTAGGGCAGTGCGGAGGCGTACCGGTAGCGGGCGGTGAGCTGGCCGAACAAGCCGACCAGGCCGGCGGCGATACCGGTGGAGACGATCGGCGAGATCCCCGCGTTGTAGGCCAGCACCCCGTACGTGGACCAGCCGATGCAGCTGTTGAGCACCACCAGCGGCAGGGTGCGGCGGTCGGTCTGGAGCAGCATGGCGAAGGCGGCGGTGAGCACCATCGCGGCGGCCAGTTGCAGCGGCGGGTCGACGGAGCCGATCAGGCTCTCGTCGGGCCGCAGCCGGGCGTTGAAGTTGACGCCGACGTACAGCACCAGCATCACGCCGATCACGATGCCGGCCACCAGGTAGACGACTTCGAGCAGCCGGGCGGCGGCGGTGATGTAGAAGCCGGTGAGGCCGTCCTGCACGGCGGCGACCATGGCCCGGCCCGGGAGCAGGGCGAACAGTCCGCCGGTGATGACCACGGAGCCGCGCAGGTGCCAGTCGTTGAAGGAGAGGGCTATGCCGAAGGCGGCGGCGGGCATCGCGCCGACCACGAACTGGTAGAACTCCGGCAGGCCGCGGTGGGCGATCAGGGAGGCGAGCCGGTCGCCGAGCACCGAGGCCACGAAGGCGCTGCCGAAGACCAGCCAGGCCTTGCCGTCGAGCTGCCCGCCGACCAGGAAGGTGGCCGCGCCGGCCAGCAGGCCGGTGGCGAGGGCGAGCAGCCAGACCGGGTAGGGGTGGCGGTTGCGGCGGATCCGGGCGAGCCGGCGGTAGGCGTCGTTGATGCTGACCTGTTCGGCCGTGATGTCGGCGACCAGGCGGTAGACGGCGGCGAGGCGGGTGTAGTCGGAGGTGCGGCGGCGGACCACGCGGTCGGCGGTGACCGGCGCCTCGGTGAGCGAGGGCTGGTGGGAGACCGAGATCAGGGTGAAGGTGACCTGCGGTTCGCAGTGGTCCAGCCGGTAGGCGTGGGCGATGCCGAGCATGGCGGCCTCGACGTCCTCGGCGGCCTCGCCGCTGGCGAGCAGCAGTTCACCGATCCGCAGGGTGAGGTCGAGGATGCGCGGGATGTTGCGGCCGACGGCGGAGGGGTGCAGTTCGCGGGCGGTCCGTTCGAAGGCGGGGCGCTCCGCCATGGGGGTGCGCAGCAGGGTCCGCATCCGGTCGGGCCAGGGTGCGCTGCCGGGGCCGCCGGGCTGCAGGTGCGGGACGGCGAGGCCGGTGGCCGGGGTGTAGCCGGCGGCGCGCCAGTCGTCGGGGGTGAGGGTGTCCTCGGCGAGGCTGCGGGCCTGCTCGGCGGGGGCCGGGGTGAGCAGGCCGTCGGTCTGCAGGGGGGCCGGGGCGAGCGGGAC
>NZ_JAIZ01000451.1 GCF_000710465.2 Kitasatospora sp. MBT63 | reverse complement strand
CAAGGCGCGTGCGGCACCCGACCGGTCCGCTCCCCCCTGTGCCGCTCCGCCCTGCGGCCCTGCGTCCTGCGCCGCTGCGCCCTGCGCCCGTACATCGTCCGGCGCCGCGGGCCGGGGCCGGGCGCCGCGGGCCAGCAGCGGGACCGCGAGGCAGCCCGCCAGGGCCGCCGCGGCCAGGCCGGTACGGATGCCGGTGTCCCCGCGGCCCGCCAGGCCCCAGGCCGCGGTGGCGAGCGCCGGGCCGAGGGCGAAGCCGAGCGAGCGGGCGAGCTGGACGGCTGACCCGGCGGTGGCCAGCCGGCCCGGCGGGGCGCTCGCCATCACCAGGGCCTGGCTGGGACCGCCGTACAGGCCCATGCCGAGGCCGGCCAGTGCGAGCCGCCAGGCGATCGAGGTGGTCGGCCAGTGGTCGTCGAGCGGGATGAGCAGCAGCAGGCCGAGCGCGGTGAGCGCGGCGCCCGCGGTGGCGGTGGGCCGGGTGCCGAAGCGGTCGGCGAGGCGGCCGCCGAGCGGTCCGGCCAGGCCCATGGCGGCCGGGAAGGCAAGCACGGTCAGACCGGTGGCGGTGGCACTGAGCCCCTCGTCGCGCTGGAGGTGCAGGGCGATCAGGTAGTGCATCGCGGCGAAGCCCGCGGCCAGCGCGAGCACCGCCGCGTTGACGGGTGAGCTGCCCGAGTCGCGCAGCACCGAGGCGACCGTCCGGCCGCCGGGGCCGCGCAGCCACCCGGCGACGCACGGGACGGCCACGAGCGCGAGCAGCAACCAACCCGGTGAGCCGGGTGCCGCGGTGAGGGCGAGCAGCACGGCGCCGACGGCGGCGCCGATCAGCGCGGCGTCGGCCACGGCGCGGCGGCCCGGGCGGGGCAGTCGGCCGCCGCGCCCCAGGTACCGGTGGCCGAGGATCAATCCGGCGGCGCACAGCGGGAGTTTGACCAGGAACACCCAGCGCCAGCCGAGGTGGTCGAGCAGCAGCCCGCCGACCGCGGGCCCGATCACGGCGCCGAGCGGGCCGAGGGTGGCCGGTACGCTCATCGCCCGGGCCCGTAGCTGCGGCCGGACTGCGGTGGCGGCCAGGACGGGCATCAGCACGAACAGCACGGCGGCGAAGCAGCCCTGGAGGCTGCGCGCGGCGATCAGCCAGGGCGCGCCGGGCGCAGCCGCGGCCGCCGCCGAGCAGAGCGCGAACCCGGTCAGCGAGCCGAGCAGCGCGGGTCGGGCTGCGGCGCCGTCCAGCCAGCCGCCGATCGGCAACAGCAGTGCCACCACCGGGAGTTGGTAGCCGAGTCCGGCCCACTGGGCGATCTGGGGCGGGACCCCGAGTCCGTCGGCGATACCGGGCACCGCGACGGTGACGATGTTCAGGTCGAGCATGGCGGTGAACGCGAGCAGGCCGGCCAGCCCGACCAGCGGCCAGTTGTCGAGCCGGGTGCCCGCGGGCGCCGGCCGGGTCGAGCCGCCGGTCATGACACTCCGCCGCATGTCGGCATGGACCGCCCTCCCCGTAGTGACGGGTGCCGCGGATCCACGGCACCCGTCACACCAGTCGGACGCCGGGGCGGAAGAGTTCCGAACAGGTGGCGGATTTCTTCCGGAACCCCGGCGACCGCTCAGGAGACGCCGATCACCCGCCCGCCGCCGGGGCCCGCCGCGGCCGGAGCCCCCACCGCACGCGAAGCGCCCGCCGCGCCCGCCGCGAGCAGACCGGTGAGTTGTTGCGGGGTCACGGCGACGGCCGCCACCCGCACCTCACCGCTGCGCCGGAACCGCAGCCGGAACTCGACCCGCCGGCCCGGGGTGAGCGGCTCGGGCCGGGCGAGCACCAGGTCGGCGCTCATCAGGTCCATGGTCAGCGCGCCGCGCGCCGGGACGGGCAGCGAGGCGGTCTCGGCCGGACGGGCGCCACCGCCCCGGTGCTCGTGGCGGCTCAGCGTCACCTGCGCGGCGACCGCCGTACTGGCGCCGATCAGTTCGTCCGGGACGTCCCCGGGGTTGCGGACGGTGAAGAAGGCCGCGGTGGCCACCGGGCTGCGTCCGGCCGGGACCAGCACCCAGCCGGGCTCGACCTGCACCGGCCCGGCCCGCCCGGCCGCACCGGCCGTCACCCAGCCACCGAGCACCAGCAGGGTGACGGCGGCGGCCGCGACCGGCGCGGCGACGGGCAGCGCGCGCCCGGATATCCTCACCGGTCCACCCCCGCCCGGACCGGGCGCGCCGGGCGCGCCGACCGTACCGGCGCCGGGCTCCAGGTGCGCAGCCGCAGGCTGTTGCCCACCACCAGGACCGAGCTGACCGACATCGCCAGGCCCGCCAACATCGGGTTGAGCAGGCCGACGGCGGCCAGCGGGATGAGCACCGCGTTGTAGCCGAACGCCCAGCACAGGTTGGCCCGGACGGTCGCCAGGGTGCGCCGGGCCAGCAGGACCGCGTCGACCACGGTCTCGATCTCGCCGCGGACCAGGGTCAGCCCGGCGGCCCCGATCGCCGCGTCCGTCCCGGTGCCGAGCGCGACCCCGAGGTCGGCGGCGGCCAGCGCGACGGCGTCGTTGACGCCGTCGCCGACCACCGCGACCGTCCGGCCGGCCGCCCGCAGTTCGGCGACAAGTTCGGCCTTGCGCTCGGGCGAGGCACCGGAGTGCACCTCGGCGATGCCCAGGTGCTCGGCGACCGCGCGGGCCGCGCCGGGCCCGTCGCCGGTGGCCAGCACCGGGGTCAGTCCGATCGCGCGCAGCCGGTGCACGGTCCGGTAGCTGCCGGGCCGCAGGCTGTCGCCGACCACCAGCAGCGCGGCCGGCTCGCCCGCCAGCTCCACCACGACGGCGGTCCGGCCGTCGGCCTCGGCGGCCGTGAGCGCGGTGGCGAGCGCGGCGGGCAGTGTCCCCGCGGCGCCCGGGCGCACCACCCGGACGGCCACGCCGTCGACCTCGCCGCTCACCCCGGTGCCGGGTTCTGCGGTGAACCCGCGCACCGGCGGCAGCGTCTCGCCGCAGCGCCGGCGGGCGGCCGCGGCGACCGCCCGGCCGACCGGGTGCTCGGAGTGGTCCTCCAGCGCACCGGCCCGGCGCAGCACGGTGTCCGGGTCGGCGCCGGGTGCGGTGTGGGCCGCGATCAGCTCCATCCGTCCGCTGGTCAGGGTGCCGGTCTTGTCGAGCACCACGGTGTCGATCCGCCGCAGGCTCTCCAGCGCCTCCGGTCCACGGACCAGGACGCCGAGTTCGGCACCGCGGCCGGTCGCGGCGAGCAGCGCGGTCGGCGTGGCGAGGCCGAGCGCGCACGGGCAGGCGACCACCAGGACCGCGACGGCCGCGGTGACCGCCGCCGAGGGCGCGGCCCCGGCGCCCAGCCAGAAGCCGAGCACGCAGACCGCGATCGCCAGCGCGCACGGCACGAACACCCCGGCGACGGTGTCGGCCAGCCGCTGCGCCCGCGCCTTCCCGGTCTGGGCGTCCGCCACCAGGGCGGTGATCCGGGCGAGTTGGGTGTCGCGGCCGACCTCGGTGGCGCGGACCAGCAGCCGGCCGCCGACGTTCAGGGTCGCGCCGGTGACCCGGTCCCCCGGGCCGACCTCGACCGGCATGCTCTCGCCGGTCAGCAGCGACAGGTCCAGCGCGGAGCCGCCCTCGGTCACCACCCCGTCGGTGGCCACCTTCTCGCCCGGCCGGACCACGAACTCCTGTCCCGGCAACAGCTGTTCGACCGGGATCCGGCGCTCGCGGCCGTCCTCCAGCACGCTGACGTCCTTGGCCCCGAGCTCGGCCAGCGCCCGCAGCGCCGACCCGGTCCGGTCCCGGACCCGGCCCTCCAGCCAGCGCCCGCACAGTACGAACAGCGGTACCCCGACCGCCGCTTCGAGGTAGACGTGCGCGCCTTCGCCCGGTGCCGCGGTCAGCGAGAACGGCATCCGCATCCCCGGCTCGCCCGCGCCGCCGAACAGCAGCGCGTACGCCGACCAGCCCGCCGAGGCGATGATGCCGAGGCTGACCAGGCTGTCCATCGTCCCGGTGGCGTGCCGCAGGCCCTGCCAGGCCCGGCGGTGGAAGGCCGCCGAACCCCAGGTCACCACCGGTACGGCGAGCGCCACACTCACCCACTGCCAGCCCTCGAACTGCAGGCCGGGCACCATCGCCAGCAGGATCACCGGCACCGCGAGTGCCGCGACCACCGCCAACTGCCAGGCCGGCACCAGGTCTTCGTGCAGTGCGGGACCGCTGTCCGGCCCGGCGGGCAGTTCGGCCGTGTACCCGGCCGCCTCGACCGCGGCCACCAGCTTCCCGGCCGGCACCGACGCGGGATGCACCACCCGGGCGCGTCCGGTGGCCAGGTTGACGCCCGCGCTGACCCCGTCGATCCGGGCGAGTTTCCGTTCCACCCTGGCCACGCAGGCGCCGCAGGTCATGCCGCCGACCGTCAGGTCGGTGGTGACCAGCTCGTCCGTGACGCCCTCGGCCCGGGCGGGCGCCCCGGCCGTACCCCCGCTCACCGCAGGCCCGGCTGGGCCGCGGCGGACGGCGCGGGCGAGCCCATCGTCATGCCGGACATGTCGTCACCGCCGGCCGGCCGCCCGTGCGGCCCGTTCTCGCCCGCGCCGGGGCCGTCCGTCCCGGGCCGTGCGGGGGCCAGGCCCGGGGCGACCGGCCCCACCGCACTGCCCAGCCCGTACGAGACGGCGAACAGCAGCCCCAGCAGCAGGGCGAACCCGGCCAGTACCCGGCCCGGTCCGGCCCGATCGATCGTCGTTCCACTCATCTGGCGTTCTCTCCGGTTCAGGAGTCGGCCGCGCGGCCGCGGCCGCGTGGGTACGCGGCTGCGCCGGGGCGGCCGGAAGCGGCCCGTGCCGGGGGCGGGCGCGAGCGGCGCCCGGCGCCGG
>NZ_JAIZ01000450.1 GCF_000710465.2 Kitasatospora sp. MBT63 | reverse complement strand
TTTCGCCCGCCTTCGCAGGTTCGAATCCTGCCCTCTCCGCGCAGTGGTGTGTTCGGGAGAGGTGCCCGGAGTGGTTGATCGGGGGCCGGTGCTTCGGCGCCGGTCGGGTGGTTTCGCCCGCCTTCGCAGGTTCGAATCCTGCCCTCTCCGCAGTTCGGCCGGGCCGCGGTTCCGTCCGGCCGCGGTTCCGTCCGGCCGTCGTGCTCCCGGCGCCGGCCGGGCTCGGTGGGCCGTGCCGCGGGCCCCGGCGACAATGACCGGGTGACCTCCGCAGAGCAGCAGCAGCCCGAGACCCCTCGTAAGCGGACCGGCCGCCGCCCCGGCGGCGCCGACACCCGGCGTACCGTGCTGGAAGCGGCCCGCGCCGAGTTCGCCGCGCGTGGGTACGAGAAGGCGAGCATGCGCGCCATCGCCCGGTCCGCCGGGGTGGACGCGGCGCTGCTGCACCACTACTTCGGCACCAAGGACCGGTTGTTCCTGGCCGCGCTGGAGGTGCCGATCGACCCCCGGGTGGTGGTCGGGCAGGTGCTGGCCGGCGATCGGGCCACCATCGGCGAGCGGGTGGCGGCGTTCGTGCTGCAGCTGTGGGAACAGCCGGAGACCCGCGACCGCATGCTCGCTCTGCTGCGTACCGCCGCCACCAACGAGCAGGTCGCCCAGCTGATGCGCGGCTTCATGACCACCGAACTGGTCGCCCCGGCCGCGGTGGAACTGGACATTCCGCAGGCCGAGTTGAGGTTCGAGCTGATGATGTCGCAGATCGTCGGGCTGGCCATGGCCCGGTACGTGATCGGGGTGGAGCCGCTGGCCTCCGCCGACCCGGCCGGCCTGGCCCCGCTGCTGGCCCGCACGGTGCAGGGGTACCTCGCCGAGGGCTGAGGGTGCGCGTCCCCTTGACGGGCCGCCCGCTGCCACGCAAAACTCATCGCATGATGAATTCCAGGGCGGGCGACGAGCCCGCGATCCGGGTCACCGGGCTCACCGTCCGACGCGGCGGCCGTACCGTGCTGCACGGCCTCGACCTCGACGTTCCGCACGGCTCGATCACCGGCCTGCTCGGCCCGAGCGGCTGCGGGAAGAGCACCCTGCTGCGCTCCGTCGTCGGCGTGCAGCGCACCAGCGGCGGCGAGGTACGGGTGCTCGGCGCCCCGGCGGGGAGCGCGGGCCTGCGCCACCGGGTCGGGTACGTCACCCAGGCGCCCTCGGTCTACGGAGACCTCACCGTCGCCGAGAACCTCCGCTACTTCGCCGCCGTCCTCGGCGCCCCCGCGGGCGACCCGGCCAGGGTGATCGCCCAGGTCGGCCTCGCCGGCCACGAGCAGGACCTCACCGCCCGGCTCTCCGGCGGCCAGCGGGCCCGGGTCTCGCTCGCCGCGGCCCTGCTCGGCGCACCCGAGCTGCTGATCCTCGACGAACCCACGGTCGGCCTCGACCCGGTGCTGCGCCAGGACCTCTGGCAGCTGTTCCGGTCCCTCGCGGACCAGGGCGCCACGCTGCTGGTCTCCAGCCACGTCATGGACGAGGCCACCCGGTGCGACCGCCTGCTGCTGATGCGCGACGGCCGCCTGCTCGCCCACGACACCCCGGCCGAACTGCTCCGGGCCACCGGCACCGCCGACATCGACGCCGCCTTCCTGCACCTCGTCCAGGCCGAACCCGTGGGGAGCCCCCGATGAACCTCCGGCGCACCCTCGCCACCGCCGGCCGGGTCCTCGGCCAGCTGCGCCACGACCCCCGCACCATCGCGATGCTGCTGGTCGTCCCCTGCGTGCTGCTGACCCTGCTGAAGTACATGTTCGACGGGCAGCCCGGCGCCTTCGACCGGATCGGACCGGCCCTGCTCGGGATCTTCCCGCTGCTGGTGATGTTCCTGGTCACCTCGGTCGCCATGCTCCGCGAACGCACCTCCGGCACCCTGGAACGCCTGCTCACCATGCCGCTGGGCAGGCTCGACCTGCTGCTCGGCTACGGGCTGGCGTTCGGCGCCGTCGCGCTGGTCCAGGCCGCGCTGGCGTCCGCGCTCGCCATCGGCCCGCTCGGGGTGCACGTCGCCGGACCCACCTGGCTGATCTTCGCGGTCGCGGTCGGCGACGGCCTGCTCGGGATGGCGCTCGGGCTGCTGGTCTCGGCCTTCGCCGCCACCGAGTTCCAGGCGGTGCAGTTCCTGCCCGCCGTCCTGCTGCCGCAACTGCTGCTCTGCGGACTGTTCGTCCCGCGCGACTCGATGGCCACCGCGCTGCGCTGGGCCTCCGACGTCCTGCCGCTGTCCTACGCCGTCGACGCGATGAACCGCCTCACCGGCACCCCCGGGGTCGGCGGCGCCGTGCTGGCCGACCTGGCCGTGCTCGTCGGCGCGACCCTGCTGGCCCTCGGCCTCGGCGCGGCCACACTGCGGCGCCGGACGGCGTGAGGCCCGCCGCAGCCGTACGCGCGGCGCGGCCGGAGCCGGGGTCCCGGACGTCGGGCAGCCGGGGTCCCGGTGCAGGAACGTTGCAGATCCGGGCCGCTGTGACCCTAGGGAACGGTGGCACCCATGCGGCAGAATCGTCACCATGACCGAATCCGCCGGCAAGCCCCACCCGGGCTCCGCCGCCCCCGAGCCGCAGTTCGCCGACCGGAGCTACCGCTCCGTGCCCGGCATCATCTCCGGCGTCATGCTGCTCGCCGTGGCCGGCTGGCTGATCCTCGACGCGGTGATCAGCGGCACCGGGAAGACGCCGTGGATCGCGCTGGCCGCCGCCCCGGTGTTCGCCCTCCCGGTCTTCGCGTACACCCTGCGGCCGGTGGTCTACGCGAACGAGCGCCGGCTGCTCGTCCGCAACCCGCTGCGCTCGGTCGAGGCGCCGTGGGCCGCCGTCGAGGGACTGCGGGCCGGGTACTCGGTCGAGCTCTTCGCGGGCGGCAAGAAGTACCAGGTCTGGGCGGTCCCGGTGTCGCTGCGCCAGCGCAAGCGGGCCAACCGGCAGGCGGCCCGCGCCGCCGCCGCGGGCGACCCGGTCATCTCCGGCGGCCGGCCGCGCCCCGAGAGCGGACGGCCGTCCAACCCGTCGGCCGGCCGCGCGGCCAGGGCGGGCGACGCGGATCCGACCCGCGCCTGGTCCGACCAGGTGGTCGACTCCCTGCAGGAGCTGGCCGAGCGCAACGCGGCCCGCCCGGACGCGGCCGGCTCGGTCTCCGTCCGCTGGTGCTGGTGGATCATCGCGCCGACCCTGGCGGGCCTGGCGGCCATGATCGTGCTGATCGTGGCCGGCTGACCCCCTCACCCTCACCGCTGTCGGGCCCCCTCCGGGCCGCCGCGGCCCTCCCGGGCCGGGCACCCGGAGGGGGCCGACTGCTCTCCGGGGCATCGGTGCGGCGGCTCACCGGCTCGTCGGTGGATCGGCGCGGCGAGACCCACCGGCTCACCGGCTCACCGCTCTCTCAGGGCCGCCGCCTCGACGGAGTACCCCTGCCCGCTGGACCGCGGGTGGCAGGTGGGCGCCCGGGTGAGCGGGCGGGCGAGTCGGCAGGGTGCGCGGACCGGCAGCGTTGGCCGACCGGCGACCGGCGGGCGAATGCGGCTGGCGGGTGGCGGGTGGCGGCGGGCGGTGAGCGGCGAGGCGGTGGGTGCCGGAGCGAAGACCGGGCGGACATGCCGGACGGGCGCCCCCGGCAGGTGCCGGGAGACGCCCGTCCGGGGTCGTCTCGGTTGCCTCAGCCGACTCGTCGACCGGACCGCGCGTCGGTGGCCGCGACGCTCAGATGCCCGCGGCGGCCGCGAGGTCGCGCTTGACCGCGTCGAGCAGCGCGGCGGCGCGTTCGCGGGTTCCGGCGAGCGCGGCGGCGTCGGCGACCGGGAGGACGACCTCCAGGTAGCACTTCAGCTTGGGCTCGGTGCCGGAGGGCCGGACCACGATCCGGGCCGAACGGACCTCGTCGCCCGTCAGGTAGTAGCGCAGGCCGTCGGTGGGGGGCAGGTCGGCGGACCCGGCGGTCAGGTCGTCGGCCCGGGTGACCAGCAGGCCGGCCAGCACGGTCGGCGGCTTGTCGCGCAGGCGCTGCATGGCGTCGGCGATCAGCGACAGGTCCTCGACCCGGGCCGACAGCTGGTCGGTGGCGTGCAGGCCGTGTTCCAGCGCCAGGTCGTCCAGCAGGTCGGTCAGGGTACGGCCGCTGCGCTTGAGGGTGGCGGCGAGTTCGGCGACCAGCAGGGCGGCGGTGATGCCGTCCTTGTCGGCGACGCCCTCGGGGTCGACGCAGTAGCCGAGCGCCTCCTCGTAGCCGTAGCGCAGGCCCTCGGCGCGGGAGATCCACTTGAAGCCGGTCAGGGTCTCGGCGTAGCCGAGCCCGGCGGCCTCGGCGATCCGGCCGAGCAGGGTGGAGGAGACGATCGTGGTGGCGAAGGTGCCGGCCGCGCGTTTGGCGACCAGGGCGGAGCCGAGCAGGACGCCGACGTCGTCGCCGCGCAGCATCCGCCAGCCGCCGTTGCCGGTCTCGGGGACGGCCACCGCGCAGCGGTCGGCGTCGGGGTCATTGGCGATCACGATGTCGGGGCGGGCCGCGGCGGCGGTGCGGAACGCGAGGTCCATCGCGCCCGGCTCCTCCGGGTTGGGGAAGGCCACGGTCGGGAAGTCCGGGTCCGGCTCGGCCTGTTCGGCGACCACGGTCGGGGCCGGGAAGCCGGCCCGCTCGAACGCGGCCAGCAGGACGTCCCGGCCGACGCCGTGCATCGGGGTGTACACCACGTCCAGGTCGCGCGGGCTGCTCGGGTCGACGGTGGAGACGGCGCGGGCCAGGTACGCGTCGATGACGTCCTCGCCGAGCACCTCCCAGCCGGACTCGGCGCGCGGGACCTCGTCGAGCGAGCCGATCGCGTCGATCTCGGCGGCGATGCCGTGGTCGGCGGGCGGGACGATCTGCGAGCCGTCGCCCAGGTAGACCTTGTAGCCGTTGTCCTGCGGCGGGTTGTGGCTGGCGGTGACGGTGACACCGGCGGCGGCGCCCAGGTGCTTGATGGCGAAGGCGAGGACGGGCGTGGGCAGCGCGCGGGGCAGCAGGGCGGCGCGCAGGCCGGCGCCCACCACCACGGCGGCGGTGTCGACGGCGAAGTCGTACGACTTGTGGCGCGCGTCGTAGCCGATCACCACCAGGTCGCCGAGGTTCTCCTTGCGCACGTACGCGGCCAGGCCGGCGGCGGCCCGGATCACGACGGCGCGGTTCATCCGCATCGGGCCGGCGCCGAGTTCGCCGCGCAGGCCGGCCGTGCCGAACTGCAGGCGGTCCGCGAAGCGCTCGCTCAGCTGCGACCAGGCGAGGCGCTCGCCGGACTCGGCGTCGGGGCCCTCGGCGGCGGCGAGCAGCGCGGACAGCTCGGCGCGGGTCTGCGGGTCCGGGTCCTCGGCGAGCCAGGCCCGGGCTCGGGCGAGGAGATCGGTGGTGTGGGCCTGAGGCATTGGGCTGCCAGCTCCTCTGGGGTTGATGTGAATGGGGGGCCGTCGGAGCGATGTCGGATGACAGATATCAAAATCTGTCATCCGACATCTGCCCGACGGCCCCTGCCTACTGATTCTGCGTCAGCGGACGCTCAGATCCGCTCAAGGACCTTCCCCAGCAGCGCGCCCATCCGCTCGGCCGAGGCCTTGCCGGCCTCCAGCACCTCTTCGTGGTTGAGCGGCTCGCCCGTCATGCCGGCGGCCAGGTTGGTCACCAGCGAGATGCCCAGCACCTCGGCGCCGGCCTCGCGGGCGGCGATGGCCTCCAGGGTGGTCGACATGCCGACCAGCTCGCCGCCGATCACCCGGGCCATGTTCACCTCGGCCGGGGTCTCGTAGTGCGGGCCGCGGAACTGCACGTACACGGCCTCGTCCAGGCTCGGGTCCACCTCGCGGCACAGCTCGCGCAGCCGCTTGGAGTAGAGGTCCGTGAGGTCCACGAAGTTGGCGCCGACGATCGGCGAGTCCGCGGTGAGGTTGATGTGGTCGCTGATCAGCACCGGCTGGCCGGGGACCCAGCCCTGGCGCAGGCCGCCGCAGCCGTTGGTCAGCACGATGGTCTTGCAGCCGGCGGCGGCGGCGGTGCGCACACCGTGCACCACGGTGGCCACGCCGTGGCCCTCGTAGTAGTGGTTGCGGCCGAGGAAGATCAGGGCCCGCTTGTCGCCGGAGCCGTCCGAGCCCGGGATCCGGACCGAGCGGATCTTGCCGGCGTGGCCGGCCACCGCGGGGGCGGGGGAACCGGGGAGCTCGGTGACCGCGAACTCGGCCACGGTCTCGCCCAGTGCGTCGGCGGCCGGCACCCAGCCGGAGCCCATCACCAGGGCGACGTCGTGGCGCTCGGCACCGGTCAGCTCGCGCAGGCGCACGGCGGCGTCCTGGGCGGCGGCATAGGGGTCGGCGGAGACGACCGACTGAGGAGATACGTTCACACAACCGAGGATAGACGCGATTCGCCTACGCGCGTAGACCAACGCGCCAAGGCATGCCGGATCGTTACCCGGATGACCTAAAACAACAGGTGGGGACCGGAATCCCGGCCACCGGCCTGGAGCAACCTCCGAGCGGGCCCGCCCGGACGCCCCCGCCGTGCGCCGCCGCCGCGTCCGAGCGGTGTCAGCAGGGCCGGCGCCGCAGGTCCGACACGTAGTCGTCCGGTGCGCCGGCGCTCTCCGCCGCGTCCGCGATCAGGCCGAGGTAGCGGGCCGCGGGCAGCCCGCCCTCGTAGTCGTTCAGCACGTAGGTCCACACCGGCACCTCGCCGTCCAGGGTCTGCGCCCGGAGCCGGATCTTGCGGTAGATGCCCAGCTGGACGCCCTCCCAGCGGTCCAGTCCGTCGCTGTCCATCGGCGCGACGTCGTAGAGGGAGACGAAGACCTGGTCCTTCTCGTCCTCCACCACGGTGGCCAGCGAGCCCTCCCAGCCGAGGTGTTCGCCGCCGAAGGTCAGCCGCCATCCGGTCAGCCAGCCGGTGCCGCGCAGCGGGGAGTGCGGCGCGCGCCGGCTCATCTGCCGGGCGTCGAGGTTCGTGGCGTACGCGGCGTAGAGCGACATGGTCGTCAGCCTACGGGAGATCACCCGGCGGCCGAGGCCGGGAGGTGTTCACCGTCACATCCGCGGCGGTGCGCGTGGAATCAACGCCCCCGGCGTGGCGGCGGATGCGGCATGCGGGACAATGGAGCACGTGACTCGGATCGTGATCATCGGTGGCGGACCCGGCGGATACGAGGCGGCCCTGGTGGCAGCCCAGCTCGGCGCGGAGGTGACCGTCGTCGACCGCGACGGTCTGGGCGGATCGGCGGTGCTGACGGACTGCGTCCCGTCCAAGACCCTGATCGCCACGGCCGAGGTGATGACCACCTTCGACAGCTCCTACGAGGAGCTGGGCATCATCGTGGCGGACGACACCCCGCCGCTCGAGCGCGCGGCCCGGGTGGTCGGCGTGGACCTCGGCAAGGTGAACCGACGGGTGAAGCGGCTCGCCATCGCGCAGTCGCACGACATCACCCAGGCGGTCACCCGGGCCGGTGTGACGGTGCTGCGCGGCCGCGGCCGGCTCGGCGCCGGCGGGCAGGCGGTGGACGGCTCCCGCGAGGTGCTGGTGGACCGCGAGGACGGCGGCACCGAGGCGCTGCGCGCCGACGCGGTGCTGATCGCCACCGGGGTGCGCCCGCGCGAGCTGCCGGACGCCCGGCCGGACGGCGAGCGGATCCTCGCCTGGACCCAGGTCTACGACCTGGAGGAGCTGCCGCAGGAGCTGATCGTGGTCGGCTCCGGCGTCACCGGCGCCGAGTTCGCCGGCGCGTACCAGGCGCTCGGCTCCAAGGTCACCCTGGTCTCCTCCCGCGACCGGGTGCTGCCCGGCGAGGACCCGGACGCCGCCGAGGTGCTGGAGGAGGTCTTCCGCCGCCGCGGCATGAACGTGATGAGCCGCTCCCGCGCGGAGACCGCCAAGCGCGTCGGCGACCAGGTCGAGGTCACCCTGGCCGACGGCCGGGTGATCAAGGGCACGCACTGTCTGATGGCGGTCGGCTCGATCCCCAACACCGCCGACATGGGTCTGGAGGAGGCGGGCGTCAAGCTCAACGACTGGGGCCAGATCAAGGTCGACCGGGTCTCCCGGACCTCCGCCCCGGGCGTGTACGCGGCCGGTGACTGCACCGGTGTCTTCATGCTCGCCTCGGTCGCCGCGATGCAGGGCCGGATCGCGATGTACCACGCGCTCGGCGACGCGGTGCAGCCGCTCAACCTGAAGACGGTCTCCTCCAACGTCTTCACCGACCCGGAGATCGCCACGGTCGGCTACACCGCCGCCGACGTCTCCTGCGGCAAGATGGACGCCGTCGAGGTCAAGCTGCCGCTGCGGGGCAACCCGCGGGCCAAGATGCAGGGCATCCGGGACGGTTTCGTCAAGCTGTTCTGCCGCCCGGGCACCGGCATCGTGGTCGGCGGCGTGGTGGTCTCGCCGCGCGCCAGCGAGCTCATCCACTCGATCTCGCTCGCGGTGGACAACAACTTGACGGTCGAACAGGTGGCCAGCGCGTTCACGGTCTACCCCTCGCTCTCCGGCTCCACCGCCGAGGCCGCCCGGCAGTTGCACATCCGCAGGCGCGAGGACTCCGACTCCTGACCCGTGCAGTCCAGTTGAGGCGGTCGCCGACGGCGGCCGCCTCCGCCGTTCCCGGCCGATCCCACCCGGACGGTGGAGCGCGTCACCGGCGGGCAGCGGCGCGCATTGTACGGTCGCGCGCTGGGCCGAGGTGAGCAATTCCCGCTACCAGCTGCAAACGCCTGAAAGCAGACGGTCATTCAGTTACCGTCGGTTCTGTGTTTGCAGCAGAACGTCGCCAGTTGATCCTCGAGATGGTGCGCGCCAACGGAGCGGTCTCGCTCCGGGAATTGGCCCGTGTCGTCCAGACCTCCGAAGTCACCGTCCGTCGGGACGTCCGGGCGCTGGAGGCCGAAGGGCTGCTCGACCGCCGGCACGGCGGCGCGGTGCTCCCCGGCGGCTTCAGCCGGGAACCCGGCTATCCGCAGAAGACCCATCTCGCCGCCGCCGAGAAGAGCGCCATCGCCGACCTGGCCGCAGGCCTGGTCGAGGAGGGCGACGCGGTGGTGGTCGGCGCGGGCACCACCACGCAGGAGCTGGCCCGTCGGCTGGCCCGGGTCCCGGGCCTGACGGTGGTCACCAACTCGCTGCTGGTCGCCCAGGCGCTGGCCCACGCCAACCGGGTGGAGGTGGTGATGACCGGCGGCACCCTGCGGGGCTCCAACTACGCCCTGGTGGGCAGTGGGGCCGAGCAGTCCCTGCACGGTCTGCGGGTCTCCAAGGCCTTCATCTCCGGCAGCGGCCTGACCGCCGAGCGCGGCCTGTCCACCACCAACATGCTCTCCGCCAGCGTCGACCGCGCCCTGGTCCAGGCGGCCACCGAGGTGATCGTGCTCGCGGACCACACCAAGCTCGGTGCCGACACCATGTTCCAGACCGTGCCGACCGAGGCGATCACCCACCTGGTGACGGACGAGCAGTCCACCGCCGACGACACCACCGCCTGCGAGCTGAGCGCGCTGGCCGACTGCGGGGTGCGGATCTCGGTGGCCCCGACCGGGCTGCCCCCGGAGCCGGTGGGGCACGGCGGCGGGGAGCGCCACCAGTCGGCGCTGTCCGGCCCCGGGGCTCCGCGCCGGGTCGCCCCGCCGCCGGGTGGCGCGCCGTTGCCGGGCCAGCGCCGCCCC
>NZ_JAIZ01000449.1 GCF_000710465.2 Kitasatospora sp. MBT63 | reverse complement strand
GCTGGCTGGCTGGCTGGCTGGCTGGCTGGCTGGCTGGCTGAGAACGTCCGGGGTCGTTCAGCGTGATCGCCGGGCGAGGCGGCGGGTCATGACCATGGTCATCGACCAACGGATCATTGCTTCCGCCGTGTCGGTTCGGCCCTCGTAGTCGCGGGCGAGGCGGCGTGAGCGCATCAGCCGGGCGAACGTCCGCTCCCCCAGCCACCTCTTGGGCAGCACC
>NZ_JAIZ01000448.1 GCF_000710465.2 Kitasatospora sp. MBT63 | reverse complement strand
GGCCGCACCGGCTCGGGCAAGACCATCGCGTTCGGCCTCGCGGTGCTGGCCCGTACCGCCGGCCGGCGCGCCGAGCCGCGCCGCCCGCTGGCCCTGGTGCTGGTGCCCACCCGTGAGCTCGCGCAGCAGGTCACCGATGCCCTCACCCCGTTCGCCCACGCGCTGCGGCTGCGGATGGCGACGGTGGTGGGCGGGATGTCGATCGGCCGCCAGGCGCAGGCGCTGAACCGGGGGGCGGAGGTCGTGGTCGCCACCCCCGGCCGGCTCAAGGACCTGATCCAGCGGGGCGACTGCCAGCTGGACGGGGTCGGCATCACGGTGCTCGACGAGGCCGACCAGATGGCCGACATGGGCTTCCTGCCGCAGGTCACCGAGCTCCTCGAGCAGGTCGAGGAGGGCGGCCAGACGATGCTGTTCTCCGCCACTCTGGACCGCAACGTCGACCGCCTGGTGCGCCGCTTCCTGAACGACCCGGTCACGCACTCGGTGGACCCGTCCGCGGGAGCGGTCAGCACGATGGAGCACCACGTGCTGCACGTGCAGAACTTCGACAAGAACGCCACGATCGCCCACATCGCCTCCCGCGACGGCGGGGTGATCATGTTCACCGACACCAAGCACGGCGCCG
>NZ_JAIZ01000447.1 GCF_000710465.2 Kitasatospora sp. MBT63 | reverse complement strand
CGGACCTCCAGGATGGGCTCAGCCATGGAGGGTCTCCTTCCAGAAGTGGCAGGCGCTGCGCCGGCCTTCGAGCTCGGCGCCGTCCACGTCCAGGACGGGCTGCAGGAGCGGCCGGTCGGACCGGCAGAGATCCGTGGCCGCGTCGCAGCGCGGGTTGAAGGAACATCCCGTGGGCAGGTGCAGCAGGCTCGGCGGCAGGCCCTTGATCGCGTACAGGTCCTGGCCCTTCTGGTCCAGGCGCGGGATCGAGCGGAGCAGGCCCTTGGTGTACGGGTGCGCCGGGTTGGCGTACAGCTCGTGCACGGGGGCGGTCTCCACGATCCGGCCGGCGTACATCACCGCGATCTTGTCCGCGACGTCGGCGACCACACCGAGGTCGTGGGTGATCAGGATCAGACCCATGTGGTACTCGGCCTGCAGCTCCGCCAGCAGGTCCATCACCTGCGCCTG
>NZ_JAIZ01000446.1:5636-7891 GCF_000710465.2 Kitasatospora sp. MBT63 | reverse complement strand
GCACCGGATACGCCGGCGCCTTCGCCTTGGCCGGCGTCAGATTCTTCCCCTTGACCGGCTTCTGACCCGCGTTCACCGCCGAGGACGGCGACCACACCTTCCCGTGCGGGCGCTTCGCCGCCAGCGCCTCCGCCGACGGCGCCGCCAGCAGCGACATCAACAACGCCAGCAGGCTGGCCATACCCAGCCATCGATGACGCCCCCACAACCATCTACCGATTGGCGTTCGTGCTCGCCAAGCCCCCACGAAAAACTCCCCATGATGGATCAACAGATACCGACAATCCGCACAGACGGGCGAATGCCAAGGAGACCCTATGGGTGGCCGGGGGGTGGCCGTCGTGGCCGGTTCCACCGAGCACGAAGCTTTGCATGATCTTTGCTCGACCTATCGGGCGAAGATCACAATCACGACATCACGATTTGTCGACACACTGTCAGAAATGCCGCTGTGACGTGGGATTTCGTCCGCCGCCGAGGTGACGGCGTCACCCCACCGGGCCGCGCTGGCAGTGCGGGCACCAGGTGGCGGGACGGTCCTGGGCGTGGGTGGCGGTGCGCAGCGGGGTTCCGCAGCGGGAACAGGGGCGGCGGGCCCGGCCGTACACCCAGTGCTGTCGTCCGGGCCTGGTCTCGCCGGTGGTGATGTGGCCGGGCCGGAGCTTGTTGGCGTCCAGGAGTTGGCGGGCGCGGGCGAGCAGGCGGTCGAGGGCGGGCAGCGAGCCGACGGGGGTCCAGGGGGTGACGCCCGCGAGGAAGCAGAGTTCGTTGGCGTACACGTTGCCGATGCCGGCCAGGTTCTGCTGGTCCAGGAGGGCCTCGCCGATCGGCCGCTCGGGCCGGGCGAGGAGGCGGCGGCGGGCCTCGGCGGCGTCCCAGTCGGGACCGAGCAGGTCGGGGCCGAGGTGCCCGACGGCGCGCTGCTCGTCGGCGGTGCGCAGCAGTTCGACGACGGGCAGCCGGTAGCCGACGGCGGTGTGCTGCTCGGTGCCGAGGACGGCGCGGATCTGGAACGCCGGACCGCCGCTCCAGCGTTCACCCGCCCGGTAGACCGCCCAGCGGCCGTCCATCCGCAGGTGGGTGTGGAGGGTGAGGCCGCCGTCGATCCTGGTGAGCAGGTGCTTGCCGCGCGGGACCACCTCGAGTACCCGGCGGCCGGTGAGGTCGGCGGTGGCGTGCGCGGGCACCCGCAGGTCGGCTCTGGTCAGCAGGTGGCCGGCCAGCGCGGCGTGCAGGTCGGCGCAGACGCGGTAGACCGTGTCGCCCTCGGGCATCGGGGCTCAACTCCGGCGCGGGCCCGTCACGGCACCGACGGGTGCTCGGGGCGGTAGACGGTCAGCGCCCGCGGCGACTTGTGCAGCAGCAGGCGGTCCGGGGCGGGGACCACCTCGCCGTCGACGGAGAAGTGGCCGACCCCGCGGAGGTCCGTCAGGTCGAGGGCCTTCAGCCGTACTTCGCGGTAGACCCGCGAGGTGCCCAGGGTACCGAGCAGGAAGGCGCCGACCAGCCGGGTGCGGGCGAACGGCGTGCTGCCGTCGACGGCGCGGATGTCGAGCCGGCCGTCCTGGAGGCTGCTGCGGTGGGTGGGGGCGAAGCCGCGCGGCTGGTACGGGCCGTTGCCGGCGAACAGCAGCCACAGCTGCCGGGGCACCCCGGAGACGCTGAGGTGCATCGGTTCGGCGGTGCGCAGCACCCGGACCAGGGCGAGACCGAGCGCGGGCCACTTGCCGAGCCGCTTCTCGTGGGCCTCGCGGACCCGGACCAGGTCCGGGTAGATCCCGATGCTGAAGGTGTTGAGGAAGGACCGGTCGGTGTCGTGGTCCCCGTGCTCGCCGTGGCCGCCGGTGACCCGGCCGAGGTCGACGCCGGCCGCGCTGCCGGCCTCGACGGCCTCGGCGGTGGAGCGCAGGTCGGGGCTGCCGAGGTCGGCGGCGAAGTGGTTGAGGGTGCCGCCGGGGAAGACCGCGAGCGGCAGCTCCGCGCGGGCGGCGACGGTGGCGGCGAGGTTGACGGTGCCGTCGCCGCCGCAGACCCCGAGGGCTCCGCCGGCGCGGGCGGCGTCGGCGGCGGCGCGGTCCATCAGCGCGGCGAGGTCGTCGTCGGGACCGGCCACCCGCAGGTCGGCCTCGGGCAGCAGGGCGCGCAGCTGTTCGACGGCGCCGTCCGGGCCGTCGGCGCCGGCGCCGGGGTTGACCACCACGGTCAGGCCGCGGCCTCCGGGCAGGGCCGGCGCCTCGACAGCGGGTGGCGCTGCG
>NZ_JAIZ01000446.1:1751-5549 GCF_000710465.2 Kitasatospora sp. MBT63 | reverse complement strand
GCCGGCTCGGTGCCGCGCAGCGGCCACCAGCGCAGGGTGAGGGCGGCGAGGCCGGCACCGAGGGCGGCGCCGGCTAGCACGTCGCCCGGGTAGTGCACACCGACGTACACCCGCGAGGCGATCACGCCGGCCGCGACCGGCGCCACCACGAGGCCGAGCAGCGGCGCTTCGAGGGCCACCCCGGTGGCGAAGGCCGCGGCGGAGGCGGAGTGCCCGGAGGGGAAGGAGGTGGTGGCGGGCTGGACCAGCAGCCGGCGGACGGCCGGGACCTGGTCGATGACCGGGCGCGGGCGCCGGGTGAGGCCCTTGGCGACGATGTTGGCGGACACCGAGGCGAGGGCGAGGGCGCCGACGCCGCGCAGTGCGGCCCGGCGGGCGGTGCGGTCACCGGTGGCGGCCAGGGCGGCGGCGGTGCCCAGCCAGAGCACGCCGTGGTTGGCGGCCCTGGTGAGTCTGGGCAGCACGGGGTGCGCGCCGCGCAGGCGGCTCAGCGCCACCCGGTTGAAGAGCCTGCGGTCGAGATCGTTGATCGCTCGCATGGGGCGAGCCTACGGCGGAGCGGGCCGCCGCGTCACCGACGCCCCGGCGGCGGGCGCTGTCTGATGGCGGCTCGGGGCGGTGGCGGGGGCAGGCGCGGGTGGCTCAGTCGGCGGGTCGGCCGCCGAACGGCCGGACGGTCCGACGGTCGGCTGCCGGGCCTGGCCTGCGGCGGAGCTTCGGGCCGAGCCGGGCCCGGATCGGATCCCGCACTGGCCGTCGGGCCGGTTGCCACACCGGTCGTCAGGACGGATCCGCGCCGGTTCTCGGGCCGGACCCCGGGTCGGGCTCCGGGTCGGTCGTCGGGCCCGGCTTCGGGCCGGTTCTCGGGCCGCGTCCCCGGCCGTCCGTCTGGCCGGATTTCGGGCGGGGGATGCAGAGGTACGCGAGGGTGGCCGCCAGCAGGTAGGCGGCGGCGCCGACGGCCATGCTGGTGCGCACTCCGGTGGTGAGGTCGGCGGCGGAGGCGAGGAGCGACCCGCCGAGGGCGACCCCGGCGGCGCTGCCCACCTGGCGGGCCGTGTTGAACAGGGCCGAGACCGTACCGGCGTAGCCCGGCGGGGCGGCCGCCATCACGGTGGTGGTGGAGCCGGTGAGGGCGAAGGAGGTGCCGAAGCCGGCCGCCGTCATGGGCGCCACCAGCAGCGGGTAGGCCGGGTCGGGTCCGGCGGCGGCCCAGCCCGCCAGTCCGGCCGCCGCGACCGCCATGCCGGTGATCACCAGGGGGCGGTCGCCGGTGCGGTGGGCGAGCCGTCCCGACAGCGCCGAGGCGAACATGGTGACGGCGACCGCCGGGAAGAGCGCGAGTCCGGTGCGCAGTGCGCTGTAGCCGCGCTGGTGCTGGAAGTACAGGCTGGCGGTGAAGAGCATGCCGTAGTAGGCGAAGTTGAAGAGCAGGCCGATGACCGTCCCGCCGCTCAGCGCGCGTGAGCGCAGCAGCGGCAGCGGGAGCACGGGGGTGGCGGCCAGGTGTTCGCGCAGGACGAAGCAGCCGGCGGCGGCCAGGCACAGGGCGGCGCCGATCAGTACCAGCGGGTCCGACCAGCCCAGCCGGCCGGCCTCGTTGAGGACCGCGACGAGCAGGGCGACCGCCGCGACGACGGCGGCCTGCGCCGGGGTGTCGAGGCGGCGGTCCGGGTGGCGCGGGGAGGGCGCCACGGCGCGCCGGACCAGGGCGAGGCAGGCCAGGCCGACGGGCAGGTTGATGAAGAACACCCAGCGCCAGCCGAGGGTGGTGACCAGCAGTCCGCCCAGCAGGGGGCCGGCGGAGGCGGCGACCCCGGCGACCGAGCCCCACAGGCCGAAGGCGCGGGAGCGTTCGGCGGGTGAGGGGTAGGCCTGCTGGAGCAGGGCGAGGGAGCCGGGCACGATCAGGGCCGCGCCGAGCCCTTCGAGGAGCCGGGCGGCGACCAGGACGCCGGTGGTCGGCGCCAGTCCGCAGCCGGCCGAGGCGGCGGTGAAGACCGCGACCCCGGTGCAGAAGACGCGGCGGTTGCCCACTCGGTCCCCGAGGGCTCCGCCGGTCAGCAGCAGGCCGGCGAAGACCAGGGTGTAGCCGTCGGTGATCCACTGGATGCCGGTGAGCGAGGCGGACAGCTCGCGGCCGACCGCGGGCACGGCGACGTTGACGATGGTCACGTCCAGGATGACCATGAAGTAGCCCGCGCAGATCGCCAGCAGCGGGACCGACGCCCGGAGCGCGTCCCGGCGGTGCCGGGAGGGCCGGGCCGCCGGGCTCGGACGGGCGTCGCGCACTCGGCTCCTCCCGGCGGGCTGCAGGTGTCGGACATTCCCTCCCGTACCGCACCATACCGCCGGCCCGTGGGCGGCCCGGCTCCACCGCTCCGACCGGCCCGGCCGCCGGCCACCGGTCATCGCTCGCCATCACAGTGCTGCGTCTTACGGACATCTGA
Organism: Kitasatospora sp. MBT63; assembly: GCF_000710465.2. Taxonomy (GTDB): domain Bacteria; phylum Actinomycetota; class Actinomycetes; order Streptomycetales; family Streptomycetaceae; genus Kitasatospora. The sequence goes on along the minus strand of NZ_JAIZ01000446.1, from coordinate 3,099 downwards.
CGGAGTGCCGTCGTGACCGTTCGGCGCCGGGCGGGCCGGTTAGCGTCGGGGCATGGAGATTCTGCTCACCGGCGGTGCCGGCTTCATCGGGTCCCGGATCGCGGCGCAGCTGACGGCGGCCGGCCACGGTGTCCGGGTGCTGGACGCGCTGCTGCCCGCCGTCCACCCCGGCGGCCGGCCGGCGCTGCCCGACGGCGTGGCCTTCTGGCACGGCGACGTCCGGGACCGCGCGGTGGTCGACAACGCGCTGCACGGGGTCGACGCCGTCTGCCACCAGGCGGCGATGGTGGGCCTCGGACTCGACCTGGACGACGCTCCCGAGTACGTGGGCTGCAACGACCTGGGGACGGCGGTGCTGCTGTCGGCGATGGCCCGGGCCGGGGTGCGGGACCTGGTGCTGGCCGGGTCGATGGTGGTGTACGGCGAGGGCGCCTACCACTGTGCCGTGCACGGGCCGGTGGCGCCGGGGCCGCGCCGGGAGGCGGACCTGGACGGGGGCCGGTTCGAGCCGCCGTGCCCGCGGTGCGGCGCGCCGCTGGCGCCCGGGCTGGTCGGCGAGGACGCCGCGCTGGACCCGCGGAACGTGTACGCGGCCTCGAAGGTCGCCCAGGAACTGCTCGCCTCGGCCTGGGCCCGGGCGTGCGGCGGCCGGGTGCTGACGCTGCGGTACCACAACGTGTACGGCCCGGGGATGCCGCGCGACACCCCGTACGCGGGGGTGGCGTCGCTGTTCCGCTCGGCGCTGGCCCGCGGCGAGGTGCCGCAGGTGTACGAGGACGGCGGGCAGCGGCGGGACTTCGTGCACGTCGACGATGTCGCGGCGGCCAACCTGGCGGCGCTGGCCGCAGTCGCCGGGCGGCCGGCGGGCACTTCGCGGGCGTACAACGTGGGCAGCGGCGCGGTGCACACGGTGGGCGAGATGGCGGCCGCGCTGGCCGCGGCGTACGGCGGTCCGCCGCCGCGGGTGACCGGCCGCTACCGGCTGGGCGATGTACGGCACGTGACGGCGGACTCCGGGCGGCTGCGGGCGGAGCTCGGGTGGCGGCCTGCGGTGGAATTCGCCGCGGGGATGGCCGAGTTCGCGAAGGCGCCGCTGCGCGGCGAGCCGCAGCAGGTACCGGCGCTCTGACGCGGGACCGGGCTCCGGAGGGCTGACGCGGAGTCGGTTCTTCCCTGCTCGGCCGTCCCCGCGGACCGGTACGGTCGTCCCTGACCGGGCCCGGATCCGGGCCGGCAGGAGGGGCTGGGTGGGGTTGGGATGGGCATGGAGGCGCTGGAACCGGAGGATCCGCGGCAGCTCGGCGAGTACCGGCTGTTGCGGCGGCTCGGCGCGGGCGGCATGGGCCGG
>NZ_JAIZ01000446.1:0-1671 GCF_000710465.2 Kitasatospora sp. MBT63 | reverse complement strand
CGGGCGGACGGACGGTGGCGGTCAAGGCGGTGCACGGCGAGCTGGCGGCGGACGCCGAGTTCCGCACCCGGTTCCGCCAGGAGGTCGAGGCGGCGCGCCGGGTCGGCGGCCACTGGACGGCCCCGGTGCTGGACGCCGATACCGACGGCCCCCGGCCCTGGGTCGCCACCGGCTACGTGGCGGGGCCGGCGCTGGGCGCGGCGGTCCGCGAGTTCGGGCCGCTGCCGGTGTCCGCCGTCCGGGCCCTCGGTTCGGGGCTGGCCGACGCGCTGGCCGCGGTGCACGGCCTCGGTCTGGTGCACCGGGACGTCAAGCCGTCCAACGTGCTGCTGGCGCTGGACGGTCCGCGTCTGATCGACTTCGGCATCGCCCGGGCGCTGGACGCGGCGACCGCGCTGACCAGGTCGGGTTTCGTGATCGGCTCGCCCGGGTTCATGTCCCCCGAGCAGGCCCAGGGGCAGACCGCTGGTCCGGCCGGTGACGTCTTCTCGCTCGGCGCGGTGCTCGCGTACGCGGCCACCGGGGCCGCGCCGTTCGGTGAGGGGATCAGCGCGGCGGTGCTGCTGTACCGGGTGCTCCACGAGGCGCCGGACCTGACCGGTCTCGATGCGTCCCTGCGTGAGGTGGTCGGCGCCTGCCTGGCGAAGGAGCAGGCCGACCGGCCGACGCCGGAGCAGTTGCGGGACCGGCTCGCGGACGGTGCCGCACCGGGCGCGCGGGCGGGGTGGCTGCCGCCCGCGGTGTCGGAGTCGGTGGCACGGCTGGCGGTCGAGCTGCTCGGTCTGGAGTCCGCGGGCGACCACCCGGCGGCGGAACGCTCGGGGCCCGTGACCGAGTTGGACACCCCGGCACCGCCGGTGGACCGGCCGGTGGCTGACCGGCCGCCGACGGGCCCGGCCGGCCCTGTCGGCCCTGTCGGCCCCGACGGGCTCGGCCGGGGGCGGCGGCTGACGGTGCCTGCGCTGGTCGCGGGCGGTGTGCTGATCGCGGCCGCCGCGGCCGGGGCGGCGCTCTGGTACGCGGGGGACGGCGGTCCGGGCGGCCGTTCCTCGGCGGACGGGTCGGTGACGGGAGGGTCCGCCGCACTGTCGCCGTCGCCGTCCGGTTCGCCGTCCCCTTCTCCCTCGCCGTCGCCGTCGCCGAGCCCGTCTCGCCCGGCCGGGGTGGTGCCGGCGGTCTTCCTGGGGACCTGGCAGGGCGTGGTGACCACCACCGGCGGGCAGAAGGTCACCGCCACCTACCGCATCCAGCTGGTCCAGGGCCAGATCGGCGACACCGTGGGGCGGGCCGCCACCACGACGGCCGGGGGTGTCAGCTGCGGCGCGGCCTCGATCCTGGTGACGGCCTCGGAGCAGACCCTGGTGGTCGCTGAGTCGCTGACCACCAGCGGTTCGGGGTGCGGCGCGGAGGTGGCCGAGCAGGTCACGTTCGACCTGGAGGCCGACGGGCGCCTGCTGGTGAAGCAGGAGGGGTTCGCCGACAGCCACCTCAGCAGACAGCCGTGACCGGCCGCGCCATGACCGCCCGGGCCGTGACCGCCCGGGCCGTGACCGCCAGGTCCTGACGCCGCCGCCCGGGCACCGCCGCCGTCAGGTCCTGGCGGCGCGTGGGCCCCGGCGGGCGGCGCGGCGGGGGCGGCGGGTGCCGGGGGTGGCCAGGCCCAGGGTGAGG
>NZ_JAIZ01000445.1 GCF_000710465.2 Kitasatospora sp. MBT63 | reverse complement strand
CCCGGCCCCGCCCCGCGGCCCCGCGCCACCGTACGAACCGCGACGGCCCGGTGCCACCGCATCGCTGCGGCGGCACCGGGCCGTCATACGTCTTGCGTCACCGCATCCGGGCGCGCACCGGCATCGAGCGCGTCGGACCTGCGCGGGTCGACCCCGCGCCACCTCGCTCCCGGCGCGCTACCGCAGTCTCAGCTCGCGGCCGGCGCGGAGGCCGTCGACGAGGACGAGCTCGACGACGAGGCGGACGAGCCGCCGGCAGCCGGCGCCGAGGAGGCGGAGGAGCCGCTGGTGGACGAGGAACCGGAGGCCCCGGACGTCACCGAGCTGCTGGACGAGGAGCGGCTGTCGGTCCGGTAGAAACCCGAGCCCTTGAAGACCACACCCACGGCCGAGAAGACCTTGCGGAGCTTCCCCTGGCACTCGGGGCACGTGGTCAGGGCCTCGTCGGTGAACTTCTGCACCGCCTCCAGGCCGGTCCCGCACTCGGTGCACTGGTACTGGTACGTGGGCACTTGCTCTTCCTCCTGCACTTCCCCCTGGCACTCTGGCCTGATGAGTGCTAACGATGGTCAATGATGCGGTATTCCGTTGACTGAGTCCAGCGCTCCGGGCGTGATCCGGGTGTGATCCCGGTCGGATCAGCCCTCCACCGTGGCGATCTTGGCGGTCTTCGCGGCGAGGCCGCCGCTGCGTGCGACGGTCCGGCTCCGGCTGCCGGGGGCGACCAGAAGCTGCCGCAGGGTGACCAGGCCGACCAGGCCGAGGCCGGCCCCGGCGACCGGGACCAGGAAGCCGGCCGACGGCCCGTGCAGGTCGATCAGCTGGCCGGCCACGGTCGAGCCGATCGCCAGGCCGAGGCCGATGGCGCCGGTGAGCCAGGTGAACGCCTCGGTCTTGGCGCCGTCCGCGACCAGCGTCTCCACCAGGGTGTACCCGGTGATCAGCGTGGGTGCGATGGCGAGGCCGCAGAACAGCCCGGCGACCGCGAGCGCGGTCAGGTTGGGCATCGCCCACAGCGTGGAGCAGCCGAGCACCAGCAGCGCGTAGCAGAACAGCATCCGCTGCCGGGCCGAGCGCTTCCAGCCGACCAGGCCGTAGAGCACGCCCGCGATCATCGAGCCGCCGGCGAAGATCCCGTAGACGGTGCCGTTGGCGCCGGCCTGTCCGGCCGACTCGGCGAAGGCGGTGACCGAGACCTGCATGGCGCCGAAGACGGTGCCGACGCCCAGGAACGAGGCGGCCAGCAGCCGGACGCCGGGAGAGGCCAGGGCGGAGACCCGCCGGACACCCTCGACCCGGGGGTGCCGGGCGGGGGCGGTGCGCCGCTGGGCGGCGAAGGCCAGTCCGCCGGCCACGGTCAGCGCGGCCTCGGCGATCAGGCCGGCGGCGGGGGACGCCTGGGTGGCGATCGCGGTGGCCAGGACCGGGCCGATCACGAAGGTGAACTCGTCGGTGACCGACTCGAAGGCGAAGGCCGTGTTGAGCATGGCCGGCCGGTCGGACAGGCGGCCGACCCAGCGGGCCCGGACCATCGCGCCGATCTGCGGCACGCTGGCACCGGCCGGCGCGGCGGCCAGGAACAGCGTCCAGACCGGGGCGTGGCCGAGGGCCAGCGAGATCAGGGCGCCGACGGAGACCGCGTGCACGGCGATGCTGGGCAGCAGGACCGCGGCCTGGCCGTAGCGGTCGGCCAGCCGGCCGGTCTGCGGGCCGACGAGGGCCTGCGCGACGGCGGAGACCGCCGCCACGGCGCCGGCCGTGCCGTACGAGCCGTGGGTCTGGAAGACCAGCAGCACGATGCCCAGGCTGAGCATCGCGTAGGGCAGCCGGGCGGCGAAGGCCGGGGTCAGGAACGTCCAGGCGCCGGGGGTGCGGAGCAGCGCTCCGTAACCCGCCCGGGCGGGGGTGTCGGGGCTTTCGACCGTTCGGCGGGCCGTCACGGTCGGTCCTTCCTGCTGCCTGGTAGCGCGGAACAGGGCAGGGAAAAGCCCCGACGGCGCCGAGAGTCGTCCTCTCGCGCGTCGACCGGGGTAGATACCGGGTCCGGCTGGCCGGGTCGTGGAAGCGGGGGCCAGAGAAGTTCAGTTCAACTGCGGACCGCGGCCGCCGAGCGGTCGCGCCAACTCTGCTTCAGGCAGATGTTGCGGGTGGTTCAGTCTTGAAAACGAAAACGCTGATAACGCCTATATACCTTCATCCTAGCGGGTCATGGCAAGCCCCGGCTGGTAACGGAAGGTGAACAGAGGCACACCCCTGCCGTTCCGACGCGCACGGCCCTGTACACACCGCGGGTCCCTGACTCCCCACGTCCCCGGCACCCCGGGTCCCCGCCCGCTACCTGCCCGCTACCCGTCCGCCTGCCGTCCGCGCAGCCAGCCGGCCAGCTTGCCGCCCTTGTCCACGGCGCGCAGCCGCCGCTCCGCGGCCTCGCCGACCTCCTCGGTGGTGACCACCAGCAGCTCGTCCCCGGCGCGCAGCACGGTGGCCCGCTCCGGTACGAAGCTGGAGCCGTCGCGCACCACCAGGGTCACGGCGGCGCCCTTGGGCAGCCGCAGTTCGCCGACCTCGACGCCGGAGATCCGTGAGCCGGCCGCGAGCGAGACCGACAGCAGGTGGCCGTGGAGCTTCTCCAACGGCGCGGACTCGATGCCGAGGTCCTGGCCGATCGAGCCCTCGCCGATCCGCAGGCGCTTGGCGACCAGCGGCAGGGTCGGACCCTGGAGCAGGGTGAAGACCACGACCAGGATGAAGACGACGTTGAACAGCTCCTGGGCCCTCGGCACGTCGGCGACCAGCGGGATGGTGGCCAGCACGATGGGCACCGCGCCGCGCAGCCCGGCCCAGCTGAGCAGGGCCTGCTCGCGCCAGGGCAGCCGGAACGGCGTCATGGTGACCAGCACCGAGGCGGGCCGGGCGACGAAGACCAGGACCGCGCCGACGACCAGCGCGGGCACTATCGCCGAGCGCATGGTCTCGGGGGTGACCAGCAGGCCGAGCACCACGAACATGCCGATCTGCCCGATCCAGGCGAGTCCGTCGGCGAAGCCGCGGACGGCCGGGCCGTGCGGCAGTTTGCTGTTGCCCAGCACCACCGAGGCGATGTAGACGGCGAGGAACCCGGAGCCGTGCAGCAGCGCGCCGCCCGCGTAGGCGAGCACGACCAGGGCCAGCACGGCGATCGGGTAGAGGCCGGAGGACGGCAGCGCGACGTGCTTGACCCCGTACGCGCCGATCCGGCCGACGGAGTAGCCGACCGCGGCGCCGATGGCCAGCTCGGCGATGATCGTGCCGACCAGCATGTACCAGGGGTCGAGCGGTCCGGCGGTGGCGAAGGCCACCACCAGGATCACCACGGGGGCGTCGTTGAAGCCGGACTCGGCCTCCAGCAGGCCGGTGAGGCGCTCGGGCAGCGGGACCATCCGCAGCACCGAGAAGACCGCGGCCGCGTCGGTGGAGGAGACGATCGCGCCGAGCAGCATCGAGCTGCGCCAGTCGAGGCCGACCAGCAGGTGGGCGCCGGCGGCGGTGACGAAGACGCTGACCGCGACGCCGACGGTGGCCAGCACGGTGGCGGCCGGCATCACCGGCCGTATCGCCTTCCAGCTGGTCTTGAGGCCGCCCTCGGCGAGGATGACCACCAGCGCCGCGTAGCCGAGGACCTGGGTCAGCTCGGCGTTGTTGAAGCTGATCCCCAGGCCGTTCTGGCCGAGGGCGACGCCGATGCCGAGGTAGATCAGGAGGCTGGGCAGCCCGGAGCGGGTGGAGATGCGCACGGCGACCACCGCGACCAGCAGGATCACGGAGAACTCGAGCAGGAACTGGTTCAGCTGGTCGACGGTCACGCAGGAGCACCTCGGTGGTGTGAGGGGGCAGCTGATGAATCGTTACTCAGTCTAACATTTTACCTGATCTTTGATGTCCGCTGCCAGTCGCCCTGCCCAGGTATCGTCCCCCTGATCCAACCGTGGGCGTCCCCCGTGTTCGCCCGCCACTTGAGTCGCCCTAATGTGGTGACCTGTCACGGCCGCAAAAAGTCTCTCCAGCCAAGGATCCGGATGTCCCGCTCGAAGAAGTTCCGGCGCGCTCGCCTGATCGTGATCGTGCTGGCCGTGCTGCTGGTGGCCGGCGTGGCCGGCGGCGCCTACTGGGGGGTGCGCACCGTCCAGGCCTCGTTCCCCGTGGTCGAGGGCACCGTCAAGGTGGCCGGCATGTCCGCCCCGGTCGACGTCAAGCGCGACGCCAACGGCATCCCGCAGCTGTACGCCGACACCGACGCCGACCTGTTCCGGGCCCAGGGCTACGTGCAGGCCCAGGACCGGTTCTGGGAGATGGACGTCCGGCGCCACATCACCTCCGGCCGGCTGTCCGAAATGTTCGGTTCGGGGCAGGTCGAGACCGACGGCTTCCTGCGCACCATGGGCTGGCGCCAGGTCGCGCAGCAGGAGTACGACACCAAGCTCTCCGAGGACACCAAGAAGAACCTGCAGGCCTACGCGGACGGCGTGAACGCCTGGCTGGGCGAGCACCCGGGCGGGTCGAGCGCCTCGCTGGAGTACACCCTGCTCGGGGCCGTCAACGGCGACTACAAGCCGGAGAAGTGGGACCCGGTCGACTCGGTGGCCTGGCTCAAGGCGATGGCCTGGAACCTCTCCGGCAACATGCAGGACGAGATCGACCGGGCCCTGCTCGCGCAGGACTTCGACCCGGACCAGATCGCCCAGCTCTACCCGGAGTACCCGTACGCCCGCAACGGCACGATCGTGAAGACCGGGACCGTCGCCGCCGACGGCGGCTACAAGCCCGCCGACGGCCAGAGCCCGGCGGCCCCGGCCGCCGGTGCCACCACGCAGAGCCGGGCCGTGACCGACGCCCTGCTGCAGGACGTCTCGAACAAGATCACCGCGATGCCGCAACTGCTCGGCCCGCAGGGCCAGGGCATCGGCTCCAACTCCTGGGTGGTCGACGGCAAGCACACCACCACCGGGAAGCCGCTGCTGGCCAACGACCCGCACCTGGGCCCCGGCATGCCGTCCGTCTGGTACCAGATGGGCCTGCACTGCCGCGCGGTGAGCAAGACCTGCAACTACGACACGGCGGGCTTCACCTTCTCCGGCATGCCCGGCGTGGTCATCGGCCACAACAAGGACATCACCTGGGGCTTCACCAACCTCGGCGCCGACGTCACCGACCTGTACCTGGAGAAGGTCACCGGACCGGACACCTACCTGGTCGACGGCAAGGAGATGAAGTTCCAGTCCCGCAAGGAGACCATCAAGGTCGCCGGCGGCGAGGACCGGACCATCACCGTCCGCACCACCCAGGACGGCCTGCCGCTGATCTCCGACCAGAGCACCGAGCAGCAGCACGTCGGTCAGAACGCGCCGGTCGGCAACGCCGCCCCGGACCGCGCGGCCGGCTACGGCGTCGCCCTGCAGTGGACCGCCCTGACCCCCGGCAGGACCATGGACGCCGTCTTCAAGCTCGACCGGGCGGCCGGCTGGGACGACTTCCGCTCCGCGGCCGAGGACTTCGCGGTCCCGGCGCAGAACCTGATCTACGCCGACACCAAGGGCAACATCGGCTACCAGGCCCCCGGCATGATCCCGCAGCGCACCAAGGGCGACGGCACCTACCCCGCGCCCGGCTGGGACTCCTCCTACGGCTGGAAGAAGGACTGGATCCCCTTCAAGTCGCTGCCCTACAGCTACAACCCCCCGGCCGGCTACCTCGTCACCGCCAACCAGGCCGTGGTCGACCCCGGCTACAAGTACCTGCTCACCAAGGACTGGGAGTACGGCACCCGGGCCAAGGAGATCACCGACCAGATCGAGTCCCGGCTCAAGAACGGCGGCAAGATCTCCCCGGACGACATGCAGGCCATCCAGCTGGACAACACCAGCGTGATGGCCCAGACCCTGGTGCCGCTGCTGCTCAAGGTGCAGGTCGACGACCCGTACGTGCGCGAGGCCCAGGACCTGCTGCGCACCTGGAACTTCCACCAGGACGCCGACTCCGCCGCCGCCGCGTACTACAACGGCGTCTGGCGCCAGCTGCTCACCCTGGCCTTCGGGCAGAAGTTCCCGGCCGGTCTGCGGGCCGAGGGCGACTGCCTGCTGGTGCGGCAGAAGCGCGACGCCACGCTGCCCGAGGGGGCGGTCGGCAACACCACCCAGGCCGTCACCGAGTGCGGCACCCGCAAGGCCGGCTCCGCCCAGCCGGACGGCGGCGACCGCTGGACCGAGGTGGTCCGCCAGCAGCTCACCCGGCCCGACAGCACGTGGTGGAACTACATCGACTCCAACCACCGCTCGCAGCACGGGCTGGAGTCCCTGCTGGCGGAGGCCATGAAGGACGCCCGGCAGGACCTCACCGCCCAGCTCGGCAAGGACATGAAGACCTGGAACTGGGGCCGGCTGCACACGCTGACCCTCAAGGAGCAGACCCTCGGCAGCGACGACTCGTCGATCGCCTCCGGCCTGGTCCACCGGCTGCTCAACCGGGGTCCGTACCAGCTCTCCGGCGGCACCGCCGCGGTCGATGCGGCCGGCTGGAACGCGGCGGCCGGGTACCAGGTCGACTGGATCCCCTCGATGCGGATGGTGGTCGACCTGAGCGACTTCGACGCCTCCCGGTGGATCAACGTCGGCGGCGCCTCCGGCCACGCCTTCCACGACAACTACAACGACCAGACCCAGCTCTGGGCGGACGGGAAGCTGTTGTCCTGGTCCTACTCGCCGGAGGCGGTGGACAAGTCCACCAAGCACACCATGACGCTGCTGGCCGGCTGAGCCGCCGGCCCGGCCGCACTCCGCGGGCCGTCCGGCCGCCCCCTCGGGGAGCGGCCCGGGCGGCCCGCGCGCCGTTGCGGGAGCGCCGCCGTACGGTCCGGGCGGCTCAGAACCTGACCACCCCGGACGGGGTGACCGCCGCGTCCACCGGAAGGTCGTGAGGCTCGGCGGGCACCTCGGCCAGCAGCTCCGCGTCGTAGAGCAGCGTCGCCAGGTACGGCCGCGCACCGGCCGCCGCCAGCCGGGCCAGCACCCGGTCGTACGAGCCGC
>NZ_JAIZ01000444.1 GCF_000710465.2 Kitasatospora sp. MBT63 | reverse complement strand
GCACCGGGCCCGCCCGCGGGGGCGGCCGGCCCGTCCGCCGGCGCGGCGGTTCCCACGCCGGCCGCCATCGGTCCGCCGTCCGTGGGCCTGCGGCTGCTCCCGTCGGCAGCCCCGCCGGCGGTCCCGGTCCCCGCGAGGGCCGCCACCAGCCGGTCCATCAGCCCTTCGGCCTGTTCGGCCAGCTGCGGGCCGCCCTGGAAACCGACGGTCAGCTCGGTGCGGTCGGGCAGTTCGACCGCCACGCACGACACCGGCACCAGCGGCGCGTGCACCGGCAGCGCGTACACCGTGCGGGCGGTGAAGCCGCCGCCCGACCAGTCGGCCGGGTCGATCCGGCCCAGGTGCGAGACGACCGCCGACGCCAGGTGCCGGTCCCGGCGCCGGGCGACGCCCTGGCCCGTACGCAGCAGCGCAGCGACGACCGGCAGCGGCAGCCGGGCGAGCGCCGATTCGAACCCGTCGGCGAGCTCCCGGTGCCCGGCCAGGGCCCGCAGCAGCTGAGACTGGGCGCCCTGCCACGGCTCGCCCGCGCCGAGGTCGAGGAAGAGCGGCAGCGTCAGATTGCCGGTGGCGGGCGGGCCGTCGTGGTGGCGCCGCAGGTCGGCGGGCACCATCACCCGGGCGTGCGGCGCACCGGTTGCGTCCGCCACCGCCTGCGCCAGCCTGGCGGTGAGCGCGGTGTACCGGCCCGGCAGGGTACGGCGGCGCCAGAGCGTCCGGGCCGCTCCACCGCGCCCGCCACCCGTGTCCTGCACGGCGGTACCCACGGCGGTACCGGCGGGTGGCGCCAGCGGCGAGGGCCGGTCGAGCATGAGCACGGGACGGCGGCCGGTGGCCCCGGTCCGCGCCAGCAACGCGGCGTCGGTGAGCGGGGAGCGGGCCGGCCGAGGGGCCTCGCCGCGCAGCGCCCGGAACACCTCTGCCGCCCAGAGCCGGGCGCCGTGTCCGTCCATCACGCCGTGGAAGGCACGCAGCACGAGGGTGCTGGCGCCCGCCGCGCCGGGCAGCAGCAGGACTTCGCACCCGGGGCCGCGGACCAGGTCCATCGGTTCCTCCAGCAGCGACGTGCCCTGCCGCAGCTCGGGGTCGGGCACGCCGCCCGGCGGTGCGATCCGCAGCTGCGGCGGCCGTCCGGAGTCGATCCACTCGCGGCCGCGGCGCACCAGCCGGGAGCCCGGGCAGGCCTCGGCGGCGGCCGCCACGGCGGCGGCGAGCCGGGCGGGGTCGAGGGTGCCGGTGCCCTCGACCACGAGGTGGAGTGCCATCGCGCTGCCGAGACGGTGGGCGCCGAGGTACAGCCACTCGGTGGGGGAGACCGGCCGGCGGAAGGCCGGCCCGGCCGCCCGGTCGGCGGCCGTGGTGTCGTGCAGAGTCATCGCGGTGCTTTCTGGACGTGTCGCCCGGCGGAGGGCTCGGAATGTCGGCGGTGCGGGCGGCCCGGGCGGCCCGGGCGGTTGGGGGCGGCCGGTCAGCGGACGGCGCGGACGAACTCCTCGGCCCCGCCGATCGATTCGACCCACTCCTGCAGCCGTCGCAGGCCGGTCTCCTGGTCGGTCACCGCCCGGTACCCGAGGTCCCGTTCGGCGGCCGCCGTGGAGTAGGTGGTCGACCGGGTGAGCAGGGCGACCGAGTAGCGGCTCACCGGCGGCTCCCGGCGGGCGGCCAACGCCGTTACCCGCCACAGCAGTTCGACCGAGGCCACCAGGGCGTCGCGGAGCGGCGGGGGGATCCGCCGGGTCGGCGGGGTGCCGCCGAACAGCGCGGCCAGCCGGGTGAGGAAGGCCCACAGGTCGGTCTGCTCCCGGTCGGCGACGAAGTACGCCCGGCCGCCGACGCGTTCCGCCGGGGCCCCGGCGGCGAGCAGCGCGGCCAGCACTGCGTTGTCGCTGTGGCACAGCGAGACCAGGACCCGGCGGCCGCCGGACAGGTCGGGCAGCCGTCCGGCCAGCATCCCGGCGAGCAGCTTCGGCAGGAATCCGGCGCGGTCCCGCGGACCCCAGATGCCGCGCGGGCGCAGCGCCACGGTGGTGAAGCCTGGCCGGTCGGCGGCGAGGACCAGCCGCTCGGCGGCGGCCTTGGTCTCCGAGTACAGGTTGAGCCAGCGCTCCGGGTAGGCGGTGCTCTCGTCGATGCCGAGGCGGTCGCCGTCGTCCGGTCCCATCAGCGCGCTGGGGCTGCTGATGAAGACGAACCGGCGGGCGCCCGCCTCCCGGGCGGCGCTCAGCAGCCGCTCGGTGCCGGTGACGTTCTCCGCCGTGAACTGCGCCCGGGTGCCGAAGTCGGCGACCCGGGCCGCGCTGTGGTGCACCACCTCCACGCCCTCGACGGCGCGGCGCAGGGACTGCGGGTCCCCGAGGTCGCCGTGGGCCAGCTCCAGGCCGGGGACGGTCCGCAGCCTGCTCAGGTCGCTGGTGGGCCGCACCAGTGCGCGGACCTCGTGCCCGGCGCGCAGCGCGCCGTCCACCAGGTGCCCGCCGAGGAAGCCGGACGCGCCGGTCACCAGGACCTTCACCGGACCTCCAGCGCGTCGGCCGGCGCCAGGGGTGCCACCGGGCGGGCGGCGGCGGGCAGCCGCCGCCACCAGGTGGCGCCGTACAGCATGGTGAGCGCGGTGGTCGCGGCCGGGCCGTGCCCGGCCGCCCGCCCGCGGGGGAGCGCCGCGGGGATCTGCGCGGCGTGCACCACGACGCTCAGGAAGGCGTCGATCCACCACAGCGCGGCCAGGACGGGCTGGTCGACTGGGTGCAGCAGCCCGGCCGCCAGGTAGGCCCAGCCGGCCAGCGGTACCGCGCGCAGCGCCCGGCCGCGCCACCGGCCGGAGCCGTCCAGGCGTCCGGCGGCCCAGCGGGCGAGCTGCTCCCGTCCGATCTTGGCGTTGTGCCGGACATCGACCGGGAACCCGGGGTGCCGAAGGAAGAGGTCCAGCCCCGCGGTCTGCGGCCTGGCCGCCCCGAGATCCCGCAACTCCGCCGTCAGTTGCAGCCATTGGCGGTCGGTCAGCCCGGGGTCGGTCTCCACGCACACCACCGGGCGCTGGGCGCCGGCGGCCCCGACGCCGACCAGTGCCGTGCGCCGGACCAGCGGGTGGGCGTTGAACACGCCCTCGCAGGCCACGGTGTACAGGTCGCCGTCGGCGGTGCGCACCCGCTGGGTACGGCGCCCGGCGAACCACAGCCGGCCCTCGGCGTCGAGCCGGCCGAGGTCGCCGGTGCGGTGCCAGCGGGTGCCGTCGGCCTCCTCGTGGATCTTGTGCGCGGCGTCGGCCGCGGGTGCGGCGTGGTAGCGGGCGCTGACCTGACCGCCGCTCACCACGATCTCGCCGACGGTGCCCTCCGGCACCTCCAGACCGTCGTACCAGGACGGCTGCGGGCCGTCCGAGATCTCGACGATCCGGACCCGGGTGCCCGGGCCCGGGCGGCCGACGCAGGTGCCGGCGCCGAGCGGGCCCATGGCGGCGGTCCGGGCCAGGATCTCCGCGGACTCGATCGAGGTGATCGGCAGCGCCTCGGTGGCGCCGTAGCTGACGTGGATCGCGGCCCCGGGGTCCAGGACGCGCCGGAGCGTGCCCACCACCTCGGCGGGGACGGGCGCGCCGCCGGACACCACGCAGCGCAGGTCCGGCAGTTCGGTGCTGTGCGCGGCCAGGTGGTCGGCGAGGCGGCGCAGCAGTGCGGGGGAGGCGAACATGGTCGAGACGCGGTACCGGAGCATCGCCGCCACCAGCGGCCCGGGGTCGGCCCGGCCGACCTTCGAGGGGGCGAGCGGCGCCAGCACCAGCGTGGAGCCGAACAGCAGGTCGAACACGCCGTAGAGCGGCAGGGTGACCAGTGACACCTCGCCGCGGTCGCGGTCGTGTGCGGCCCGGACGGCGGCCGCCATCGCGGCCGCCATCCGGTGGGTGTACTCCACGCCCTTGGCGGGACCGGTGGAGCCCGTGGTGAACCCGATCATCATCAGGTCCTCGCCGCCGACCTCGGCCCGCTCCGCCGGCGGGCCGCCGGGGCCGCCGGTGCGCAGCGCCGCGAGGGTGTGCCCGCCCCAGCCCCAGCGGCGGCCGAGGGTCACCTTCACCCGGACCCCGGAGAACGCGCGCCGGCCCAGCACCCGGACCGCGTGGGCGAGCGGCGGTCCGACGAACGCCTCGGCGCCGACCGCGCGGTAGCAGTGCAGCATCCGCCGCACCCCCATGCCCGGATCGACCACGACCGGTACCGCGCCGCGCCGCAGCAGGGCGAACAGCAGCACGAAGAGGTCCGGTCCGGGGGCGGCCATCAGCACGGTCCGGGTGCCGTGGCCGATCCCGATCCCGGCGAACGCATCGGCCAGCGCGTCGACCTGTTCCTGCAGTTGCCCGTAGGTCAGTTCGCGGTAGCGGACGGATCCGTCGGCGTTCCGGCCGTCCGGGTGGACGATCGCGGTCTTGCCGGGGAACGTGCGGGCGTTGTGCGCCAGTTGCTCGGCGAGACCGTGGGCGCCGGTGAGCAACTGCGGCCCCGGCGTGGCCGCGGTGGCGTTCGGGTGCACGGTGGTCATCGGGTCCACCGTTCCTGGGGGCGGTAGGAGACGCAGGCCGCGCTCGGGCCGGCGCCGACGGCGACGAACAGCAGCTGGTCCACGTCCTCGGGCAGGCCCCCGGTGATGGCCCGCAGGTAGCCGAGGATGGGTGCGGCGGTGTGCGGGAGCCCGGCCCCGGCGCCCGGCGGGTCGGGGGTGAGCACCCGGTCCTCGGGCAGGCCGAGCCGTCCGGCCAGCCGCAGTCCGAAGTCGCTGGTCGGCCGGGACCCGATCACCAGGGTGCGCCGCAGGTCGAGCCCCTCGTCGCGGACGTAACCGAGGGCGGTGTCGGCGGCCAGGTCGAGCAGTTGGGTGGCGAAGCCGGGGTCGCGCCGGACGGTGATCCGGTTGCGGCCGTCGGCGCGCATCCCGGCGGTCGGCAGGTATCCGGCGGTCGCCGAGGGGTCGTCGGACCCGCCCGTGCGGACCGGGCCGAAGCCGTCGGCGGTGGCCGACCGCTCCAGCAGCAGGGCCGCACCGAGGTCGGCGTACGGGTAGTCGTCGTCGGGGTGTTCGGCGTCCGGTGCGCCGCGCCCGCCGGGGTGGACGTCGGCGGCGGTCACCAGGACCCGCTCGGCACCCCCGGCGACCAGCATGGACTCGGCGACCTGGACGGCGTTGAGCACCCCGCAGGCGCCGTTCATCAGGTCGAAGGAGAAGGCGGCGCCCGGCACCGGGTGGGCCAGGTAGTCGAGGTTGATCCCGGCCTCCTTCTGAACCAGGGCGCCGACGGCGGGTTCGAAGGTGTTGTGCTCGCGGTACACGCCGACGTTGATCAGGACGCCGACGGCGTCCGGCGACAGCCGGGCCTCGGCCAGGCAGGCCAGGGAGGCCTCGCCGGCGAGCTGGACGGCGCGGGCGGCCGAGGCGCGCGGCGGTGCGACGACCGCGGCGGCGGTGATGACGATGGCCATCGTTCAGACCCCCAGATGGGTGATGGTCGCGGACAGGGCGCCGGTGACCAGCCCGGAGGCGGCCGGTACCAGCAGGTAGCGGGCGCCGCGGCGGGCGGTGCCGGCCTTCAGGTGCCGCTGCAGTGCCAGGAAGTGGGAGGTCGTCGCGGTGTTGCCGAACTCCTCGACCACCGAGAGGGAGTGCGGCATCGGGGTGCCGAACTCGGCCTCGCCGGTGCGGTTGGCGTACTCCACGAACCGGGTGCCGACCTGGTGCTGGACGATGTAGTCGAACTCCTCGTCCGCGAACGTCCGTCCCAGCTTGGCGAGTTGGTCCCGGTGGAAGGCCGGCCACATGCGCAGCCGGTCCTGCTTGTGCATCTGCCGGTTGTCCGTGTAAAGCGCGATGCCCTCGGTCCGGTCGCTGGGCATGCCGAGGCACAGGTGCGCGTACTCGGCGCAGGTCATCAGGTCGATGTAGTGGATCCGGTCCGCGTCGTCGACGGCCCGGTCCAGCACCACGGCCGCCGCCGAGTCGCCGACCGACAGCGAGGCGAACTGCGGGTCGTAGGAGTCGGCGATCTCCCGGGCGGCCGTCTCGGCCACCCTGGTGGCCTGCTCGCCGCTGACCACCAGGCCGGTGCGGACGGCGCCGGAGCGGATCATCCGGTCGAGCAGGTGGACGCCGGTCATCATCCCGGCGCAGGCGTTGGAGACGTCGAAGTGGACCGCGCGGCGCGCCCCGAGCTCCTTGGCGAGCATCCCGGCGAAGGAGGGTTCGAAGTAGAAGTCGTCGCCGTCCTTGAACCGGGTGATCGAGGCGGAGACCACCACGTCCAGGTCGGCGGGGTCGTAGCGGGAGTGGCCGAGCGCGTCGCGGGCGGCCTTCAGGGCCAGCCCGAACGAGTCCTCGCCGGCCTCGGGCCGCGGGTCGTAGACCCGGCGCTCGGCGACGCCGGTGATCCGTTCCAGGTCCACGTCCGGCATCGCGGTCACGGAGGCGAGCAGCTCCCCGGTGGACCGCACCGTGGGTGGCATGTACGCGCCAAGGGCCTCGAAGCGACTGCCCCGTGCGTCGGAGGTCATCTTTCCTCTTTCATCTGCTCGACGGTCGGCGGAACCCCGCTCGGACCGGACCCGTCGGCGGCGCCGGGCAGGCGTCCGCAGCCCGGGCGGGCCCCGGGGTCGGGTCGATGGCGACGCCGACGGCGGACGGGCCCTGCGGCCGGTCATCTGGTCACAACGGAACGTTACCTGACGGTATGTTGCCGACGGGTAACCAGAAGTGATTCAGTGATGACTGTCACTCAGATATGACAAGCGCACATGCCAGCACGCATGCCAGCGCGCACGCCGGTGAGGCGCGGGCGGGCAGGGGAGGGCCGGACGCTCCGGGTGCCGCGGCCGGGCGCCGGGTGAAGACTGGGAGGTGCGAGGGCGGCCGGCCCCCGCGGCGGCCCGGCACGGCGCGGTCCGCCCGTCCCGAGGTCCCACACATGAGTGCTGAACCGATCCGGGTCGCCGTCGTCGGCGACTGCCCGCTCTACCGGTGCGGCCTGACCGGGGTGATCGACTCCGCCGCGGACCTGGAACTCGCCGTCGACGCACGCGGCGCCGAGGAGGCCGAGGACCGGCTGATGCCCGGCGACGTGGTGCTGCTGGACCTCCAGCTACGGCCCTCCTACCTGGCGGCCGTCGTCCACCGGCTCGCCGAACGCGGCGCGGCCGTCCTGGTGCTCTGCTCCGACGAACAGGGCGCCATCGGGCCGTCGATGCAGGCCGGCGCCCGCGGCTGCCTCAGCCGGCAGGCCGGCGAACCCGAACTCCTCGCCGCCGTAAGGCTGGTGGCCAACGGCTGCGAGTACGTGTCGGCCGTGCTCGCGGTCCGCCCGTGGTCACAGGCCGTGTGCCGGGTGACGGAACGTGAACGGCAGATCCTCGAACTGCTCGCCAACGGCGAGACCGACCACGGCATCGCCGAACGCCTCGGCATCAGCGAACACACCGTGCACTCGCACCTCGACCGGCTCCGCGACAAGATCGGCTCCCGGCGCCGGGCCGACCTCACCCGGTTCGCCATCGCCAACGACATCATCCCGGGCCGCTGACCGTGCCCCGCCCCGGATCGGCCGCCGCCCAGTAGCCCGGATCCGACGCCGTCCTGGCCCGCAGGTCCGCCCGCACCCGGGTGGCCAGCCGGCCGGTGTCCCGCCGGTTCAGCATCGCCCCGATCCCCGCACCCACCAGCATCGGGATCATCGACGGCAGCTTGCGCAGCGTACTGCGGGTGAGCCGCTTGCGGACCTTCTGCCGCACCTCCGCACCGACCGCCAGGCCCGCCAGCGCCACCGCCCCCGACGGGTGCGACAGGGCGGAGGAGTCGATCCCGCGCCGGTCGGCCCAGGCGGTCACATAGGCGACCGTCCGCTGCGACGCCGTCCCGGTGGCCGGTACCCCGTACACCTGGTGCAGCTCGGCGATCAGCTTGATCTCGACCGCCGCCACCACCAGCGTCTCCGCCGCGATCTCCACCGGCATCGCGGGCGGCACCGGCAGCATCGCGGCCGCCCCGATGCTCGCCCCCACCGCACCCGAGGCCCGCAGCGCACCGGTCACCAGCAGGTCGGCCAGCGCCTCCGGCCCGTCCGCCCCCGGGTGCTGCGCCCGAATCGTCGCCAGATCGCGGATCGGGATCCGCGGTGCCTGCACCAGCAGCCGGTCCGCCAGCGCCCGGCTGCCGTACCCCGCGCCCTTGGCGGCGGACGTCCCGCCGCGCCCGAGCGCCCGCGCCGTGCTCGCCACCAGGTCGGCGGTGCGCCGTACACCGCGCTTGCGGGCGGTGGCCGACTCCTCCTCCAGCTCCGTGGAGAGGGCGGCGAGTTCGCCCGCCGCGGCCTGCGGGGCCAGGGCATCCGCGGGCGGCGGGCCGGAAGCGCCGGCCGGGGAGGGATCGGTCGGGGAGGGATCGGACGGGTCAGGATCGGGCGGCCCGGAGCGCCTGCGGAGAAGTCCCATGCCTGTGCCTCTACCCGGACGCGACGGCGGCACGCGGCCGCCGGCCGACCGGCGGTGGACGGGTCTGCGGTGGACGGGTCAGCGGTGGACGGGTCAGAGGCGCGGGGCAGGGCGGTTCGCCCGCCCGGCTGCCGCGGCTCAGCGTCTCGCCCGCCGGCGGGCCAGGAACCAGCCGATCACCAGCCCGGTCAGCAGGGTGACGGTCAGCACCACCCAGAGCGGGAGGGTGACGGTCGGCACCCACAGCCGGATCGACACCGAGTCGGTGTTGACCGCGATGAACCAGACGGCGAGCACCGTGAGAACGCCGATACCGATCGTGCGGAGCCGCATTTCCCGCCCCTTGACCGACAGCGTCGACGGGGGGTGCGACTCAGAGGTTTTCCGCGCCATGCTCCCAGTATGGGCCGATCCGTCCCATCGGTCCCGGCCACCGGCTCGGCCACCGTCCCGGGCCCGCGATCCGGCGGACACCGCCGCCGCCCCGGGCCCGAGCCATCATCCCGAGCTATAGAGAAAAGCTGGACCTCCCCAGAGAACTCCCTGGTTCCGCCGCACCCCGGCGGCTGCCAGCCTCGACCGCGTGACACACTCCGGCACCATCAGCCCCTCCCAGCACACCGCCCCCTACGCGGACGCCCTGCTCGCCACCACCGGCGCCGACTGGCAGCGCCTCAACGTCCCCGGCCACGGCGCCGACGCCACCCGCGCCTCCGGCCTCGCCGCCCTGCTCGGCGAGGCGCCGCTGCGCCTCGACGTGCCGCCACTGGTGGACGGCATCGATCTGGGCCCCGACAGCCCGCTGGACCGGGCCCGCACCCTCGCCGCCGAGGCCTGGGGAGCACGCCGCAGCTGGTTCCTCACCAACGGCGCCTCGCAGGGCAACCGGATCGCCGTCCTGGCGGCCCGCTCGCTCGGCGACACCCTGGTGGTGCAGCGCAGCGTCCACTCCAGCGTGGTCGACGGGCTGGTGCTCTCCGGGCTGCGGGCCGCCTTCGTCCACCCCTCGGTCGACCCCGGGCTGGGCATCGCGCACGGCGTCACCGCCGCCGGCCTCGCCGAGGCGCTGGCCGCCCACCCGGACGCCGCCGCCGCGTACGTGGTGACCCCCAGCTACTTCGGCGCGGTCGCCGACGTCGAGGCGCTGGCCGCGACCGCGCACCGGGCCGGCGTCCCGCTGATCGTCGACGAGGCCTGGGGCTCACACTTCGGCTTCCACCCGGCGCTGCCCGCCGGTGCCCTGGCGCACGGCGCCGACCTGGTCGTCTCCAGCACCCACAAGCTGGGCGGCAGCCTGACCCAGTCAGCGATGCTGCACCTCGGCGAGGGGCCGTTCGCCGACCGGCTCGAGCCGCAGCTGGAACGGATCTTCCACCTCACCCAGTCCACCAGCGCGAGCGCCCTGCTGCTGGCCTCGCTCGACCTCGCCCGGCGGGCCCTGGCGACCGGCGGGCCGGCCATCGGCGAGTCCGTCGAGGCGGCCGACCGGATCCGGGCCGGCGTCCGGGCGGCCGGCCGGTTCGCCGTGGTGAGCGACGGGTTCGGCGCGTTCCCCGACATCGTGGCCGCCGACCCGCTGCGGGTGCCGATCGACACCCGCAGGGGCGGGATATCCGGCCACCACGCCCGCAGCCTCCTGCTGACCGAGCACCGGATCATGGTCGAGGTCGCCACCGACTCGGCGATCGTCGCGGTCCTGGGAGCCGGCTCCGCCCCCGACCCGAGCCGCTTCCTGGCCGCCCTGCACGCGCTGCCGGGGCCGCCGCTCGTACCTGCGGAGCCCCTGGCCGGTCCCGCGGGCGCGGACACCTTCGGCGGTCCCGCGGCGCCCGGGATCCGGCTGCCCGCGCCCGGGCCGGTCAGGCTGACGGCCAGGGACGCGTTCCTCGCGCCGAGCGTCACGGTGGCCGCCCAGCGGTCGGTCGGCCGGGTCAGCGCCGACACCCTGGCCGCGTACCCGCCGGGCATCCCGAACGTGCTGCCCGGCGAGGTGATCACCCGCGAACTGGTCGAGTTCCTCCAGTACACCGCCGCCACCCCCGGCGGCCACGTCCGCGGCGCCGCCGACCCCGGCGTCACCACACTGCGGGTCGTCGCCGAGGACCCCGGTCGGCACCACTGACCACCGCGGGGCCGTACCGGAGGGCGGGCCTCGGCCCGGCGCTCCGGGCTCGGCGCTCCGGGCTCAGCGGTCCGCCACGGCCCCGGCGTCCAGTACGGCAGCCTGCGCCTGAAGGGCGGCGAGCAGCGTCCGGGCGGCCTCCAGCACCCCGGACCGCGGTATCGCGACACCGATCTGGCGGGTGAGCGCGAGACCGTCCAACTCGCGCACCACGATGTCCTCCCGCGGCCGCCCGAGCCCGAGCCTCGGGACCAGGGCCACCCCGAGACCGGCCGCGACGAAACCCTGCATCACCCCGTAGTCGTCGGTGCGCAGCGCGTGCAGCGGCTCGAAACCCTCGCGGGCGCAGGCACGGCTGAGCAGCCGGTCGCACGGGTCGGCGTCGGTGGTACCGACGATCCAGCCCTCGTCGCGCAGGGCGGTCAGCGGTACGCGGTCGGCTGCGGCCTGCGGATGGCCGGCCGGGAGGATCAGCAACAGCGGATCGTCCAGCAGCCGGTGGACGGCGAAGTCCTCGTCCAGGCCGAGCCGGTCGCCGGGCTGGGAGAACACCAGCGACAGGTGGAGTTCGCGGTCACGGAGCGCGGAGAGCAGTGCGGGGAGCTCGCCCTCGGTGAGCGAGATCCGCACGCCGTGGCCGTGGACCTGCCGTACGGCGGGCGGCAGCAGCAGCGCACCGGCGGTCGGGAAGGTGCCGACCCGCAGGGTGACCGAACCCAGTTCGACGAGACCGCGCAGCTCCTGTTCGGCCTGCCCCACCCGGGCGAGGACGGCCTCGGCGTGCGGCAGCAGCGCCTCGCCGGCCTCGGTCAGGGTGGCGCCGCGGGGCCCGCGGTCGACCAGGCGGGTGCGGAAGTGCGCCTCGAGGGTGGTGAGATGGTGCGTCACGGTGGGCTGGCTGTGCCGCAGCGACCTGGCGGCCGCGGCGAGCGACCCCTCCCGGGCGATGGCCCGCAGGACGTGGAAGTGGCGCAGTTCGAGCACGGCGGGCCTTGCTGTGGGCGGCTGACGACGGAGGACCGCCCGGGCGCCCCGCCGTCGCCCGGGCCGTGCCCGGCCCGGGACGGGGACGACGGCCGCGCCGGGCGGGCAGGATTCCGGCAGCATAGGACAGCACACTGCCCGCCGGGCCCGCGGACACGCCGCCACCGGCGGCCCCCACCGCCACCCCGCCCCCGTACCAGCGCGGCCCGGGACGCCGGCGGGGCCGACCTCAGCGCGGCCGCCCCGCGTCGGCCGTCGTGTCGTGGGCGCCGCGCAGGCGGTCGAAGTCGTACGGGTCGTGCGCCGCGAACAGGTCGATCTCCGTGCCGTGGCCGCGCGCGAGTTCGCGCAGCCGGTCCCGGTTGGCGAGCCGGGCCCGGTGGTCGGTCGCCACCAGGCGCTGGAAGGCGGCCAGGCCCGGTGGGCAACCGGGGGCGGTGGGGGAGACCTCGCGGTGCGAGAAGTAGGCGTCGCCGCAGTGCAGCAGCCAGCCCCCGCCGGGGCGGCGGACCGCCACGCCGCAGTGCCCACGGCTGTGCCCGGGCAGCGGGACCAGCACCACCTCGGGGACCGCCCCCGCAAGCGGCCGGGCCGCGGCGAAGCCGTACCAGGCCTCCCCGTCCGCCCGGTGCTCCACCCAGCGCGGGCCGTGCGCCCACTGGGCGGGGCGGTACCGGTCCCGCTCGCCGCGGGTGGCCCTGGCCCGGGCCGCCCGCAGTTCCTCGGCCAGCACATGGACCTCGGCCTGCGGGAAGTCGCCCAGCCCGCCCGCGTGGTCGAGGTCGAGGTGGGTGACCACGATGTGCCGGACGTCCTGCGGGTCGTACCCGAGGGCGCGTACCTGGTGCACGGCGGTCCGGGCGGGCGACAGACGCGGCCGCATCGCCGCCCGGAAGGCGAGGCCCAGCCGGGCCGGGTCCGCGACGTCGCCGGTGCCGAAACCGGTGTCGACCAGCACCAGCCCGTCCCCGGTCTCGACCAGCAGGCAGTGGCCGACGACCCGGGCGGTCAGTGCGCCGCCGCTGCCGAGCAGCGCCCGGCCGCCCGCCGGACACATCCCGGCGCAGTCGAGGTGATGGATGGTCATGCCGCCTCCGTCAGGTCCTGGGACGCCTACCGGCGAGTAGGGGCCCACTGTCCCGGCTGACCACCCGTCCCGTCCAGTGCCCGGCCGCACCGCGCAGCCCTCGTCGGACGCCGTCCCGGCGCCGGTCCGGCCCGCCCCGCGCCCGAACGGGCGAACTCGCCGCCGTAGGCCTGCCCCTCACGGACGCCGGCCCGCCGCTCCCCGACCCTGGGCAGATGAACACCGCCCCCGACCGCGACGCGCCGCCCGGCCGGACACCCGTACGCCGCCGCCTACGGGCCGCCGCCGCAGAGCTGCGCCACGGCACCGCACCGCTGCCGGCCGCGGCCCGCCGGGCCGTACGGGTGACCGCCGCCGCCTGCGCCGGGTTCTACGGGTGCCTGTACGGGCTGGACCTGCCGGTGGCGGCCACGTACGCGCTGTTCGCCGCGGTCGCACTGGCCGGCCTGTCCCGGATCCCGGGCACCGGCCGGCAACGTGCCGCGGTCATCTGGCGGATCCTGCCCGCCAGTTGGCTGCTGATCAGCCTCGGCACCCTGCTCGCGGTCCGCACCTGGGCCGCGGTCCTCGGCATGCTGGTGATCGGCTTCGTCCTGGCGTTCGCGGCGGCCGCCGGCCCCCGCCCGGCCGGAGCCGCCCCCGGCCTCCAACTGCTCTACATCCTCCCGTGCTTCCCGCCGTACGAGCCGCACACCCTCGGCGACCGCCTCGGCGGCGCCACCCTCGGCCTGCTGCTGCTCATCGCCGCCGAGGCCCTGCTGCTGCCCGACCCGACCGGCCCCGGCTACCCCGCCCTGATCGCCGACGCCGCCGACCTGGCCCGACGCTGCACCGGCGAACTCACCGCCGCACCCTGCACCCTCTCCGCCGACACCCGCGAGGCCGCCGCCTCGGCCGGCCAGGCCCTGCGCCCGTCCCGCACCCCGGAGGCCGAACGCCCCGCCTCGCCGGGCGTCCGGGCCCGTGCCCTCGCCGACGCCGGGTGCGCGGCCCGCGTCCTGCTGGCCCGCCTCCTCGAAATGCCCCCGCTGACCCCGCCCGGCGACCCGGGCCGCCCCGACGCCACCGCCGATGCCGACGCCGATAGCGATACCGGTAGCGGCGCCGGAGCCGGCACCACCGCCGACGCCGGTGCCGAGCTGCTCG
>NZ_JAIZ01000443.1:1736-6142 GCF_000710465.2 Kitasatospora sp. MBT63 | reverse complement strand
GGGACGCGGCCTGAGCCGGCCCAGGGTGTAGCCCCGGCCGGCCGGGTCGAGCGGCCGGGTGGCCTGTTTGAACAGGTACTCGGCCCGCTCGTACGACAGCCGTCCCCGGCCGGTCTCCGGGCACAGGTCGGCCTCGGCCGGCCGGCGGCCCGGCCCGGGGCGCCGGTCGGCCAGGAAGAGCGGGCCGCGGGTCCGGCCGGCCAGCAGCGGGGGCAGCAGCAGCGCCGTCCCGGCCCGCCAGCCGATGCCGTCGCGGCCGGCCCGGCGCGCGGCCAGGTCCAGGTCCTGCACGTCCAGGTCCAGGACCGCGCGGACGCCCGCGCCGGACTCGTCGAGCAGCCGCCACAGGGTCAGTTCGCGCGGTGCGACGCCCGGCAGCGCCCAGATAGCCGCGAGCGCCTCCGGGCCGAGCGGGCGCACGGCGGAGCGTGGTTCGGGCCGCCGGTCGAGCCCGGCCGCCAGGTCGCCCAGCGCGGCCCAGACGGCGAAGGACCGCACGGCGGCCCGGTGGCGGTTCCAGGTCCTGGCCGCGGTGCCGCGCCACAGGGACTCGAACGCCTCCGTCACCCGCGCGGCGGTCAGCGCCTCCACCGGCAGCCGGTCACCCAGCGCCGAGCCGAGCCGGCCCAGGGTCTGGCGGTAGGAGCGGACGGTGGCCGGGCCGAGGTCGCCGCGCGCCAGGAAACCCTCGACGGCCGCCCCGAGGGTCGGGCCCGCCGGCTCCCCGGCCGGGGTCAGCGCGTCCGCGCGGCGCAGCAGGAACGCCCGCTCGGCGGCGTTCCCGGTCAGGCCCGCCGCCCGGTGGAACTCGTCCCGGGCCTCCGCGTCCCGTCCCGAGCGGGCCAGCAGGTCGCCCCGCACGCTCGGCAGCAGGTGGTAGTCGCGCAGCGCGGGATCGCCGCGCACCGCGTCGACCAGCGCCAGACCGGCCTGCGGCCCGTCCGCCATCGCGACCGCGACGGCCCGGTTCAGCCGGACCACCGGCGTCGGCAGCAGCCGCTCCAACGCCCCGTACAGCGCGGCGATCTGCGCCCAGTCGGTGTCCTGTGCGCTGCGGGCCTGCGCGTGGCAGACCGCGATGGCCGCCTGCAGCAGGTACGGCCCCGGGGGGCCGCCGGCCTGCCGGGCCCGGAGCATGGCGGTGAAGCCCCGCCGGATCAGCAGCTGGTCCCAGCGGCCCCGGTTCTGCTCGTGCAGCTGGACCGGCTCCCCCGAGGGGCCGGTCCGGGCGGCCGAGCGGGACGCCTGGATCTCCATCAGCGCGACCAGCCCGTGCACCTCGGCCTCGTCCGGGGCCAGCAGGGCCAGCAGCCGGCCGAGCCGCAGCGCCTCCCGGCAGAGATCGGGGCGGATCAGGTCGTCACCCGAGGTCGCCGCGTAGCCCTCGTTGAAGACCAGGTAGACGACCTCCAGGACGGACGAGAGGCGTTCGGCCAGCGCCGGGCCGCTCGGCAGGTCGAACGGCACCCGCCGCTCCGCCAGCGTCCGCTTCGCCGCCGCGATCCGCCCGGCCACCACCGGTGTCCTGACCAGGAACGCGCGGGCGATCTCGTCGGCCGTCAGCCCGCCGAGCAGCCGCAGCGTCAGCGCGACCCGCTGCTCGGTCGGGAGCACCGGGTGGCAGGAGATCAGGATCAGCCGCAGGACGTCGTCCTGGTCCGGCTCCTGCTCCTGCGCCCCGTCCGGCTCCGGCTCCTCGCGGGCCGCGTCGTGGGCGAGCTGCCGCTGCCGGTGCCCGAGCCGCTCGGAGCGGCGGATGTGGTCCACCGCCCGGCGCCTGGCGACCGTGGTCAGCCAGGCGCCGGGGTTGTCCGGGACGCCGGTGGCCGGCCACTGCTCCAGCGCGGCCACCAGCGCGTCCTGGGCCAGCTCCTCGGCCAGGCCGACGTCGCGCACCAGGCGGGTGAGTGCCGCGATGATCCTCGCGGACTCGAGCCGCCAGAGCGCGTCGACGGTGCGGTGCAGGCCGGTGGAGGTCACGGCGCGGTACCCGGGGTGGTCCGGTGGCCCGTCAGGGGCCGAAGACCTGCTGGATCACGCTCTCGCCGTCGCCGACGATCCGGCGGAAGCGGCGGCCCATCTCGATCGCCTCCTCCCTGGAGCCGACCTCGACCAGGGCGAAGCCGGCCACGGCCTCCCGGGCCTCGGCGAACGGCCCGTCGGTGACGGTGATCTCCTCACCCGCGGAGGTGATCCGCACCCCGCCCGGCTCCAGACCGCCGGTGGCCAGCAGTACGCCGGCGGCGGTCAGTTCCTCGATGAACCTGCCCATCTCGGCGAACAGCTTCTCGTCGGGGGCGGGGGTGGTGTCGGTCGGCCGGGTGGTCATCAGGTAGCGCATGGGGCCTTCTCCTTCGGTGGGGTCGGTCGGTGTGCCGGAGCCGATGCTCTGCCTGTACGTCGAACCACCCTATGTGACAGGGAACGCCCACCGGGGCGGATTGAGTAGCCGTACTCAGGCGGGGAGGACGGGCGGTCCGCGAGAGTTGTCCGTGTGCGTCCGGGCGGCAGGGCCCGGAGGCGGCTGACGACAACGCGTCACGGAACACAGGGGGACTACATGGACAGGCGTACGGGTCTCTGGCCGATGGCGGCGGTGGCGGTGGGCGTGCTGGTCGCGTTCGCCGGACCGGCCGTGGGAGCTCAGGCGGCCACCGCGGGTGAGGTGCTGCCGCACCCGGGGCCGGACGGGCTGATCTGGATCCCGGAGTGGACCGGCGACGGGGGCGCGGTCACCGGCGGGGCGAGCGCGGACCGGCCGTTCACCGTGACGGTCGGCTGCCAGGGCGGCGGGGACGTGCAGGTCACGGTGGTCCCGGGCGGCGGCGACCCCACACCGGTCACGTTCCGGGTCGGGTGCCCGGAGGACGGGACGGGCCTCGGCTCGGTGGAGCTCGCGGGGGAGCAGGGCCGCTCGTTCGGGGTGCAGGTGCACACCTCGGCGCCCGGGATCCGCTGGGGCCTGACCGCCACCCAGCGGGACTGAGCGGGCCGGCCGCCGGGTCGTGGTCGAAGGACCGCCCTCCCCGAACGGCCGGGGCGCGTACGGCCCGGCGGATCTCCCCGTCCGGGCGGCGAGGCTGACGGTCCGTCGGGGGAGGCGGACGCCGCCCGGCGGTGATCGAGTGCCGTACAGTGCGGGCATGGAGGCACTGGGTGGGGCGGATCCCCGGCGAATAGGCGACTTCCGGCTGCTGCGGCGCCTCGGGGCGGGCGGCATGGGCGAGGTCTACCTCGGCCGTACCGCGGGCGGCCGGACGGTGGCGGTGAAGACCGTGCGCGGGGAGTTCGCCGCGGACCACGAGTTCCGGGTGAGGTTCCGTCAGGAGGTGCTCGCCGCCCGTCAGGTGGGCGGCCGGTGGACGGCCCCCGTCCTGGACGCCGACACCGAGGGGCCGCAGCCGTGGGTCGCCACCGGCTACGTCGCCGGGCCCTCGCTGACCTCCGCCGTACGGGAGTTCGGGCCGCTGCCCGGCGAAGCGGTGCGGGTGCTCGGGGCGGGGCTGGCCGAGGCGCTGACCGCCGTGCACGCGGTCGGGCTGGTGCACCGGGACGTCAAGCCCTCCAACGTCCTGCTGGCGCTGGACGGACCGCGCCTGATCGACTTCGGCATCGCCCGTTCACTGGACGCGGCCACCTCGCTGACCCGGTCCGGCTTCGTGATCGGCTCGCCCGGCTACCTCTCGCCCGAGCAGGCCCAGGGCCAGGAGGTCGGACCGGCCAGCGACGTCTTCTCGCTCGGCGCGGTGCTCGCCTTCGCCGCCAGCGCGAGCGCGCCGTTCGGCGAGGGCGCCAGCGCCCCCGTCCTGCTCTACCGGGTCGTGCACGAGGACCCCGACCTGCGGCGGCTCGGCGAGGCCGACCACGGCGTGCGCGATCTGATCGCCGCCTGTCTGGCCAAGGACCCGGCCGACCGGCCGACGCCGGAGCAGCTGCGCGAACAGCTCGCCGCCGGCACCCCGGCCGGGCCGGGCGGGGACTGGCTGCCGCCCGCGGTGGCCGGTTCGGTGGCGCGGCTGGCGGTCGAACTGCTGGACCTGGACACCGAGGCCGCCGACGACGGCCCGGCGGCCGGCCCCGGCACACCCACCGGCCAGTTCGGCCCCCCGATGCCGATGCCGACGCACGTACCGGTGCCGACGCACGTACCCGCGCCGCCGCACACACCGACACCGACCCAGCTGCCGACGGCCGCTCCCACCGGCCCGACGGGAGCGGCCCCGGGGTCGCGCGGCCCGGTGCTGGTCGCCGCCGCCGTCGCGGTGGTGCTGGTGGCGGGGCTGGCGTTCTGGTTCACCCGGGGGACGGGACTGGCCGGCGGCGGCAAGCACCGCAACCAGGTGGCCACGACCGGCGGCGGCAGCGCCACCGGCCACGGCGCCCAGACCCCGGCCGCCGCGCAGAAC
>NZ_JAIZ01000443.1:0-1625 GCF_000710465.2 Kitasatospora sp. MBT63 | reverse complement strand
TACCTGGGCACCTGGTCGGGCAACCTCGGCACCCCGGCGCCCCCCGGCCGGGCCGAGTTCAAGATCACCATCGGCCAGGGCGGCAAGGGCGACCTGGTCGGCAGCATCCACAACAACACCGGCCCCGGCACCGGGTACTGCGACAGCAGCGCCCTGCTGGTCTCCGTCGACGCCGCCCGCCTGGTGCTGAAGACCTCGCCGACCACCGGCCTGAGCGGCTGCGTCGCCAACCCCTCCCCGCAGGTCTACACCCGCAACACCGACGGCAGCCTGCACCTGGAGGTCGACGGCTTCACCGGCGACCTCGCCCGCCAGCGCTGACCCGGCCGTCCGCCACCGCGCGCGGCTCGAGCCGGTAGACCGCCGTGCCGTGGCCGGGCACCTCGGCGCCGAACGGGACGGACGGGCCGGCGACGGTCGCGGTGCGGCCGGTCCACAGGTCGGTGACGGCGTAGGAGCCCGCGTCCGGCAGACCCGCCGCGGCGGCGGTGGTGGCGAGCACCGCCGGGCCGTCGCCGGTGTTGGTGAGGGAGACCGAGCGGCCGCCGTCCGCCAGCGGCCTGCTGACGACGAGCCGGCCCTCCCGGTCGTCGATCACGGTGCCCTGGGCGCCCAGCGGGTCCTGGTCGACGGCGATCACCCCGGGCGTGGCGAGCAGGTCCCTGATCCTGGCGGGCATCGCGGTGAGCCGGTTCCCGGCGATCAGTGGCGCCGCCATCTGGGCCCACAGGGCGAGGTGGGTGCGGGCCTCGTCGTCGCTCAGGCCGCCGACGCCGACCTCCAGCATGTCCGGGTCGTTCCAGTGCCCGGGACCGGCCTGCCCGGCCAGCCGGGCATTGACCCCGGTGATGTCCAGGACGCCCTGCGCACTCCCGTCGGCCGGATCGGCGCGGGTGGCCCAGGCCGCGGTGATGTCCTCGGTGGTGCGCCACAGGTTGGCGACCGGCGACCAGTCGTACCGGGCGCCGTTCTTGTCGGGGTGGTAGCTGTTCGGGTTGATGCTGTAGACGATCGGGCGGCCGGTGTCCCGCAGCGCGTCGCGCATCAGGGTGAACGCGGCGACCTGGTCGGCGAGCGTCCCCTCCGGCGAGCACCAGTCGTACTTGAGGTAGTCCACGCCCCACTCGGCGAAGGCGGCGGCGTCCTGCCGCTCGTGCCCCCGGCTGCCGGTCGCGCCGGGCAGCGCGCCGCCGCGCTGCGCGCAGGTCCGCTCGGTCGGCACCTGGTACAGGCCGAACCGCAGGCCCAGCGCGTGCACGTGGTCCGCCAGCGCCTTGATCCCGGCGGGGAACCGGACGGGGTCGGCGACCAGCCGGCCGGCCCGGTCGCGTTCCGGGGCCATCCAGCAGTCGTCGACCACGACGTACCGGTACCCGGCCTCGCGCAGACCGGAGGCGGCCAGGGCGTCGGCGGAGTCCCGGATCAGCTGTTCGTCGATGGCGCAGCCGTAGGAGTTCCACGAGTTCCACCCCATCGGCGGGGTACGGGCGGTGCCGTTGTCCAGCGCGGCCGCGCCGGGGGCCGGGACGAGCAGCCCGGCCGCGGCGGCCAGCACCAGGGCGGCGGCGGACAGCTTCGGCGCGCGGAGGCGGCGGTGCACGGCGGACTCCTTCGTACGGGCGGAA
>NZ_JAIZ01000442.1 GCF_000710465.2 Kitasatospora sp. MBT63 | reverse complement strand
GCCCCGGCCGGCGGTCCGGCGCCGTCCTCCGCCGCGCCGGCCGCCCAGGCCGCGCCCGTCCCCGGTGCCGCGCTCTGGTCGAAGTGGGGCCTGACCGCGCTGCCGGCCGCCCCCGCGGCACCGGCCGACAAGCCCGTCAAGCTGACCAGGACCGGCCCGGTGCCGGTGTTCAGCGAGGTGCCGACGCACGACAAGGTCGTCTTCATCACCATCGACGACGGCGCCGAGAAGGACCCGAAGTTCGTCGAGATGCTCACCGACCTCAAGGTGCCGGTCTCCATGTTCCTGACCCGCGACATCGTCAAGGACAACTACGGGTACTTCAAACCGCTGCAGGCCCTCGGGAACCACATCCACAATCACACCGTGGACCACCCGGTGATGAGCAAGCTCACCCCGGACAAGCAGAAGAGCGAGGTCTGCGACACCCAGACTGCGCTCACCCAGCAGTACGGCACGCCCCCGCTGCTGTTCCGCCCGCCCTACGGCGACGGCGCCAACACCGCCTCGGTCAACACCGCCGTCCAGCAGTGCGGGCCGCGCGCCATCGTGCTGTGGCGGGAGTCGATGCAGATCCACGACATGCAGTACCAGGCCGCCGACAAGAAGCTGAAGCCCGGCGACATCATCCTGGCGCACTTCCGCGGCCCCAAGGACCTCAAGGGCGAGACGATGACCGCGATGTTCGGCGAACTGCTCGGCCGGATCCAGGAGCAGGGCTTCGCGGTCGCCCGGCTGGAGGACTACATTCAGCCGCCCACCGGCTGACCGAGCATCATCAGCGGCCCGTCGTCGGTCCGGCACAGGATCACCGTCAGCGAGTTCGGCCCGGCCGGCTTCAGCTGCCTGCGCAGCTCGTCCGGCACCACCGACACCCCGCGCTTCTTGATCACCACGGTTCCGGCCGCCCGCTCGCGGACCAGTGCCTTCAGCACCTTCACCTTGTACGGCAGCACGTCGGTCAGCTCGAAGGCGTGCGCGTACGGGGTCGGCACCAGCCGGTCGGAGGTCAGGTAGGCGATCATCGGGTCGATCAGCCGGCCGCCGACCTGCTGCGCCACCTCGGTGACCAGGTGCGCCCGGATCACCGCGCCGTCCGGCTCGTACAGGTAGCGGCCGACCGGGCCGGCGTCCGGGTCCGGCCGGCGGCCGCCGGCCAGCGTGTGGTCCCCGGGCAGCAGGGTGGCCCGGTGCGGCTCGGCGGCGCCGGTGCCGAACCACAGCACCGCCTCCTTCACCTCGCCGTGGTCCGAGACCCACTCCGCCTCGGCGCCCTCCGGCACCAGCTCGTGCGGGATGCCCGGCGCCACCTTCAGCGCGCCGAACGGGGTGCGGCGGGCCGCCTCGACGGCCCAGGACAGCGGCGGCGAGTACGCCTCGGGGTCGAAGACCCGCCCGCGCGCGGTCCGCCGGGCCGGGTCGGTGAACACCGCGTCGAAGCCCGCCACGTCGACGTCGGCCACGTCCGCGCAGCGCACCTCCACCAGGTCCGCCAGGCCCAGCGCGGCCGCGTTGGCCTCGGCCACCGCGCAGGTCAGCGGCGAGCGGTCGACCGCCAGCACCGCGACCCCGGCCCGGGCCAGCGCGATGGCGTCGCCGCCGATCCCGCAGCACAGGTCCGCCAGCCGCCGCACCCCGAGTGCGGCGAACCGCCCGGCCCGCCACTCGGCCACGCTGCGCCGGGTGGCCTGCTCCACACCGTCGGGCGTGAAGTACATGAGGTCGGCGTCGGCGCCGAACTTGGCGCGGGCCCGCTGCCGCAGCCGGGCCTGCTCGAAGGCGGCCCGCACCAGCTCGGCGGGGTACTCCCGGCGCAGCCGGGTGGCCAGCGCCAGCTCCTCGCCGGCGGTGAACTCCCGCAGTTCGGCCAGCAGCGCGCGGCCCCGGTCGGTCAGCAGGGCCCGGAACGATTCGATCTCCACGCCCCCATTGTCGATCAGCCGGTGCGGTGCCACCGGCCGCCGCCCGGCGCCCCGGCCCTCAGCAGGCCGCGCCGGGCCGGCAGGGCGCGTGCGGGGCCGGCGGGGGC
>NZ_JAIZ01000441.1 GCF_000710465.2 Kitasatospora sp. MBT63 | reverse complement strand
GCTGGGGGTGGGATGGGCGGGATCTGCGTCCGGCCGCGGACGGGGCAGCAACC
This sequence comes from Kitasatospora sp. MBT63, assembly GCF_000710465.2. Taxonomy (GTDB): domain Bacteria; phylum Actinomycetota; class Actinomycetes; order Streptomycetales; family Streptomycetaceae; genus Kitasatospora. The sequence continues at coordinate 4,929 of NZ_JAIZ01000441.1, read as the reverse complement.
GCGGTGGCGGGCACGGACGGAGGCCGCTCCGACCACGCCGGAGGCGGCCTTGCTGCGTGGCGCGGTTGCCGCGGCTGGCTCCTGGAAAGAATCTTGAAATCGTCCGTGGGGTGGCGGCGCGAGCGTGACTTACAAGCGGAGCGCCGGTCGGGTCGGTACAACCTCGGTGCCTTCGGAGTACGGCGCTTCGGCGCGGCCGTGAAGGGGTTCGGGCTGGCGGCGGCGCGTGCAGGTCGCCGGAGCCGCAGGCCGCCGGGTGGCCCGTTGCGGCGGCGGGAGCGGCCGCCCGTGCCGGGGCCGGCGGCCGGTGTTCGGGGGCCGGGGGCCGCAGGGACGGGCGGGTCCGGAGCGTGCCGCGGAGGTGATCAGCCAGCGGCGCGGATGATCTCTTCCGCCCGGTCGGTGCCGTACTGGATGACGAGGTAGCGGACCTGGCTGGGCAGGCCGCCGTTGTTGACCTCGGCGGCCTGCCTGCCGGCCTCGTCGTAGATGTCGTCGATGAGCGTGTTGTTCTCGTCCTCGACGCTCTGGCCGGCGGTGCTGCCATAGGTGGCCGCCGCTTCGTGCACGGCCTCGTCCAGATCGACGTCCGCGACCTGCAGCTCGTAGGCCAGGGTCAGGAGGCGCTCGGCCGCCTGCTCGCCGGCCGCCGACAGCGCAGCGTCCGCCTCGATGTCGAATTCGATGTCGGGCATGGTCACGATCGGTCCTTCGAGTGGAGTGGTGGGTGTGGACGTGGTCCGCGGGCGGCTCCGGAGGCGCTGCGGTGCGGCGTGCTCCGGCGCGGGGCCTGGAACGGCCGGGGCCCTACAGGAGCCCGAGGGTGGGATGCAGCGTCGCCGCCGAGAGCAGCACCGTGCCCTCGGGGTGGGCTCGGCGCAGTGCCGGGTCGTCCTTGAGGTGCTCGGCGTCGATCCGGACCCGCATGTAGGCGCGGACCACGCCGTTCGGCACCGCATCCGGGTCTGTGACGGTACCGAGGACCCGGTGGGGAGGGTAGGAGACCTGATCTCCCGCGACCACGTCGGCGATCAGCGCCCAGTGCAGATGCACCTCGGCCGTGGAGTAGGGGTCGAGCATGGAGCGCAGCTCACGGTAACGGGCCACCTGCGACTGGTTGGCCGTACCCCGCACCACGGCCGCCTCCAGCGCAGTCAGCTCCTGGGTGTGTTCGGCGTGGTCGGGGAAGGCAGCCGGCTGCTCGGTCGTGGAGAGGAGGTCGACCGCCTGCCACGTGATGGCGACCGGGCACCCCGGTTCGTCACAGGTGAGCACGGCCACCTCCAGGTCGTCGACGCGGTAGACGCGGCGGACAGTGGCGCAGGAGCCGTCGACATCGGTCACGCTGCGCCCGGTCCAGGGGGAGGCCGGGAGGAGCTCGGCGGCCCCGGCGCCGTGGGTGTCCGCTGCGCCCCGAACGGGCTGCGCGGCCCCGCACCGGCCGGCTCCGGCTTCTGTGCTGTGTGTTCCCGAGCAGGCGCGGCAGGTCATCGGGATGGTCTCCTCGGTCAGGGCGGTCTGGGGTTTGTCGGTGGGGCCGGGGTCGGGGCGTCGGGGCGCGGGCTGCCGGCGCACCTGGCAGCCCACGGGGTCTCACCGGCTCAGGGTGCGAACGACGGCCCGGGGCGAGGCGACGTCGCCGCAGCCCTCGGTGGGCTGCCGCTCGCGCACAGGGCGCGCGTGGACGGAACGGGCGGCTTCGGAGCCGCCGCCGACCCGGTTTGCGGCGTCGAGGTGGACGAGCGGCGTCTGCGCGCTGACCAGCTCGGAGGCGACGTGCGCGGACGAGGTGGTGGCCAGGTACCGGCCGCCCGCGCACAGGTGGCTGAGCCGATGGTGGAGGGCGAGAGCCCGCTCCGGGGAGCCGGAGGCGGCCAGGTCGTCGACGCACACGCTGCCGTCGGCCGCCCCGATGATCAGGGCGGCGGTCGCGGTGCGCTCGAAGCGGGAGAGGGAGGCCAGCGGCAGCCAGCCGACGTTGCGGATCAGGATCTCCGGGTGGCTGACCGGGCCCTCGGAGGCCCGGATGTCCATGGCGTCCGCCACCAGCGCCGCGACGTGTGCCCGCAGCACGGTGTGGTCATGGCCCGACATCCAGTGGAGGCGATTGGCGAGCCCGAGCGAGTTGCCCGGGACGTCCGGGTCCGCCGCGTCGAGATCGAAGGCGCTCACCAGGTCGAAGGCGAGCTTGGCCAGGGGCGTGTCGGTGTCCTCCACGGAGATCGTCGTGGGGGCCGGCTGCCCGCCGGGGGTGCTGTGCTGCGCGGTGATGGTGCTGTACTGCCGGTCGAGACCGATGGTGTGGCCGATGCGGCGGATAACCAGCTGGATCGTGAGGTTCGGGCCGCCGTCGGGCCCGCCCGGGAAGGCATCGGAGGGCCGGGGCGCAGTGCCTTCGATGCGGACTCCAGCGGTCTCGATCTGGCGGCCACTGGAGGTGCGGTGGAGCAGCGTGTCCGGGGCGTACCGGGTCGAGTAATCGAGGGCCTCGTCGATCCCCCATGCCAGCGTGCGCTGGACCAGGGTCACGGCCTCCAACAGGTGGGTCTTGCCGGAGCCGCTGCGGCCGGTGATGACGGTGTGGGGCTGGAGGCCGAGGCGGAGGTCGAGGAGGCTCTTGAAGCCGCTGACGTGTACAGAGGTGATCAAGGGGTGCTCTCCATCGTGCGTCATAAGTAATAAGTTACAGCAATATATGTCGCTGTGCAACCTTGATTCGTCCGGTGGCAAAAGGTGCCGGTCACGGCCGCCCGTCGGCCGCCTTCCTGCGGGCACTGACCTCCGGGCACGTGCAGCGCCAGCGCTGGTGCGACCCGAAGTCGTAGCCGGTCAGGTCCTCGAACTTGAGATGGCAGCACGTCGTCCGACCAATGAGACGGTCCGCCTCCTTGACGTAGTGGACGATCGGATCGCGCCCGAGCTTCGAGCGCACCTCGGCCGCCTTCTCTGCTGCCCGCCTGCTGATTGCGTGCACGGCATCCCGTTCCTCCTTGGATGCGTACGGGAAGTACGGATTGCGGTGTGCGGAACTCATGCTCGTCTCCCGGTGGGACTGGCCATGGGTGCGGATGATCACGGGCGCGGGGTGCGCAGGTTGCGGCGTGGCGAGCTGCCAAAGGCAGGCGCACGCCCGGTGCGTGCCTGCCTGCCGGCGCCCGGACTTCGCTTCGGTGCGGAGGCTCAGGCGCTCGCGCTCTTGGGGCGCCGTGAGCTCACGCGCCGTGGGGGTAGGTGCCTGTAACGGCCTTCCGCTGGCCCCACCCGAACGGTGAGAGCTGCCAGCAGGAACGGGCCCGTAGCGGGCGAGACGGTCATCCCGCTGACCGTTCGAAGGTGGGGCCAGCGGAAGCCGTTGAGGTGGAGCCAGAACAACCCGTTCAAGACAGGTGGGCTCGGATCGGGTGGTCGGTGCGACGTTGGCGACCGATCAGCCCATGTCGTTGGGTTCGAGACTGAAGAACAGCACTGCCGTGATGGCATCGAGCGGGACCTGCATCTGGATGCGCGCGTGTGCGAGCACGTCGTTGTAGGCGGTCTGCCGCTTCGTGGTGACGTTGATGGTGCCGTTGCCCGTGCTTGTGATGGTGTTTCCGCCCTGGGCCCACTGAAGGGTGGCGATCCAGTGATACTCGGTGGGCGTCGTCCCGCTCATGGGGGTCCTGCTCCTTCCTCTCAAGGTGGGCGGCCTGCGAGGGATCGTTTCACAGGTCGGGTGGCGTCAGCGCAGGAGCTGCGGCCGGCTGTTGTCGTAGGCCGGGTTGGTCGGGTAGCGACCTTCGGTGTCGGGCCACATCACCTGCCAGTAGCCGTTGCCGGGGTCGGTCCCGTACACCTCCCGGACGAGCGAGAACGGCCGGGGATCGTCGGCCCGGCGGAGCACCACCTGCGCGCCCTCCAGGACGCCGGTGACGGCGGTGCCGTCGTCGGGGACGGCCGTGAGCGCGGCGGCAGTGTCGTCGAGGATCTGGCGGGCCTGCTCAAGGGGGAGCCCGCCGACGACGAGTTCGAGGTCGAGCCGGCCGCTGAGGCCGGTGGTGTACGCCCAGGTCAGCCGGTCGGCGTCGCTGGGGCGGGGAATCACGGCGGCCATCACGTGGCCGTCCTGGTCGATCTGCTCCAGCAGTGCGAGCAGGAACGGGGTGGTGTCGGGCTGGGTGGGCATGTCGCCTCCTGTGCGTTGGGTCAAGGGGCCCTCGGCAGGCGCCCGCCGAGGCGGGGCAGTGCGGGCGCCTGCCGGGGTGGGGGTCTGCTCAGGCGGCGTTGCGCGCCCAGGAGCGGATGGTGTCGGGGTCCTGGCCGTAGGCCGAGGCGGCGATGTCCGACAGCTGCGCCTGCGGCTCGTCCACGAGGGTCAGGACGGCGTTGACGAAGAGATAGTCGCGATCGTTGGCCCCGTGGTGTTCGCGGCGGGCGGTGTCGTCGACTGCCCGGTTGACCGCCTCGCTGACCTGGTCGTAGGTGAACGACGGGTCGCCCTGGTCGGCCAGGAGCCGTGCGGCGTTGCTCTCGCGGTCCTTCCAGTCGCTGGTGGGGGCGATGAGGTACGCCAGGATCGTGGTGCGGAAGGACGGGAACGGGTCATCCGTGACCGCCTGCTCCGCTGCGTCGGCGGTCATCGCGGTGCCTTCGGTGACGGCGGTGTGGATGTCCGAGAGGGTGAAGCTCATGGCTGACGTTCCTTCTGTTCGTGCTCGGGCGGTTGCTCGTCGACTGCGGCGGGCTGTTGGCGCTCTGCGGTGTCGTTCCCCCGCGCGCTGGGCTGGGGTGAGCGGCGGCGTGCGGCGCGGCGGGCTGTGGTGCGTCCGGCCGGACCCTGGGCCCGCCGCCGGTGTGGCTCGGTCGGCGGCGGTGGCAGGTCTGCGCGATGGACTACCGGGTCGCCTCGTTGTCCGGTGCCGGTGCCGGTGCCGGTGCCGGTGCCGGTGCCGG
>NZ_JAIZ01000440.1 GCF_000710465.2 Kitasatospora sp. MBT63 | reverse complement strand
GACAGTTCCCGGGTCGCCTCGGGCGCGGTCACGGCGTCCAGGAGGCGGGGCGGTGCCGGGGTGGTGGTGGGTGCGAAGCGCTGGTGGCGCAGCTGCTCGGCGGCCTTGGCTTCGGCCCGAAGGCGCCCGGCGCGGCGGGCTCGGGCTCGGCGCAGCGCGGTGAGTTGTTCGGGGGTGGCTTGGTCTGCGAGGTGGGCGGTGCCCAGGCGGCGGCCGGCGGGGTCGCAGACCTCGATCTCGTGGGTGTGGTGGGGCATGTACCGGACCTGGACTTGGCGGCCAGCTTGGCCGGTCATCCAGTCGGCGAGGTAGTCGCGGCTCTTGAAGCGGACGCCGTGGCTGGTGATGACATGGGTGCGGGCGTCGCTTTCGAGGGTGAACGACCACAGGTCGCTCGCGGGGATTTCGGTGAGCGGTGTGGGGTCCTGGTTCCAGGCTTCGAGCGGGGTGCGGCCTTGGAGGCCGTCGGGGTGGTGCTGGGTGTTCCACCAGGTGACGAAGGCCAGGACCTCGGCAGTGAAGTCCTCGAAGGACATGGCCGGGGCGGTGGGCGGCCGGTCGGGGCGGCGGCGGGGCTGCTTGGCGCGGTGGGCGGGCAGGGCGGCGAACAGCATCCGTGCGGCGCTGCGGTTCAGGTTCTCGATGCTGCCCTTCAGGTGCGGGCTGTAGGGGGGCAGGTCGTCGACGGTGGTGCCGAACGCGGTGAATGCGGCGGTGACGGTGGCGGAGAGGAAGTCCTTGCCGCGGTCGATCCGCACCGTCTCCGGCCGGCCCCCGACGGGACCGTAGGGGCCGGTGCGCAGCACCGCAGAGCGCAGGGCGACCAGGATCGAGGCCCGTGACGGGGTGCCCGGGGTCACCGCGACGCCGGTGATCGCTTTGGTCGCGCAGTCGATGAACCAGGTGACGTAGGGGCGCACCAGCCGTCCGGCGGCGGCGACGCGCAGCGGGGCCTGGACGTGGTCGCCCTCCCAGGTGTGGTTGCGCCAGGTGCGGGGGCGTTTGCCGAACACGTCCCGTGCCCGGGCCGCGTCAGGGCCCTTGCGGTAGCCGGCCCGCTCCCCCGCGGTGAGGTCTCGGCGCACCGCGCGCAGGAACGTCGACAGCGACGGCGGTGGGTCCAGGACGGGGACCGCGTGCGGTGGCGCACCGCCTGGGATCGCCGTGCGGGCCGGGTGCGTGGTCGATGACGGTGGGAGCGCGGCGTCAACGGCAGCTGCGTCGGCGGTGGCGGCTATACCCGAGTCGGTGCCAGCGCTGGTGCTGGCTGGGTGGATGGCGTCCCAGGTGGCGGCTGCTGCGGAGGCCGCGGCGACAGTGGCGCCTTCAAGGGTCGTAGTGGCGTGGGCTCGGGCGAGGAGTTCGCGGTGGACCGCCGAGGCGTTGCCGTGCCAGTAGGCCAGCAGCACCCGGATCTGTGGAGTGATCTCGAAGCGGGTGGTCGTGCGGGCGCCAGGGCGGTCGGCCGTGTCCGGTCTGGCGCCGGCTTCGGCCAGCCACCGCCACACTGTGCGTTCCGAGACCCCAAGGCACTGGGCCGTCAAGCGGACGTGGCTGCTGGTGAGTTCATGACGGGAGCGCAGGGCCAGCAGGTTCCGTACGGCCGGAGCACGCAGCACGGTCAACGACGCCGCATCGAGGACGGACAGCCTCGGGTTTGGCAGCCGAAGGCTCCAGGAAGTCTCCGTCGGTGCTGCTCGTGTCCATCGGGGTCCCTCCCGCTGTGTCTCGCGGCGGCGACAGGTGGAATGTGGTCAGAGGTTGGGGCCCAAGCGGGAGCAGGCCCACGTCATCAGGTCACGGTCTACGGCCAGCGAGGGACTGCGGGCCCCGGCGGCATAGACATGGGAGGTGATCTTCGCCCAGGTACGGAGGTTTCCCCGCGCATACGTCTCGTCCACGTGCGACAGGTCCTCGCCGGCGGCCGTGTCCCACAGTGGGTGGAACAGGCGCAGCACGCCGGGGACTTGGGACGGCTCCAGCCGTGGCATGTGATGCCAGGTCAGGACTCGGGAAGCCAGGGCAGGCGCCCGTTGGACGGTGCGCTCGGCGCCGGCGCCGCACAGCACCAGCGAGGCCTTGGTCGTGGAGACGTCCGCGAGCAGACGCAGATAGTCCAGTTCCGGGGCGGCGATGCGCTGGACATCGTCGATCACCAGCACACCTGGGTCTTTCAACGCGTCGATCAGCGCGCGGTCGGCTGCCTCCGTGCGGTGGGCCAGGGACTGGACCGGCAGTCCATAGGCGCTGAGCAGCGCGGCACGCAGCTGAGGCAATGCCGGCTTCACCGGGACTTGAACCCGTTGGACGGGAAGACGGCGAGGCAGCAACCGCAGTGCCTGGTGGACCGCCAGCGACTTCCCGTGCCCGGGATCACCGTAGACGCACAACACGCCCCGTGCCGCCACGGTGGATGCTGTTGGTGATCTTCACTGGTGAGAGTGAGGTTGT
>NZ_JAIZ01000439.1 GCF_000710465.2 Kitasatospora sp. MBT63 | reverse complement strand
GCCACGGCCGGGCGGACGAGCGCCGCCGGCCCCGGCAGGGCGCCGCCCCCGGGAGCGGGTCCGGGGCCGGGCGCCGCGGACGGCGGGTCCGGCCGCTCGGGGGGAGGTGAGGGAACGGGCATCCGTGGCTCCTTGGTGAGGTGGTGGGACGGCCCGGATCCCGGGCACGCCGGGGCCGGGCCGAGGACGGGCGGTGCCCGCCCGGGACCGTGCCGCGTCAGCCGCCTCAGCCGCGCCGCTGGCCGATCTGCACGTTCTCCAGCACGCCGAGCGCGTCGGGCACCAGGATCGCCGCCGAGAAGTACGTGGTGACGAGGTAGGAGATGATCGCCTTCTCGTCGATGCCCATGAACCGCACCGACAGGCCCGGCTCGTACTCCTCCGCCAGACCGGTCTGGTGCAGACCGATGACGCCCTGCCTGTCCTCCCCGGTACGCATCACCAGGATCGAGGTGGTGTTCTCCTCGCTGATCGGGATCTTGTTGCAGGGCAGGATCGGCACGCCGCGCCAGGCCGGGACCTGCTGTCCGCCGAGGTCGACGTGGTCCGGGTAGAGGCCGCGGGCGTTGAACTCCCGGCCGATGGCCGCGATGGCCCGGGGATGGGCCAGGAAGAACCGGGAACCCCGCCGGCGGCAGAGCAGTTCGTCCAGGTCGTCGGGGGTCGGCGCACCGGAGTACGTCTGGATCCGCTGCTTGAAGGCCGCGTTGTGGAGCAGGCCGAACTCGCGGTTGTTGATCAGCTCGTGCTCCTGGCGCTCGCGCAGCGCCTCGATGGTGAGCCTGAGCTGCTCCTCGGTCTGGTTCATCGGCTCGTTGTAGAGGTCCGCGACCCTGGTGTGGACCCGCAGCACGGTCTGCGCGATGGAGAGTTCGTACTCCCGCGGGTTGAGGTCGTAGTCGACGAAGGCGCCGGGGAGCTGCGCCTCGCCGGTGTGGCCGGCCGACATGGCGATCTCGGCCTCGCCGTGCTTGTTCTGCCGCTGCTGCGGAATCGCGCTGAAGTGCTCGACGTGCGAGCGCAGTTCCGGCGCCGAGGCCAGCACGGCGTCGAAGTCGGCGCGGGCCAGGGTGAGCAGGGTGCCGGCGGTCTCGGCGGTGGCGGTGGCCTCCCAGCTCGCCCCGGCGTCCAGCAGGGCGTGCTCGCCGAAGTGGTCGCCGTCGGCGAGGACCGCGACGGCCACCGGGTCGCCGTACTGGCCGACCGAGGTCTGCCTGATCCGGCCGTGGGCGATCAGGTGGATCTGCTCGGCGGGCGCGCCGCGCTCGGCCAGCACCTCACCCGCCCGGAAGTCCCGCTGCACGCAGCGGTCGGCGAGCGCGGTGAGCACGGCAAGGTCGTCGAAACCGCGCAGCACGGCGAGTTCGCCGAGCTCACGGGGGATCAGCCGGACCCGGGCACCGTCCTGGACGAAGTCGATCCGCCCGTCCCCGACGGTGTACGTCAGTCGCCGGTTGACCCGGTAGGTACCGCCCTGGGTCTCCACCCAGGGGAGCATCTTCAGCAGCCAGCGGGAGGTGATCTCCTGCATCTGCGGAGCGGACTTCTTGGTGGAGGCAAGGTTGCGGGCAGCCGCAGTGCTCAGACTGCTCTGTCCGGTCGGCTCCGCGAGCGCCTGGCTGGTGTCCACCGTCATCGGGCGGGCTCCCCTTCGATTAAGAGTTCACAAGAGCGGTCACCGGCACACGTCCATATCAGCTGTGACCGGGGGCGGACATGACGGAGCCCGGGCGATCCGCGCCTCCGTTCGTCGCCGGGATCAAGCTTGCCGCCGGTACGGCCGGTTGGGCCTGGAAGCCGCTCCGGGTTAGCCCGATGCGGTGATCTTGCGCGGTCGGATGTTTGCGGACCATCTCGACGGTGCATGGCGCGGACGGCCGCGGCGGTGCGCCGGACGGAGGACCGTGCCGAGTGTCCTGCCCGGTTCGGCCGGGTCCGTCCGCACATAGTGCGGCATGACACGTACGCGGGCGGCGCCGGCGCTCGCCGCCGTCACCATGATCGTCACCTGTCTCCCCGGCCCCGCAGGCGCCCTCGCCCCGTCGGACGCCGCCCGCCCGCACGGCTGCGTCCGATCCCCGATCCCCGCCCGCGGGCTCGGCAGCTGATCGCAGGTCCCGAGCACGGAGGAACCCCATGACCGGACCGTACGAGACCATCGACACCGTGCTGGAGGGCGCAGTGCTCTCCGCGACGTTCGACGCGCCACCGATGAACCTGATCGGGCCGGAGGTCGTCCGTGATCTGGTCACCCTGCTCGACGATCTCGCGCGCCCGGACGCACCCGCCGTCGTGGTCTTCGGCAGCGCGGACGCCGACTTCTTCCTCCCGCACGTCGACCTGACGAAGGTCGCCGAGTACACCGCCGAGGCCGCGAAGAGCGGCGGCCCCGGTGACGCCTCCCTCGGCATGCTGTTCCGCCGGCTGAGCCTGCTGCCCGTCGTCACCATCGCCAAGCTGCGCGGCCGCGCCCGGGGGGCGGGCAGCGAGTTCCTGCTCGCCTGCGACATGCGGTTCGCCGCCCGCGAGACGGCCGTGCTGGGCCAGCCCGAGGTCGGCATCGGCGCGCCCCCCGGCGCCGGCGCGATCCAGCACCTCACCCGCCTGCTCGGCCGCGGCCGGGCCCTGGAAGTCCTGCTCGGCTCCGCCGACTTCGACGCCGACCTGGCCGAACGCTACGGCTGGATCAACCGCGCCCTGCCCGACGCAGACCTCGACGCGTTCGTCGCCGGCCTGGCCGCCCGCCTCGCCGCCTTCCCCCGCGACGGCCTGACCGCGGCCAAGGCCGCGGTCAACGCCATCAGCCTGCCGACCCCCGCCGACGTCCGGGCGGACGCCGCCCTGTTCCAACAGCTCGTCCGGGCCGAGGACGCCCAGCGGCGCACCGCCGCCCTGTTCCGGCGCGGCCTGCAGACCCGGGGCCCGCTCGAACTCGCCCTCGGCGAAGCCCTCGCCGACCTGCCGCCGGACGCCTGAGGACATCCGGTACCGGCCCGCCCGGTCGGCCGATCGGGCGGCGGACGACCACCACGACCGGCCGGGCGCCGGTCAGTCCTGCTCCGGCTCCGCGTCCTGCTCCGGCTCCGGCTCCGGCTCCGGCCAGAACACCAGGGTCTCGGCGGCCGCCGCGCGTAGGGCGTCCCCGTCGAGCTCGAACCGGGTCTCCGGCACCCCCTCCTCGGCCCAGGAGTAGAAGACGGTGATCGGGCCCCCGGCCGGGAGGCCCCACACCCAGAAACTCTGGTCCCAGTGGTCCCACGATCCGGAACCGTCCTGCGGGGCGATCACCGGCGGCCGCGGCCCCTCGGGCGTACGCCACTCCACCGACCAGCCCTGCTGCGCGACGGCCCGGCGGCCGTCCGGGAAGAGCACCCCGAAACGCAACTGGTCCTCGCTGTCGTGCTCCTGGACGAACGGCGGCTGCCAGTCGACCGCCTCGCCGCGCGCGACGTCGCGCGGCCGAAGGTCCCGGCGGACGTGCAGCGCGAACTCGAACCCGGTCGGGAGAACCCGCAGCCCGTCGGCGAAGACCACCAGCCACGGCGTGCGCACCAGGAACCGGCCCAGCGGCAGGCTCACCGGCATCACGCCGTCCGGCCGCGACCAGGCCGGCAGAGCGGGCCGCCTGCGGCGCGGCGACGGTTCACGGGGCGGTATCGCGTCGAAGTGGCCCATACCAACGAGTCTGACACACGGTCAGCACCGCAAGGCCCGGGATGCAGGGCTCCTGCCGGGGGCATCCCGCGGTCATCCCGTGTGCCGCTCGGCCCGGCCGCCACGGGCGGACGCGGGCGGCGGGCCGGTGGGGACGGCCGTCACCTCCGGCGCGGGCGGGGCGGTGTGGCCGCGCCGGCGGCGCAGCCACAGGAAGAGCAGCAGACAGGGGAGCAGCAGACCGCCGATGCCGAGGGTGAGGAAGGCGGTGAAGCTGTTGATGTTCCTGACCAGCCAGGCGAAGTTCTGCCCGAAGAACCCGACCACGAAGGACAGCGGGAGGAAGACGCTCGCGAGGATCGTCAGCCGCTCCATGGTGGCGGTCTGGCGGAGGTTGATCCGGTTCTGCTCGACCGAGATCACCGCGATGTTGGCCTCCAGGACGGTGGCCAGCAGGTCGCGCTGGGCCGCCACCTCCTCGTTGACCAGCAGCAGGTGGTCGTGCACGTCACGGAAGTACGGCAGCAGCGCGGGCGGTGACTTGCCGGGCTGGAGGCGGCGGGTCAGGACGGCGAGCAGGGGGTGGACGGCGCGGTAGAAGTCGGTGGCCTCGCGGCGGAGGAAGTAGATCCGTTCGGTCGGGGCGACGGTCCCGGAGAACACGGTCGCCTCGATCTGCTCGATGTCCCGCTCCAGTTCGGCGACGACGGGTGCGTAGCTGTCGACGACCTGGTCCAGGATGGCCCAGAGGGTGGAGGCGCTGCCGGTCCGCAGCAGTTCGGGACGCTGTTCGAGCCGGCTGCGGGCGCCGGCCAGCTCGCTGGCGATGCCCTGGCGGACGGCGATCACGAAGTGCTCCGCGAGGAAGATGCTGATCTCGCCGGTGTCGACCTCCTCGGACCCGTCGTCGTAGCGCGCGGTACGCAGGATGATCAGCTCGGTCCCGTCCTCGTACTGCTCGGCCTTGGGACGCAGGTGGAAGGCCTGGGCGTCCTCGACGGCGAGTTCGTGCAGGCCGAAGCTCGCGCGCACCTCGGCCAGTTCCTCGGGGCCGGGTTCGAAGAGCCCCAGCCAGACGAACCCGCCCTGTGCGCAGCGGGCGGCCGCCTGCTCGAGCGGTATCGGCCCCTCGTGCTGGCGACGACCGTCGAGGTAGTGCGCACAGTCGACGATCATGGCCTTCCTCCTCGGATCGGTCCGGCGGCGCCGGGTGCCGCCGCTGCGGCCAGGGGGCGCGCCGTGCCTGCGTCGTCGCCTTCGATGCTCCTCCGATCCCGGCGGAATGTCCCCCGCGGCCGTAGGGCGCGTTTGCAAAGCCCCGCCGGGTCCGCGACGCCGCGCATCCCGGCTGGACGCACGCCCGAATCACCCAAGTACGACCCAGTACGAGGGCGATCCGGGCGCACGCCCAGCCGGGCGCCCAACGCCGCGGCCTGATCCGACGCGACTTTGCAAACGCGCCCTGGCGGGCGCGTGCCGCGGTGGGCGGCGGCCCGGAGGCCGCCGCCCACCCGCCGTGGTGTCAGAGCTCGCTGCCGAACTCCGCGTGCAGCCGGTAGCGGCGGTCCAGGCGGCGGACGGTGCCGGCCGTGGGATGCGGGAAATGGGTGCCCAGGAGCAGGTCCTCGGTGTCCGCCAGGCCGTCGAGCAGCCGGCCGCGGGTGCGGATCGCCTCGGCGGGGTCGATGTCGACGCAGCTGTGCACGTGGGGGTGGGACAGCTGCACGGGGTGGTGGATGCTGTCGCCGGTGATCAGCGCCCGGCGGCCGCTGCCGCGCAACTGGACGGCGACCTGTCCCGGGGTGTGGCCCGGGGCGGGGACCAGCAGGACGCCGGGCGCCACCTCGTGGCCCTGTTCGGGCACGTCCACGACGTCGTACTGCCCAGCGTCGCGCACGGGGTGGACGGAGTCGCGGAACATCTGGGTGCGGGCCTCGTCGAGGTCGGTGGCGGCCCAGTGGTCCCACTCGGTGCGGCTGGTGAGGTAGCGGGCGTTCGGGAAGGTGGGGACCCAGTCCCCGCCGACCAGCCGGGTGTTCCAGCCGACGTGGTCGGTGTGCAGGTGCGTGGTGATCACCAGGTCCACGGACTCGGGCGGGAATCCGGCCGCCGTCAGGCGGTCCAGGAAGTCGGTGCCCAGACCGTTCCAGGCCGGGTTGGCGCGGGTCTTGTCGTTGCCGATGCCGGTGTCCACGATGATCCGCAGCCCGCCGGCCGACACGGCGAAGCTGTGGCTGGCCAGCCGCGGGACCTCGGCGTCGGCGAAGTCCGGGCGCAGCCACGGCACCTCGTCCAGCACCTCCTTGGTGGCGGCCGGCAGCAGCCAGGGCCCGGTCTGACGCGGCAGCTCGATCTCGTCGACGCGGCGTACGGCGATGTCGCCGAGGCTCCAGCCGACGGTGGTGACGGGGGTGCGCTGGCCGGGGGCGGTGTTCATGGGTGGGTCCTCTCGGGG
>NZ_JAIZ01000438.1 GCF_000710465.2 Kitasatospora sp. MBT63 | reverse complement strand
TCTGGCGGCGCTGGGGGCCGGACCGGTCGCGGTGGCGGGGTACTTCACGGCGCCGGGGGACTTCGCCCGGCTCGCGGCCGCCGCCTGGGACGGCCCGGCCACCGCGCCCCTGGGAGCCCACCCCCTCCTGGTCCGCCTGCTGCTGGCCCGCTACGCGGCCGCCGCCGCCCGCCTCCCCGCGCACCCGCCGGCCCTGCTCGCCGCCACCAGCTGACCCACGTGGGTCCGTGCCGCCGGCACCCGCGCCCGTACCCGCCCGCTCCCCGGAGGCGTCGCGCGCCCGCCGCCGGGCAGCTGTGAGGGCGACGGTTGTTCACCGTCCGCACGCCCTGGCGATAGCGCGGCGCACCGGCGCGATGTCGGCCCGTCGGCGTACGGTGACTGTCATATGGACGACACCGCGCACCGCACCGCCCCGTACGACCCGCAGGCCGAGGCACGTTGGGTGCCCGAGCCGGACAAGCGGCCCGGCCGCACCGCCTTCCAGCGCGACCGCGCCCGGGTCCTGCACTCCGCGGCCCTGCGCAGACTGGCCGGCACCACCCAGGTCGTCGCCCCGATGCGCGCGGACTTCTCCCGGACCCGGCTGACCCACTCGCTGGAGTGCGCCCAGGTCGGCCGGGAGCTCGGTGCCGCGCTCGGCTGCGACCCGGACCTGGTGGAGGCCGGCTGCCTGGCGCACGACATCGGCCACCCGCCGTTCGGGCACACCGGCGAGGAGGCGCTCGACCAGGCCGCCGCGGCCTGCGGCGGTTTCGAGGGCAACGCGCAGTCGCTGCGCATCCTGACCCGCCTGGAGCCCAAGCGCTTCGCCCCGCTGGACGAGGCCCCGGCCCGGCTGGCCCCCTGGCCCGGCCGCAGCGTCGGCCTCAACCTGAGCCGCGCCGCGCTGGACGCCGCCACCAAGTACCCGTGGACCCGCGGCGGGCACCCGACCGACCCGGACTCCACCAAGTACGGCGTCTACGCCGACGACCTGCCGGTCTTCCGCTGGCTGCGCACCGGCGCCCCCGAGGGCCGCAAGTGCTTCGAGGCCACCGTGATGGACTGGTCCGACGACGTGGCGTACTCCACCCACGACGTCGAGGACGGCCTCCAGGCCGGCCACATAGACCCGGCGGCGCTGCGCTCGGCCGACGAGCGCGCCGAACTGTTCAAGATCGCCGAACGGTACGCCCCCGACGCGTCCGCCGCCGAGCTGGCCGAGGCGCTGGACCGGCTCCAGCGCCAGGAGTGGTGGCCCCGGACGTACGACGGCTCGGCCCGCGCCCGCGCCGGGCTCAAGGACCTCACCAGCCAGCTGATCGGCCGGTTCTGCCTGGCCGCCGAGCAGGCCACCCGGGCCCGCTACGGCCCCGGCCCGCTCACCCGGTACGCGGCCGAGCTGGTGGTGCCCGCCGAGGTCCGGCTGGAGTGCGCGGTGCTCAAGGCGGTCGCCGTCCGGTACGTGATGCAGCGCGACGAGCAGGCCCAGCTGCGCACCCGCCAGCGGATCGTGATCGCGGAGCTGGCCGAGGCGCTCACCCGCACCGCGCCGTACGGGCTGGACCCGGTCTTCGCCGCGCTGTACGAGGAGGCCGAGGACGACCGGGCGGCGTTGCGGGCGGTGGTCGACCAGATCGCCACCCTCACCGACGCCTCCGCGTTCGCCCTGCACGCCCGGCTGGTCGAGAAGGCGGGGCCGAACGCCTGACGGCCGTGCGTAAACTTCCAGGGTGGCCGGTCGGATCAGGGATGAAGATGTGCAGGCAGTGCGCAACGCGCTGCCCATCGACGCGGTCGTCGGCGACTACGTCCAGCTGACCAACGGCGGCGGTGCCCAGCTCAAGGGCGTCTGCCCGTTCCACGACGAGAAGTCCGCCTCGTTCTACGTGCACCCCGGCAAGGGCGTCTACCACTGCTTCGGCTGCGGCGAGAGCGGCGACACCATCTCGTTCCTGATGAAGATCGAGCACTGCTCGTTCGCCGAGGCCGTGGAGCGGATGGCCGCCCAGGCCAACATCACCCTGCGGTACGAGGAGGGCGGCTACTCGCCCCGCCACCAGCAGGGCGAGCGGACCAGGCTGGTCGAGGCGCACAAGGTGGCCGCCGCCTGGTTCCGGGAACAGCTCGGCTCGCCGGAGGCGGAGATCGGCCGGCGGTTCCTGGCCGAGCGCGGCTTCGACGAGGCCGCCGCCCAGCACTTCGGGGTCGGCTACGCCCCGGTGGGCTGGGAACACCTGGTGCGCTACCTGCGCGGCAAGGGCTTCACCGACAAGGAGATCCTGCTCGGCGGCCTCGCCTCGCAGGGCCAGCGCGGCGGGCTGATCGACCGGTTCAGGGGCCGGCTGGTCTGGCCGATCCGGGACTCCGGCGGCGAGGTGGTCGGCTTCGGCGCCCGCCGGCTGCGCGAGGACGACACCGGGCCCAAGTACCTGAACACCCCCGAGACGCCGCTCTACAAGAAGTCCCAGGTGCTGTACGGCATCGACCTGGCCCGCAAGGAGATCGCCAAGTCCGGCCGGGCCGTGGTGGTCGAGGGCTACACCGACGTGATGGCCTGTCACCTGGCGGGCGTCACCACGGCGGTGGCCACCTGCGGCACCTCCTTCGGCGAGGACCACGTCAAGATCATCCGTCGGCTGCTGATGGACACCTCCGCCTACCGCGGCGAGACGGTCTTCACCTTCGACGGCGACGCGGCCGGCCAGAAGGCCGCCCTGCGGGCCTTCGAGGACGACCAGAAGTTCGCCGCCCGCACCTCCATCGCGATCACCCCCGGCGGCATGGACCCCTGCGAGCTGCGCCTCGCCAAGGGCGACGACGCCGTCCGGGAACTGATCGAACACCCCGTCCCGCTCTTCGAGTTCGCGCTGCGCTCGGCGGTCGCCCGGCACCGGGTGGACACCGCGGAGGGCCGCGCGGCCGCGCTGGAGGAGGCCGCCGGGATCATCGTGAAGATCAAGGACCGCTCGATCCAGCACGAGTACGCCGTCCAGCTGGCCGGCATGCTCGGCATCCTGGACGAGCAGTTCGTGGTCCGCCGGATCGGCCAGCTGGCCCGCTGGCAGCGCGAGAACCAGCAGAACGCCGCCCAGCGGCCCACCCGCCGCCAGGAGCCCGCCGCACCGGTCCAGCCGCCGCGTCCGGCCTTCCGGCTGAACCCGCGCGACCCGGCGCAGTTCGTCGAGCGCGAGCTGCTCAAGCTCGCCCTCCAGCACCCCGACCTGGTCAGCCCGGCCTTCGACCAGTACGGCGAGGAGGAGTTCCCCACCCCGCCGTACGCCGCCGTCCGCCGGGCGATCGGCTCGGCCGGCGGCGCCGCGTACGGCGCCGCGCTGCCCGACTTCACCACCGCGGTCCGCGAGGCCAGCCCGGACGACCAGGTCCGCGGTCTGGTCACCGAGCTGACCGTCGAACCGATCCGCTCCCGCCGCAAGGCGGACGAGATCTACGCCGGGGAGTTCCTGGTCAAGCTGCGGCTGCAGGCCGTCGACCGCCGGGTCGGCGAGGCCCGCGCCCACCTGCAGCGGCTCGGCAGCCGGGCCACCCCCGAGCAGCTGCACGCGGTGCAGAGCGAGCTGTGGGCCCTGCAGCAGTACGCCCAGCAGCTCCGCTCCCGGGGCGCGGCCGCGCTCTGATCCCGGGCCCTTCACCACCGGCCCGCGCCATCCGGTCCGCCGCCGGGGGTGGCGCGGGGCGCACCGCTGGGTATCCCATCCCTTGTGGTGCGGCGTCCCCCCAGCGCCGCCACGGCCGTGGAGGATGCCCGTGGAGCTCGCCGCCGTCCGCCAGCCGCAGGCCGCCGTACGGGTCCCGGCCCAGGCCGGGCCGCCCGCCGCCGAGCGGCCCGCCCCGGACCAGGACCTCACCCCCGGCCCCGAACCCGCCGACCCGGAAGCCGCCGACGCCGAACCGGCGGACCCCGACCTGTCCGACCCCGACCTGTCCGAGCCGCCGGACCCCGGGCCCGGACACCCCGGCCCCGCACGGCGGGCCGCCGTCACCCCGGACGAGGCCTCGGGCGCCGCCGCCGACCTGCTGCGCCAGTACCTGCGCGAGATCGGCCGGGTCCGGCTGCTCACCGCCGCCGAGGAGGTCGAGCTGGCCTGCCAGATCGAGGCCGGCCTGTTCGCCGAGGAGGCGCTGGACCGCGCCGCGGCCGGCGGCCCGCGGCCCGGCGACCCGTCACCGGGCGGCGACCCGGCGCTGGCCGACGAGCTGGACCGCCTGGTGGTGCTCGGCCGGATCGCCAAACGCCGTCTGATCGAGGCCAACCTCCGCCTGGTGGTCTCGGTCGCCAAACGCTACGTCGGGCGCGGCCTGACCCTGCTCGACCTCATCCAGGAGGGCAACGTCGGCCTGATCCGGGCGGTCGAGAAGTTCGACTACACCCGGGGCTACAAGTTCTCCACCTACGCCACCTGGTGGATCCGGCAGGCGATGAGCCGGGCACTGGCCGACCAGGCCCGCACCATCCGGGTGCCGGTGCACGTGGTGGAACTGATCAACCGGGTGCTGCGGGTGCAGCGCGCCCTCATCCAGGAGTACGGCCACGAGCCGACCCCCGCCGAGGTCGGCCTGGTGCTCCAGTTACCGCCCGAGCGGATCCGGGAGGTGCTGCGGCTGGCCCAGGACCCGGTCTCGCTGCACACCCCGATCGGCGAGGAGGAGGACGTCGCGCTCGGCGACCTGATCGAGGACGCCGACGCCGCCTCACCGGTGGAGAGCGCCGCCTTCCTGCTGCTGCGCGAGCACCTGGAGGCGGTCCTGGCCACCCTCGGCGAGCGCGAACGGCAGATCGTCCAGCTGCGCTACGGCCTCGGCGACGGCCTGCCGCGCACCCTGGAGGAGATCGGCCGGCTGTTCGGCGTCACCCGGGAGCGGATCCGCCAGATCGAGGCCAAGACGCTCGCCAAGCTGCGCGCCCACGTCTGCGCCGACCAGCTGCGCGGCTACCTGGACTGAGCGGCCGCCGCCGGCCGGCGCCGTGCGGGTCAGTGGTGGAACGCGCTGCGCGCCTCGACGCCCATGGTGCTGAGCGGAGCGGGCTGGTTGCGCAGCTCGGGCAGCAGCCGTTCGAGGTCCTCCAGCAGCAGGTCCGCGAGGTCCCGGGAGAAGCCGTTGCGGCACACCATCCGCAGCGCCGACAGGTCGGTCCGGTCGTCCGGGAAGGTATACGCGGGCACCTGCCAGCCGCGCTCGCGCAGGCGGCGCGAGACGTCGAAGACGTCGAAGTTCTCGCCCTCCCGGGTGGTGAACGCGAAGACCGGTAGCTCGTCGCCCTTGGTGAGCAGCTGGAAGCCCAGCCGCTCGACCTCCCCGGACAGGTAGGTGGCGACGTCCCGGCAGGCCTGCTGCACCATCCGGAAGCCCTCGCGGCCGAGCCGCAGGAAGACGTAGTACTGGGCGACCACCTCGGCGCCGGGCCGGGAGAAGTTGAGCGCGAAGGTCGGCATGTCGCCGCCCAGGTAGTTGACCTTGAAGACCAGCTCGTCCGGCAGCGCCGCCTTGTCCCGCCACAGCGCCCAGCCGACGCCCGGGTAGACCAGGCCGAACTTGTGGCCGGAGGTGTTGATGGACGCGACCCGGGGCAGCCGGAAGTCCCACACCAGCTCGGGGTCGAGGAAGGGCGCCACCATGCCCCCGGACGCGCCGTCGACGTGGACCGGGACGTCCAGTCCGGTGCGCTTCTGGAGGTCGTCCAGGGCGGCACAGATCTCCGCGATGGGCTCGTAGGAGCCGTCGAAGGTGGAGCCCAGGATGCCGACCACGCCGATGGTGTCCCGGTCGCAGTGGGCGACGGCCTGCTCGGCGTCCAGGTGGAGCCGGTCGCCGGACATCGGCACCAGCCGGGCCTCCACCTCCCAGAAGTTGCAGAACTTCTCCCAGCAGACCTGGACGTTGATGCCCATGACCAGGTTCGGCCGGGCCCCGGCCGCGTACCGGTCGGCGTTGGCCCGCATCCAGCGCCGCTTCAGCGCGAGACCGGCCAGCATGCAGGCCTCGCTGGAGCCGGTGGTGGAGCAGCCGACCGCCTGGTCCGGGTCGGGGGCGTGCCAGAGGTCGGCCAGGATCGCCACGCTGCGCCGTTCCAGCTCGGCGGTCTGCGGGTACTCGTCCTTGTCGATCATGTTCTTGTCGCGGCACTCCGCCATCAGCCGCCCGGCGTAATCGTCCATCTGGGTGGTGACGAAGGTGGCCAGGTTGAGTTTGGCGTTGCCGTCCAGCATCAGCTCGTCGTGGATCAGCTGGTAGGCCACGGCGGGCAGCACCGGATTGTCCGAGAGCCGGTGCACCGGTGGGGCGGCGGCCATCGAACCGAGCAGGTCGAGCACGCCCTGGAGCGGGCTGAGGGACAGTCGGCGTTCATCGCCGTCGCCCTTGTGCAGCGCCATCCGAGATCCCTTTCACTTGCCGGGCAGGGAACTCCCACGCTGCCACCGCCCCGCTCCTGACGCATCCTCGGCGCCCGCGCGCGGCGGCCCCGGGCGGCTCAGCCCTTGACCTCCGGGTACGTCTGGTCGCGGACCGCCGCGTACTGCTGGCGCACCGCGTTGCCGACCGCCAGGTCGTGCTCCTGGTCCGGTACCAGGGTGGTGACCTCGGGCAGCTCCCAGTGCGGCGGTTCGGGGGTGCCGGCCAGCGCCCAGGCGGCCTGCCGGGCCGCGCCCCGGGCCGCGTGGTCGCCCGGCGGCGGGATCACCACCGGGCACCCGAACACCAGCGGCGCGATCTCCCGCACCGCCCCGAGCCGCCCGGCCGCGCCCAGCAGGAAGATCCGGCGCACCGCCACCCCGTGCGAGCGCAGCACGTCGACGGCGTCCGCGACGTTGCACAGCATGCCCTCGACGGCCGCCCGGGCGAAGTGCTGCGGAGCCATCGACTCCATCCGCAGGCCGGTCAGGGTGCCGGCGGCGTGCGGCAGCTTGGGGGTGCGCTCGCCGTCCAGGTACGGCAGCAGCACCAGGCCGTACGAGCCGGGGGAGGACTGCTGGGCGAGCGCGCTCAGGCCCTCCAGGTCGGTGCCGAGCACGGTGGCGGTCGAGCGCAGCACCTGGGCCGCGTTGAGGGTGGCGACCATCGGCAGGTGGCGGCCGGTGGCGTCGGCGAAGGACGAGATCAGACCGGTCGGGTCGATCACCGCCCGGTCGTGCACGGCGAAGATGGTGCCGTTGCCGCCGAGCGAGACGACGGCGTCCCCGAGGCCGAGGCCCAGGCCCAGTGCGGCGGCCATGTTGTCGCCGGTGCCGGCCGAGATCAGCAGGCCCTCGGGGGTGTGCCCGGCGGGTTCGGCCGGGCCGAGCACGTCCGGCACCCGCAGTTCGTGGCCGACCGCCAGCTTGATCAGGTCCTGCCGGTACTCGCCGGTGATCGGCGACCAGTAGCCGGTGCCGGAGGCGTCGCCGCGGTCGGTGGTGCGCCGCTTGGGGCTGCCGAGCAGCTGGGAGACCAGCCAGTCGTGCGGCAGCAGCACCTCGGCGATCCGCTTGGCCGAGGTGGGTTCGAACTCGGCCAGCCAGCGCAGCTTGGCGATGGTGTACGTCGGTGCGGGCACCGCCGCGATGGCCTCCACCCACGGGCCCGGGCCGCCCAGCGCGTCCAGCAGCGAGGCGGCGGCGCCGGCCGAGCGGGGGTCGTTCCACAGCAGTGCCGGGCGGACCAGTACGCCGCCCGCGTCCAGCCCGATCAGCCCGTGCTGCTGGGCGCTGACGCCGATCGCCCGGACACCCTCGAGCAGGCCGCCGGCGGCGGCGTCGCCGAGCGAGTGCAGCCAGGCCTGCGGGTCGACCTCGGTGGTCCTGGCATCGACGCCCTCCGGCAGCGGATGGGAGGCCTTCCCCTGCCGCAGGACGGCGCCGGTGTCGGAGTCGCACGAGACGATCCTGGTGCGAGTGGTGGAACTGTCGATGCCCGCGACGATGGCCATACCGAGATCATGCCGCAGCGGGCACCTCCGGTGCTGCCCGCCGCGGCAAGTGTTGCCCACTCGGTACGGGTGCCGCCGGGGCCCCGGCGGCGGGGCCGGTCAGGGCCGGAAGGTGCCCCAGCTGTCGTCCGCCGACTGCCGGCGGGCGAAGTACGGGACCCGGTCGGTGACCGAGTCCGGGAGCTTCTCGCCGACCCGGTCCGCCACCGCGCCGGCCGCCCGGCCCGCCACCGCTCCGGCCTGCTGCTTGGCCTTCCCGGCGGCGTCCTGGACCTTGGGGTTCTGGGAGAACTGCCGGGCCGCGCCGGCCAGCTGCTCGTACCGCTGCCGGCCGGCTCGGGCGCCCAGGACGTATCCGACCCCGACGCCCACGATCAACGTCAGTTTCCACATGCTCGGCTCCACCCTTCATCGCGGTCTTTGCCGCATTGCCCTACCCGTCGGGCCGGGTGGTGAACCGCCCGGCCGGTGGCGGG